>DATINP010000097.1:0-5216 GCA_035474135.1 Chloroflexia bacterium | reverse complement strand
CGCTCTGGCAGCAAGCGAGGTCGTCCTCTACCCGTACGTTTGACCCCTCCACTCTCCATTAGTTGCCTGAATACTGTCACATCATGCTGCTGGCCTGGTGTCAACACGAATGTGACCGGCTTGCCTGCACCTTCGCACCGCACGTGTAGCTTAGTGGAGAATCCTCCCTGGCTGCGGCCTAAGCCTTCCTTTTCTGGGCCAGCTTCTGGGTCCCCTTTTTTGCACCAGCTGCGTGCTGGTGTGCTCGCACGACGGTGCTATCTACGTAATGGACGGCCCACTCTATCTTACCTTCAGCATCTGCTTGCCGCTGTAACTCCGAGAGAATACGGTCCCATACTCCTGCCTTACGCCAACGATAGAAGCGAGAGGATAGAGTCTTCCAGGAGCCGTAGCGTTCGGGCAAGTCCCGCCAGGGAGCACCCGTTCGTGTTATCCAGAGTAGGCCATTTAGCACTATTCTCAAATCGTTGCCTGGGCGACCCGTTGCAGGTTTCTGTGGTGGGAGCAAACGCTGCAAGCGTTCCCATTGTTCGTCAGTTAGCTCATGTCTTCGTACCATGAGCATATTTTACCAACTTTGCAGACACTCCCTAGTCTTTGTGCTAGCTCTAGCTGCAGCCGCTCGTGCCCCCGCATGTATTGCACTTCATGCAGGTACCGTTGCGCACCAGAGTGAAGTTGCCGCACTCCCGGCACGACTCACCCTCGTACCCCTTCAGGCGCGCTTCGGCCATCGCTTCGCTCTTAGCATCGGCGGGGGGCGACTTTGCGATAACGGCGGTGTTCGTAAGTGTGATTGTGGCGGCGGGCTTACCGTTACCATTTCCATTGCCGTTGCCGTTGGACGGGCCGTGACCGTTTCCGTTTCCATTCCCGTTGCCATTCGTCACAGCGAGGTGCAGGTGGGGCGATGGGCTGGCGGTGGTGGCTGGGCCAATCGTGGGCGTGTGCTTGGTAGCGTCAAGTCGCTCCACCGAGTCGCCGCGTGACTGCTCGCCTTCCGGCAGGTGGGCCAGGTCGAGGCGGTCGAGGTAACAGATGGCAAGCTCGCGGAAGATATAGTCGATTACCGACGTTACCATCTTGATGTGGTCGTTGCCGATCACACGGCCCGCCGGTTCAAAGCGGGTGTAGATGAAGGCGTCCACGTACTCTTCCAACGGCACGCCGTACTGTAGGCCCAGCGACAACGCGATAGCAAAGCAGTTCATGACCGAGCGGAAAGCCGCGCCCTCTTTGTGCATGTCGATGAAGATTTCGCCGAGCCGACCATCCTCATACTCGCCTGTGCGAATGTAGAGGTTGTGGCCCGCGATGTTTGCCTTCTGTGTGTAGCCTGCCCTGCGGTTGGGCAGTTTCTGGCGGCGAGCTATGTACGAAGTCTGCACAGCCTGCGCCCCGGCGGCGGCGATCTCCAGCACACGCTGGTTAGTCGAGATGCCTGCACTCTCCTCATCTTCGTCCTCATCTTCCACAAGGAGGGCCGAGTTGAGGGGCTGGCTGAGCTTCGAGTTATCACGATAAAGCGCAACAGCCTTCAGCATGAGCCGCCACGACTTCATGTAAATATCCTCGATCTCGCTTATCGTGGCGCTGGCGGGCACGTTCACCGTCTTGGAGATAGCGCCCGTGATGAACGGCTGGGCTGCTGCCATCATGTGCAGGTGGGCGGCTGGCACGATAAAGCGTGTGCCCTTGCGCCCGCACTTGTTGGCGCAGTCGAAAACAGGCAAGTGCTCGTCCTTGAGAAGGGGAGCGCCCTCAAGCGTCATCGTGCCGCAAACGTAATCGTTCGCCGCAGCGATGTCAGTCTTGGAGAACCCTAGGTACTGGAGAATACCCGAGCGGTCGTTAAGCTGATCGTCGGTGAGGCCCAGCGTTTCTTTGCAAAACTCCTCGCCCAGCACGAATGGGCTGAACGCGAAGCCGATGTCGAACGCTGAAGGCAAAGCAGACTCGAGTCGCGCTAACGCCGCATCGTCAAAGCCCAGCAATCGCAGGTTATCATGCGTGACGGCCGGCGAGTCTTTGAGCGTGCCGTGGCCCACGGCGTACAACACTATATCGTTGATCTGCTCGTCTGTGTATCCCAGGTTGGACAGCGCGGCGGGAACCGAACCGTTGATGATCTTGAAGTAGCCGCCACCCGCAAGTTTCTTGAACTTGACAAGCGCGAAGTCGGGTTCAATACCGGTGGTATCGCAACCCATGACCAGGCCTATTGTGCCGGTGGGTGCAAGCACGGTCACCTGGGCGTTGCGATAGCCGAACTGCTCGCCCTTTTCGAGTGCGTCGTCCCACGACTCTTTGGCGGCTGCCAGCAGAGCGCCGGGGGTGTTGGCAGGCGAGATCCCTGAGGGCTTGACTGTCAGGCCTTCGTACTCAGAGTCGGCGGCATTGTAGGCGGCGCGGCGGTGGTTGCGCACAACGCGTAGCATCGGGTCGCGGTTGGCCTCGAAGCGCTTGAACGCGCCCAACTCGGACGCCATCTCGGCTGAAGTAGCATAGGCTACGCCCGTCATGATAGCCGTAATCGCGCCGCACAACGCATAGCCCTTCGGCGAGTCGTAAGGCACGCCCAATTTCATGAGCATTGCGCCCAGGTTAGCATAGCCCAGGCCGAGCGTGCGGTACAGGTATGACCGCATCGCGATCTCCTGGCTGGGATACTGCGCCATCGCCACCGAGATTTCGAGAACGGCGGTCCACAGGCGGCACGCGTGCTTGTAGGCGTCGATGTCAATCACCGAGTCGGGATCGCCGCTCAGGAAGTGCATCAAGTTGAGGGACGCGAGATTGCAAGCCGTGTCGTCGAGGAACATGTACTCGGAGCAGGGGTTAGAGCCGTTGATGCGTCCATCGTTTGGACAGGTGTGCCATTCGTTAATGGTGGTGTCGTACTGGACGCCGGGGTCCGCACTTGCCCAGGCCGCGCGGCCAATGCGGTCCCAAAGGTCGCGGGCCGGGACGGTCTTGGAGGGCTTGCGGTCTACGCGGCGGATCAGATCCCAATTCTTGCCCTTTTGCACAGCGTCAATAAAGGCGTTAGACATTCGCACCGAATTGTTCGAGTTCTGGCCCGAAACCGTAGCGTACGCTTCGCTTTCCCAGTCGGTGTCATATACGGGCAGATCAAAGGTCTTGTCGCCCTGCTCAGCGAGAGCCAGGCCGCGAGCGATCAACCCGTCCGGTACACCCGAAAGGCGTGCTTCCTTAATCGCCTTCTTGTAGGCCTTTTCCAATGCGGGCTTGTCTGCATCCGCGGCAGCGTCCAGCGCGTGCCAGGCTGCCATGACCGCGTTGACATGCTTGCGGCACATAATAGAGCCTGCTACCAGTGCGGCTACTTTCTGCTCTTCTACCACCTTCCAGTCGATGAACTTCTCGATATCGGGGTGGTCAATATCCACGATCACCATCTTGGCGGCACGGCGAGTAGTTCCGCCCGACTTGATAGCCCCGGCGGCTCGATCGCCTATCTTCAGGAAGGAGATGAGGCCGGATGATTTGCCCCCGCCCGAAAGGGCTTCGTTCTCGCCGCGCATATTGGAGAAGTTGGAGCCTGTACCGGAGCCGTACTTGAAGATACGGGCCTCGCGCACCCACAGGTCCATGATGCCGCCAGGGTTCACCAGGTCATCCTCAACGGACTGAATAAAGCACGCATGGGGCTGAGGTCTCTCGTAAGCCGAGGAGGATTTGCGGAGCTCGCCCGTGGCATCATCAACATAAGAGTGGCCCTGGGGTGGGCCTTCTATGCCATAAGCCCAGTGCAGGCCCGTGTTGAACCACTGGGGCGAGTTGGGCGCGGCACGCTGGGTGGCGAGCATATAGCGCAGTTCGTTATAGAAAGTGCGAGCGTCTGCCTCAGACGAAAAATAGCCGCCCTTCCATCCCCAGTACGTCCAACAGCCGGCCAACCGGTGGAACACGTGGCGCGAATCGGACTCGCCACCATATTGCTCGGATTCGGGTAAGGCCGCAAGGGCTTCCTCGTCAGGAACCGAGCGCCAGAGCCAAGCAGGGACGCCCTTTTCCTTGACCGGCTTCAGTTTGGCGGGCACACCTGCGCGCCGGAAGTATTTCTGTGCAAGGATGTCGAGAGCAACCTGATCCCACGTTTCGGGGATCATAATGTTCTCGGCTGAAAATACAGCCTTGCCGTCGGGATTGATGATCTTGGACGTGCGCGGCACAAAGGTTAGATCACTGTATGGATCATCCGTTTTTGTGAAATGTCGTGGAATATGCACTGGTTTCTCCCTGTCATCATTGAAGCTAATAGCCCGCAAACCCGGCCACTCTTGTTCAGGCGCCGTTGGCCTTCTTCCCTTTCCGCTTGCTGTCCTGTGGCTCATCGGCAGCATGTATACCCACTACACCTTCCATCGCTTCTCGCATTTCATCGAGATCCGCAAAGTTGCGGTATACCGATGCGAAACGAATGTAGGCAACCTCATCCAGGGCTCGTAGCTTCTGTATAATGAGTTCGCCTATGGCTTCGGTGGGCACTTCGGAGGCGCCCATTCTGAATAGCTCGGCCTCTATCTCGTTGACCGTTGCCTCGAGCTCGTCAACCGATATAGGCCGCTTGGTACAGGCTATGGAGATACTTTTGAAGAGTTTCTCTCGGCTATACTCTTCACGCTTGCCGTCCTTCTTGACCACCGTGAGGCCTATACGCTCGATACGCTCGTACGTGGTGAAGCGGCGGTGACAGTTCTTACACTGCCTGCGGCGCTTGATCGCCGAGCCATCGTCAGCCATGCGGCTGTCGGTTACCTGTGTATCTTCGTAGTGGCAATAGGGACACTTCATCTGTTATTATCCTGAACTAGTCTGTACACAACATCTTGTGTTTATCGCGATCTCGACTCAAGATGTTGTATTGATCATTTTAGAACACAATATAGTGTATGTCAATAGGGTTTTCCACAACATTTAGTCTGGAAGGGGTTTTGGTGCGTTACTTTTCCACAACATCTAGTAATGCGTACCTCAAGTTCCATCTACCTTATTATATAGCACAAACGTGCTAAAATCAAGTGCCCATACCTCCAAAACTGACTCCGTAGGAGGGGCTCGATTAGGTGCCGGCTCGGGTATCGATGCCTCGGCCCGGCTGGTCGCGGTGGCCCGGGACCGGAACCCGGGCTGCGACATCAGGGTCGGCGATATGCACGCCCTGCCGTGGGATCCGGCGTCGTTCGACG
>DATINP010000096.1:0-4701 GCA_035474135.1 Chloroflexia bacterium | reverse complement strand
GGTAAGACAGTGGTTGGCATGGGCACGATGGCGCAGGCCGGTACCCAGACCCTCATCCTCACCCCATCGACAATCGCAGTGCGCCAGTGGATCACCGAAATACTGGATAAGACCACGCTGACGGCCGACCAGGTGGGCGAGTACACGGGCGACAAAAAAGAGGTCAAGCCCGTTACCATCACTACCTACCAGATGCTCACTTATCGCCCCTTCCGCGTTGACAATAAAACGGGCGAGATAGGCGAGTTCCCCCACTTCGATATTTTCACAAAGCACAACTGGGGCCTGATCATCTACGATGAAGTCCACCTACTGCCCGCGCCCGTGTTCCGCATCACAGCCGAGATACAGGCTCGACGCCGCCTGGGACTCACCGCCACACTGGTGCGCGAGGATGGGCGCGAAACCGACGTCTTCTCCCTCATCGGTCCGAAGAAATACGACGTGCCCTGGAAGGAACTGGAGCAACAGGGCTGGATAGCCACCGCCCAGTGCACAGAAGTGCGTATGCCCCTCACCCCCGAAGAGCGCGCCGAGTACGTGCTTACCGAGGACAGCCGCATCAAGTACCGCATCGCGGCAGAAAACCCTATCAAGACCGACGTGCTGGAAGAGCTGCTCAAACAGCACGAGGATGACTCGGTGCTGGTAATAGGCCAGTACATAAGCCAGCTAAAGGGGATTGCGGCCCGGCTTGATGCGCCCCTGGTCACGGGCAAAACACCCAACGCCGAGCGCGACGTGCTGTACGACGACTTCCGGCAGGGCAGGATCAAGGTGCTCGTAGTGAGCAAAGTAGCGAACTTCGCGATAGACCTGCCCGACGCGAATGTAGCTATTCAGATAAGCGGCACGTTCGGCTCACGACAGGAAGAAGCCCAACGCCTGGGTCGCATCCTGCGCCCCAAGAAGGACGGCTCGATAGCCAACTTCTACACACTGGTTACAAGGGATACCAAAGATCAGGACTTTTCTACTAATCGCCAACTCTTTCTTACCGAGCAAGGTTACAGTTATAATATTGTTGACGCAATCGACATCGTGCCCGGTCTGCCCGCAAAAATGGCTGAACTGGAAGCCGAGTTGGAGCGCAAGAAGTTGTCTGGCGAGTGGGACATCGAAGCGAGGCTCGAAAGTCAGCATCGCGGTACCAAAGCAGATGAGGACGAGAGCGAGCCAGGCGAGAAACCCCGCCGAGGCCGCAAGCCCAAAGCAAAAACCGGTAAGGACGCCCAATCCGCCGAGGCTAATGAAGTCAACGAGGCCGAAGACATGGCGGCAGGAGCCGAAGATCAACATCAGCAGAAGCGCCGGGGCCGTCCACCCAAGAACGCGGGCCGAGATCACCTGCGCCTGGTGAAATAGTCTACATACAATCCCCGGAGGGTCAATTGCCCGTAGTTGCAATCATAGGTTGCCAGTGGGGTGACGAAGGCAAAGGCAAGATCGTGGACCTGCTCGCAGAGCAGGCAGGCGTGGTAGCGCGCTGTAACGGCGGCCCCAATGCGGGGCACACTATAGTCAACGAGCTTGGTACTTTCCGCTTGCGCCTGATTCCATCAGGCATCTTCAATACCCATGCCGTCAGCGTCATCGGTAACGGCGTGGTGATCGACCTTGCTGTACTCCTCCAGGAAATGGATGAACTGGTCGCGGCGGGCATAGATGTGTCTCGCCTTCTGATCAGCGACCGCGCGCACGTGATCATGCCTTACCACAGGCTATTGGACGGATTGGAAGACGACGCTCGCGCGAACACCCAGCAAGGAGCGCTGGGCACAACGCGCCGGGGTGTTGGCCCCGCTTACGTAGACAAGACGGCCCGCACAGGTATTCGCATGGGCGACCTGCTTCACGAGCAAACGCTGCTGGCCAAGCTCTCCGCTATATTGCCCATCAAGAATGAGCTACTAACCAAGCTGTACGGCGCTGAACCGCTCGAATTGCATAGCGTCTATCTTGAGCTTGTAGAACAGGGTGGGAGACTGCGCAAGCACATCCTGCCGACCGAACTTGTTATCTCGCGCGCGCTGAATGAGAAGCGTCCGGTGCTCCTCGAGGGGGCGCAGGCCGCCCTGCTCGACATTGACTTCGGCACCTACCCCTACGTTACTTCCAGCAACCCCACGGCCGCAGGGCTTTGCGTGGGATCAGGCACGCCACCCAACCAGCTAAGCTCTATTGTGGGTGTGTACAAAGCCTACCAGACCCGCGTGGGCACCGGTCCATTTCCGACGGAAATCGACGGCGACCTGGCGACCTTCCTGCGCGACCAGGGTGGTGCAGGGCACGGCGAATATGGCACAGTGACGGGCAGACCACGCAGGGTCGGTTGGTTCGACTCGGTGGCCGCGCGCTACGTGGCCGCGACGAACGGGCTGACGGGACTGGCCATTACACGCCTGGATGCTCTGGACAAGTTCGAGAAGATCAAGGTCTGTACGGCGTACCAGGTGAACGACGCTCACCTGAATCATCTTCCGGCCGACATCTCCATACTTGAATCGGTCGAGCCGCAATACGAGGAACACCCCGGCTGGCAAACGGATACATCGGGGGCGCGTACCTGGGCGGAGCTACCGCAGAATGCGCGCTCTTACCTCGACCGCCTCTCACATCTGATACAGACGCCCCTGGACATAGTATCGGTAGGCCCACACCGCGAGCAAACTATAATACTGCGCAACCCATACAAGGTAGTTCCTCAGCAGGTGGGTCAGCTTCTCCAATCCCTTGGAGAATGACGACGGACGACGGACCGACGACGGGGTGACAAGCGTTACGTCGTCGGTCGTCCGTCGTCCGTCGTCACTCCCAGAGAGAGGAACTCGTCGGTGGGCTCGCGGGTTAGCAAGGCGCTGAGACCCAGCATCGCAGATTTGCCCTCGAATAGCACTTCGTACAATTGCTGGGTGATCGGCATCTCAACCCCGTGGCGTGCGGCAAGCTCGCGAGCGGCTACCGTAGTAGTGAGGCCTTCTGCCACCTGCCCGCGCATGATGGTGCGGGTTTCCTCCATTGTATGACCCTGTGCCAGGAGATCGCCGAGGGTGCGATTACGCGACAGGGGCGAAGCACAGGTGGCGATCAAGTCGCCCAGCCCGGCCAGCCCTGCGAATGTAAAGAGAGATGCGCCCGCCGCCACTCCCAGCCTGCCAATCTCTACCAGGCCGCGCGTGATCAGGGCCGCCTTTGACGAGTCACCTGCCTTCATGCCATCAGCCATCCCGGCCGCTACCGCGATGATATTCTTGAGCGCGCCCCCAAGTTCTACCCCGATCACATCGGGGTTGGTATATACGCGGAAGCGTCCGCCTGTCAGCAGTTCCTGGGCGTGCTGGGCGGTCTCCAGGTGACTGGCGCCGATTACCGTTGTAGCGGGCTTACTCGCCACGATCTCTTTAGCGAGATTTGGCCCCGAAAGGGCGGCCAGCCTCTCCTCCCACCCCGCTCCTAGTTCTTCACCCAGCACCTCGGTCATCCTGAGCAGGGTACCAAGCTCCAATCCTTTGGCCGCGCTCACTACGATCGCTTCCTTCTTCATACCGCCGAGATAGGGCTTCAGAGAGCGAATATTGTCGCGCATCGTCTGCGAGGGCACGACCATGAGGAGCATTTCGCAGTCGCGCAGCGCTTCCTCGGCACTGGCGGTCACGGTGAGGCTTTCGGGGAAGGGATAGCCGGGCACAAAGCGTGTGTTCTCGCCGGCCTCACGCAAGAGGTTGGCTTCGGCTTCAGTGCGCGCCAGCAAGGATACGGCCAGACCCTGCCGCGCCGACAGGATGGCCAAAGTGGTGCCCCAACTACCCGTCCCCATGACAGCTACGTGCCGCCCCGCGCGTGCCTGCTCGCTTTGCATGACCCCTCCTGATGACTATCAGCCGGTGTGCCCAGTATACCGCAAGAAACTGCCGGGCGGCTACAGATGTTGCGCCCACATAATCCTACTTGCCCATCCGGCCGGACAACTCTATACTCTCTATATGCTCAAGCAAATTAGGTGCCAGCTATGCACCCATTGAACACCGCGCTTCACTACCGGAACGGGATACTACACGTCGAGGACCTGCCGATCGCCGAGCTTGCCAGGCAGTTCGACACTCCTCTCTACGTGTACAGTGCCGCCGTGTTGCGCGCACAATACGATCGCCTGGAGACCGCGATGGAGGGCGTAGCTTCACGCGTCACAATCTGCTATGCCCTGAAGGCCAACGCCAACCCTGTTATCGGCAGGCTGTTGGCGAGTTGGGGCGCGGGAGCCGACGTAGTATCGGGAGGTGAGATCTACCTTGCGCGGCGCATGGGCTTTCCCGCCAACAAAGTCGTGTTCGCGGGGGTGGGCAAGACCCGACGCGAGATGACCGAGGCCCTGCAGGAAGGTGTGTATGCGTTTCACGTCGAGTCGATGGGTGAGCTAACCGCCCTCGAATCGGTCGCAGATGGGATGGGCACGGTTGCGCATGTAGCAGTACGCGTCAACCCCGACGTAGATGCACACACCCATCCTTATATCACCACAGGCACCCACGCGAACAAGTTCGGCGTCGCGCCCCTGCAGGCGCTGGACATGATCAGATTGACGGCGCGCTCACCCCACCTCCACCCTATCGGGCTTCATGTTCATATAGGCTCGCAGCTGTCAACCGTGCATCCTATCGCGGAGGCTGTACAGCGGGTGCTCTCTCTATGGGACACGCTTGC
>DATINP010000095.1:0-3181 GCA_035474135.1 Chloroflexia bacterium | reverse complement strand
CCTGATCAGCCGGCATACCCACGAACATCATGAATAGGCCTACAGCATCTCCGTTACGGCCTTCGGCAAGCAACGTGTTTAGCTGCTTTCTGTAGTCCTTCCATGCTTGTCGGGCGGATGGGTCATCATTATACGGAACCTCGTACAGGGCAAGTTTCCTGACTTTGCTACCGAGCTTCAGCGCTGCCTGCAGGGCAAGCGCTCCACCGGACGAAATACCAAACAGATACGCCGACCCACCCGCTTCGTTGATGAGGGCTTCGATGTCTTCGATCTCGCGTTCGACCGCAAAAGGCTGTGTGTCAGAACTGCCACCTCGTCCCCTGCGATCATAGTTGAACACCCTGAAGTGTTGCGGTAACTGCGTAGCCGACATGTCCATTGCTCGTTGTACCATCGCTCCACCTACCATGATAAGGGCAGGTCCTTTACCTGATTCATCGAACGCGATGATCGTTCCATCTTTGGAATTGACTGTACTCATAGAAGTTCTCCTGTTCCGGGGCTTGTCCAATCTATCTGCTCCTGCCGGGTATTTACGGTCTGGTATATTGCAGATGGATGCAGCGCGTTTGGATTCGCCCAACTCAATATAGCACCGGGAACGAGAGAGTTCAATCTGACGAGTGACAGGTGTTACGTGAGGGATTTAGCGCCAAACCAGGGTGCCACGCGTTACACACAATCTTGACAGCAGAACCAGAACAGGATAGACTTGTGCAAATAATTGCTTCAGAGTGGAGG
Source organism: Chloroflexia bacterium (assembly GCA_035474135.1). Lineage (GTDB taxonomy): Bacteria > Chloroflexota > Chloroflexia > QHBQ01 > JADMIH01 > JADMIH01. Next base: position 2,437 of record DATINP010000095.1, on the reverse strand, counting down.
GTTACTTATGTTGCCTCGCAATTCTCTTTACGCAAAAATAGAACGCGCATTCATGGCGATGCTCTTTTGCAGCGCGGTGGTTTTGCTGTCTGCTTGCGGCTCCAGCGAGCCTACGGCGGCTCCCGCCCGGCCCACCGCCACCGTTGAAGCGGTACGTCCCCACCCGACCAGGCCTCCGCGACCAACGCCGACCGAGGTGGTAGTGTTTGGCGAGGACACGCCCATCCCCAGCGACCTTTTTATTGAAGACACCCCCACCCCTGAGATAGACAATACTGAATACACATTGTATGCGGCCCCCGAAGGCGATTGGACCCTTGAGTACCCATCCGACTGGTCGGTCAACGTGGACGACCCAAATTACCAGTTTTCCAACTCAACAGGCGATGCTTTCGTTCAGGAAACGTACTCGGGGTTGGGCAGTGATATGACCAACGAGGACCTGGTGCAGCTAGCGAGCGAGCAGTTCACGGCCAATTTCGATAACTACATAGAAAGTGACCAAGTGCAGCAAAACGACGGCAGCTACCGCATCGACTTCAAGTTCGACGTGGAGGGCGTGCAATGGGATGCGCAGGCATTCGTTGAAACTCACCAGCAGCACCTTTATATGCTGATGCTGGCTACCACGGAAGATGCGTACCAGAATGGCACCTACGATACTGTCATTAGTCACATAATCGAGAATTACACCGTGCCGAGCGAGTAGCGCACGAAGTCGAGCGTGCGCTGGATGATCTCTCGCGAACGCGCGTCGTCGTTCAGCACATCGAAGCCGTGCCTCCCCTGTGGGTGAACCAGGAGTTCAACGGGCGCCCCCAGAGCCTGGGCCTGTGCCACGAAGCGGTCAATACTCGCGTTCAGTTGTGGGCTGTCCAGCCCTGCCTTCGCGATGAGCATAGGTGCGATTTTGCCTTGATATTCCTCGAGGTAGTGCAGAGCCGAAAAGTCATTCAGGTTTTGCTCGGGTATCAGGGGATCGAGCACCTCGCGCACTTCATTAAGGTCCATCACGCCATAATAGGCCACTATGGCGCGCACATAGTCGGGTGTGTCGTGCATCGCAGCCCACATCCCAAGTGGCACGCCCGCCGAGAAAGCCCAGATGCACAGGTTGTCGCTCGCGATGTCTAGCGCTTCGGCGTTATAGCGCACGTAGCCGAGTAGCTGGGCTACGTCGCTCGCAGCATCGCTTACACGGGTGAGGCGCTCGGTAGAGCGGTGGTTGAAATTGACCGCGATCACCCCCGATGCGGCTATTAGCTGCCCCCATGACACGTAAACCCCCAGGTCGTTCGAATGCCTGATGATGTGCGCGGGCCAGTCGCCGTGTACGAGTATTGCGGTGGGCAGAGGCACCCCCGGCGTGTAGGTCGCTGGGTAATAAATGTCCAGCTTGAGTTCTTCACCGTCTGCTAGCGTTCGGTAGACCAGACCTTCACGCACGCGCGCCTGCTCCATACCGGGGATCGAGTAGACCACGCGCTCGTCGTACAGCCGATTCAGGTCAAGCATGGCTGAGAAGGGCGGCAGCCTGTGCTCCGGCCCTGCCCCTGTGACTGAGGCCGTTCTTTTCGTCGGGAGTGAGGTTGGACATGCGCCTGCCGTCGGGTAATTCAAATAAAGGGTCGTAGCCAAAGCCGCCGGAGCCTTGAATGTCGCGGGCTATGCGTCCTTCGACCGCGCCTTCGAAGAGGTATTCCTTGTCGTTAGGATCTATTAGTGCGATTACGCATTTGAAGCGGGCCGTGCGTTGGTCATCCTGAGTGTCATTGAGGCGCGCCAGTAAGGCGTTGTTGCGCTGTTCGGCGGTAGTGTCGGGGCCTGCCCACCTGTTGCTGTAGACGCCTGGGCCACCCCCCATAGCGTCTACTTCGATGCCGCTGTCATCGCCCAGCACCCAAACATCCGGGCGGAAGTCGGGAGGGAGAGCGGCATGCAGCGCTCGGGCTTTCAGTAGCGCGTTCTCGGCGAAGGTCGTGCCCGTTTCCGCCACTTCTATCCACACCTCAAGGTCGTTGGGCGAAGCCACCCGAACGGAGGGCACGGACGCGAATATCTGCTTATATTCCCTCAGTTTGCCTGGATTCGTAGTTGCGACCAGCACGGTTGGCATATAATTCCTCTATGGGATCTTTACCAGGCGGTGGGCTGTTCTTGAGCCACCTGGGCAGTCGTTGGATCTCGTTTTTAGCTTACACGACGGAGGGATATTGATGCAAGATGATACTGTCCGGCGATTGATAGAGATCGCAGACGACTTGCGGGCAGTCCGCCAAAACGGGCTATTCTGGGCGAACACACGTCATGACGAGTACGATTGTGCGCGCTACGCCAGGACTATGGAAATTGCATCTCGAATTCTCTCCATGATTGATACCCGCGACTCGGTCGAGATCGAGCGAATCTTCATGGGCGACCTTGCTCCACGCTCACC
>DATINP010000094.1:0-11631 GCA_035474135.1 Chloroflexia bacterium | reverse complement strand
AAAGCAGGCGACCTGTTCATGATCTTGCGCGTGGCCGTCACGGGCAGTAACGTTTCACCGCCACTCTACGAGAGCATGGAAATCCTGGGGCGCGACGAAGTGCTATCCCGGGTAGACAACGCGTTGAAAGTGATAAAGGCCCTGCTCTAAATAAGGGCGTTGTTCTTGTAAGACTCCCACTCGCCGTCACGCAAATGTGCCACGTAGAAAATATGCTCGAGGAAGCGCGAATGGGCGACAAGCACTTCTTCGTCGGCATGAAGCTGCGAAAAAGCGCCCGCGTCAATACGAAAAACCGCGCGGTGGGCGGGCTTTTCGTCTGCGAGATCGGAGGCGGTGACGACGGGCGCTGCCTGGACTGAGATACGCCCCGGTGACAGGTAAGCGCCGCGCGTCTGAGGTTGTGGGCGGGGCGCGGGTGTGCTGCGAGTGTTCACGATGCGCGAACGGTCAGCCGAAGCCGAGGATTGCTCATCCGATATCTGCGTAGCCCGCGCGATATCAGGTCCTACGTAGGAGGGTAATACACCTATCCAATCTCCGGCCACCCTGCCTGCTATCGTGCGCTTGTCTGCAATTGTGCCGCGTGTGTAGTGCATGGGGGTTATGAGGTCGCGCACAACCTTTATGATGGCCCACAGGAAATAAAGGGTCAACGCCAGCCCGATGATGCCTGTTATGCCACAGAAGAACACGTTGCCTGCTAAACTGCCCGAATTGCTATCTCCGCTGGTGAGCAGCCGGCTCAGGCCGGAAAGTCCGGGCCAACTGAGCAGCGCATTGAGTGGGTCGCCCTTTTGGGGTGCAAGCGCTCGTGCAACGTTGGCAAATGAGATAGAAGTGAGCAAAGCTATCACCAGGAACAGCAAGGTGGTTGTCAGCAGGGTGATAACCAGCGGCAAGTAATAATTGACCACAGGCAAGCCCGCCTGCGCCTGTGCCACAGGAACCTTACCTGCGCGCCGAGATCTGCTCATCATAAATGCCATTATATGCATCCTCCTTCTGGCGTTCAAGCGTCGACCATGGACAGGCGGCGGCCGCCATGACGCAGGCTCGCCGTCCGTCGTCTCTCTAACCCCTCGTCCAGCGCCCCGCCGGTTGGCTCTTCATGCTATAATGTTCCGCAGTACACACTGCTATAACTGCGACTACCGAGGGATACTTGTCAACCTGGTTCAACATTAGCATAGCGCTGGTTGTCTTTATGGGGCTGGCGAGTGGGGGGATGTTCAGCCTGGTGCTGATGTCCAACCGCAAGCAACAAACGTCGTTCACGATCGTGCTTGCTCTGCTACTGCTGACCGCAGTCCTGGGAGCGATTGGGTCTGTGAGCATGTTGGACGACATAGCCGGGGGGCTAGCCAACTCAATTGTCCTCCTCATCCTCGCTATTACTCTTGGTTACGCCCTGACCACGTTCTCGGTACTATCGAACAGTAGGCGCAAACCCGGAACGGAGATAGGCACATCGATCCTGAAAGTCGAACCGGCCGAGCGCACCGATGTTATCCTGCTGGCGCCAGGCGAGCCGCCTGAGTACAACACACGCCATGCAGCCAGAAGGTTGGAACTTGCGGATGATGCAGTAGACGTGCCGCCTTTGTTGCTAAGGCCGTTCTATATGCGAGACATCAAGAGCAAGTATCAATCGATCGGGCCTAGCCCGTACAGAGAGTCTCACATCGAACTGGCTCGCAAGGTTCAATCTCGCCTCGACAACGCAAACAGAGTAACGGCAGCATTCTACAGCGATGAGCCTGAGCTGGGGGAGAAAATGGCCGCCCTGATCAAGGAAGGTGCCCGGCGCATCGTGATCGCCCATCTGCGAGTAACAGACCCGCCCGATGCCTTCACCACGGGCGACCTTTACGACGGCGCCAATCCGGAGATGTATGGGGTAAGTGTGCGCCGGACTGAACCGATGTGGGACTCGCAACTGCTACCCCAGATTTATGTGCGGCGCATGATAGAAGCCCTGCCCCACACAGGTCCGGACACAGCCGAAGTGGGCATCCTGTTTGTAGGGCGCGGGCATATACAATCGAGCAAGGCTGCGGCGGCCCGTTATTCCGAAGAGTCCAACTTCCTGCGGCGAGTACGCGATGCGATCCTGCGCCTGGGCTTCGAAGAGAGGAAGTCGGCGATAGGTTGGCTAAGGCACAGCCCGACAGTAGCCGAAAGTCTCCAGAGCCTGGTAGCGGCAGGCTGCAAGACCATCTATTGTATCCCGGCCTCGTTCACAGCCGACGGCATAAATACCCTCTATGACATTCGCGCCCAGGTCGACCCCATCGTGAAGGCCAACAACATCAAGCTCATTTCACTTGGCGGCTGGAACGCCGACGACCTGGCAGCAGAAGAGATCGCGGCCTACGTGCGCGCGGCCTCCCCTGCGCCCGCCGAAAGCCGGAGAGCGTAGTTCGTAGAAGCCCGTATGCGATAGGTCAAGTACTATATTAATGACCTGGGTGGGCCAAAATGGGACAGGTTCTGAGTAGTCCAAACGGGTCTATTTTAGTTGACCCGATTATGACGCACAACGCGCGGCAGTTCCCAGGTCATTTCGATTGTGATAACATCCTACCTCAGGTATAATAGCTAGTGGTGCGGGACGGGCGTGGTGGCCCAGGAAATGGTCTTAAAGGCAACCTGCGATTATCGCTGAGAGAGGGACAAACCGGTACATGGATAGATGGTTCCCTAGCGGATATGGCTTTCGACGATGGGCCGTGGTCTTCGCGGCGGGGGTTGCCGTGCTGGCTGTTGGCCTCGCAATGTGGATCACCAACCTCTATCGCATGTACGTAGTCGATAACTCGGGTACCACGTTCCTCTATTTCGCCACGCTCCAATTCATTCCGCACCCCTGGCGCGAGCTCCTGGTAGGAGTGGTGGGGCTTGCCTTCCTTATGTGGGGTGCGCTGGGCATTAGCCGTGCAACCAGGAACGCCGCCGCAAGGGGCAAGCCTCTCGGCGTGCCCGTGTTCGCGCTCATGCGCCAGGCGCGCAACGCCAACGGACCGCGTATAGTGGCCATCGGTGGTGGCACCGGGATGCCAACTCTGCTGCGCGGCATCAAGGAAGTAACAGACAACATCACCGCTGTTGTAAACGTGGTGGACGATGGCGGCTCATCCGGAAGATTGCGGCGGGACCTCGGCATCCTGCCTCCCGGTGATTTCCGCAACAACCTCGTGGCCCTCTCCGATGTCGAGCCATTGATGATGGAGCTTTTCCAGTACAGGTTCGAGGGCGCCGGTGAGTTGGAAGGCCACTCCTTCGGTAACCTGTATCTTGTGGCCATGACCGGCGTAACGGGCAACTTCGAGCAAGCCATAAGCGAGTCCTCTCGTGTACTGGCTGTTCGCGGCAAAGTCCTGCCGGCTTCACTCGAGAATATTGAGCTGTATGCAGAGCTACAGAATGGGGATATTGTGCGCGGCGAATCGGTCATTCCCCGTACCGAAGTACCCCTGAAGCGCGTATTCATGCGTCCGGCGCACGCATCTGGCTACCCTGAAGCCATTTCTGAGATACTCAATGCCGAGATAATAGTGCTCGGCCCCGGCTCGCTTTTTACAAGCATTATGCCCCCCATGTTGGTTGAGGATATAGCGCGAGCCGTGAAGCGCAACACCACCGCCCTCAAAGTCTATATATGCAACGTGGCTACCCAGCCCGGCGAAACTGACGGTTTCGGTGTTATCGAGCACGTACGCGCTCTCCAGGACCACATTGGGCCAGGATTGTTCGACTACGTCATTTATAATTCCAACCTGGAGAGCGAAAAGCTGATCAAGCCCGAGTGGAATGTCACTGCTATAAAACTCGACGAAAGCGCCACGAATCGCTTCCCAAAACTACACTTTGTACCGGCTGATGTAGTGCGCGACGACAATCCGTTGCGGCACGACCCGGCCAAACTGGCTACTGCTGTCATGGAGTTGTATGAGACAGCAGGAGGTAAGAACAGCACAACGAACCGGGTGCGCGAAAACAGAAATGGGACAGCCGCCTCAGGCGCTGAAGATCGAGGGTCGCTGACAAAGGCCCTCTGATACCCCTTTCGCCAATCTCTAATCCGTACGCAGATAAGAAAGGAGAGCTACCAATGGCATTCAAAGTTGGCATCAACGGCTTCGGTCGCATCGGGCGGCAGGTATTCAAGGCATTGAGGGACTATTACCCTGACGAGATAGAGGTGGTCGCGGTAAACGACCTGACAGATAACAACACTCTCGCCCACCTGCTGGCATACGATAGCAACTACGGTCCGTTCGACGGAGATGTGTCAGCCACTGAAGACGCTATCATTGTAGAGGGGCAACAGATCAGAACTCTCGCCGAGCGCGACCCGGCCAAGCTCCCGTGGGGCGACCTGGGCGCCGAAATCGTTATCGAGTCGACAGGAGTGTTCACCGACGCCGCAAAGGCCCGCATGCACCTGCAAGGTGGCGCGAAGAAGGTGCTTATTACAGCGCCCGCCAAGGGCGAGGACATCACCCTCGTAATGGGCGTAAATCACGAGCTTTACGACCCACGCGCCCACACTATCGTGTCGAATGCCTCCTGCACCACCAACTGCCTCGCGCCCGTCGCTAAAGTTATTTTGGCGAGATTTGGTATCGTCAAGGGCTTTGTCACCACCGTCCATTCGTACACGAACGACCAGGTTATTCTCGACTACCCCCACAAAGACCTGCGCAGGGCGCGAGCCGCTGCCCTCAACATAATCCCCACCACCACAGGGGCCGCTAAGGCCGTATCACTGGTGATCCCGGAACTTAAAGGTAAGTTCGATGGGTTCGCTCTGCGGGTGCCCACACCCACCGTGTCCATCATCGACTTCGTAGCCGAGGTTGAAAAGAATACTAACGTGCAGGACGTCAACGGCGCCTTAATCGAAGCCAGCGAAACCGACCTGGTAGACATACTCGACTACACCGAGGAACCGCTGGTCAGCATGGACTTCAAGGGCGACCCCCATTCATCGATAGTGGATGGCCTGAGCACGATGGTGATAGGCGATAATCTCGTAAAGGTGATTGCCTGGTACGACAACGAATGGGGCTATGCCTGCCGCGTCGCTGACCTGACCCGCTACATGGCCGAGAAGGGAGCGTAAGGAGACGGACGGCAGCTGGCAGGCGGCGGGGAGCGCATTACAGCCGTCCGCCCTCTGCCGTCGGCGGTCAGTCCTGACCTAACAGGAGCGTATCCAATGGACAAACTGACAGTACGCGATGTGCCTGTGCGGGGTAAGAGAGTGCTGGTGCGGGTAGACTTCAATGTACCTCTTGACGACGCCGGACAGATCACTGACGACACGCGCATTGAGGCTTCCATGCCCACGATCGAGTATCTGCTCGAGCATGGAGCGGCTATTATTCTCATGTCCCATCTAGGACGGCCAAAAGGCAAGCCCAATCCCAAATATAGCCTTGCGCCTGTTGCGGCGCGATTGCAGGAATTGCTGGGGCCAGATATTCCGGTAAAGTTCCTGCATGACTGCGTGGGGCCTGAGGTGCGCGAGGCGGCGTATAACCTCCAGACGGGCCAAGTGCTACTGCTAGAGAACTTGCGCTTCCACCCTGAGGAGGAGGCCAATGACGCCGATTTCGCGCGCCAACTGGCCGAGTTAGCTGACATCTACGTGGACGATGCGTTCGGGTCGTCCCATCGCGCCCATGCGTCGACCGAGGGCGTAGCACATTACCTGCCTGCGGTCGCGGGTCTACTTATGGAGCGTGAATTGGCCGTGATGGGCGCGGCGCTGGATAACCCTGAGCATCCTTTTGTGGCAATCCTGGGCGGGGCGAAAATATCGGACAAGATCGGAGTCATCCACAATCTACTGAACAAGGTTGACGCGCTCATCATCGGCGGGGGTATGGCGAACACGTTTCTCAAGGCTCTGGACTACCAGATAGGCGATTCGCTTGTGGAGAACGACCGCTTGAAGGACGCCGAAGCGCTAGCAGTGCAAGCCAACCTTAAAGAAATCCCGATCATGTTACCCCACGACGTAGTAATAGCCGACGACTTCAGCGCGACCGCCACTCATAAGGTGGTGCAAGTGAACGCGGTACCCGAAATCGGCGGCTGGCGCATCCTCGATATTGGTCCAAAGACCGCCGAAGATTACGCAGAGACGATCCGCAACGCCAGGACTGTAATCTGGAACGGGCCGATGGGAGTATTCGAGATGGAGCCGTTCGCCCAGGGCACTCTCGCGGTTGCCAGAGCTATGGCTGACGCCACCGAGCAGGGTGCTACCACTATCGTGGGCGGAGGCGACTCAGTGGCGGCGGTGGAGCAGATGGGTCTCGCCGACAAGGTGACGCACATCTCTACGGGCGGAGGCGCTTCGCTGGAGTTCCTCGAAGGCCGCGAACTGCCCGGTGTGGCAGCACTCAATAACAAGATCTAACCCTAAATCATAAAGGTATGCCCTTGCGCGCCAACGCCCGTTATGCAGCGCGCCGAGAGGTAAATTAGCAGACGCAGCGTCTACGCGCTTATGACCGCGTCGGTTATAATAGAAGTACGATCCGCCCACTAAATCAAACTACTTTAGAGGATAGAGGTGAAAATGAGTAAGCAAGAGGTTAGCAAAGCCACCGACCCGCGCAACAAGCCCGCGAATGGTAAATCACAAGCGCAAATGTCAGCATCACGGCCCGGTGGTGCCAGCACAAAGAACATCCCTAACCCGCCCGGCGCCAAAATGCAGGGCAACAAGAAGCAGAACGCCGCCCAGGCGCGACCCAGAGCTTTGCCTTCCAAGGCCAAGAAGGGTTTTAGACTGCGACCGCTGGATATAGCCCTCATACTCGCCGGTGTGCTCGTGGTGGGCTTCATAGTCCTGAGCGCCATAACCGTCCCACCCGTGGGTCTGAATTCGGGCGCTACGGGTGCTTCGAGCGGCGATCATGTTCCCGTGGGACAGCCCGCCCCCGACTTCACTGTACAGGATGTCACAGGCAAGGATTATACCCTGAGCGCGTACAAGGGCAGCCCCGTCGTACTGGAATTCATGGCTACCTGGTGCCCACACTGCCAGGCCGAGGCCCCCACGTACACGAAGCTGAATGATACCTATTCGAGCAAAGGCGTGCAGGTCTGGGGCGTGAATGCGACCCCATACGGACACGACGAGCAATCGAAGGCTCCCGTTACTATAGACGACCTGAAGTGGTTCAAGGATACCTTTAAGACCAGCTATCCGCTGCTGTTCGACAAAGCGCTCAAGTCTACGAGCGACTACGGCATAAACAGCTACCCTTCGGTCTACATCGTGGACAAGAACGGCAACATTGCTTACCAGCCGCCGACCACAGCCCTACCTACATATGACGAACTTGCCGCGAAGCTTGACGAGCTTTTGAAGCAATGATAAGCAGAGTGAATAGCATGATTTTTGCGAAGAATGCGCTGCGCAAAGTTCCCTTGACTTTGCTGGCGTGCCTGTTTGCGCTGGTCCTGTTTGGGTGTAGCGCAGGACAGCCCCCGGACAGTAACACGCCTATCGTGGGCGCACCCACGAACACCACCGTCGCGGCAAGCACCCAACCGTCGGGCGATCTCATAACCATAGACCCTAATGCCGGCATCAACAGCAACGCTCAACCCGTGCCCGAGGGCCAACCTGCTCCCGACTTCTCGCTGCCGGGGATCGACGGTAAGACCTATACTTTGAGCCAGTTCAAAGGTGATCCTGTCGTACTGGAGTTCATAGCCACATGGTGCCCCCACTGCCGGGATAAAGCCAAAGACATGAACGAGTTGTACGATACCTATCACAGTAAGGGCGTTGAGATCATTGACATCAATGCCACGCCCAAAGGTAAAGATGATAGATCGCCGGCCACCACGGACGACCTGAAGTGGTTCCGCGACACCTACAATGTCGAGTTCCCTATGCTCTTCGACAAGACGCTCAAGTCGTCTGCGGATTACGGCATAATCGGCTACCCCAGCATCTACGTCGTAGACAGGGACGGAAAGGTCGTCTATCAACCGCCCACCGATCATGTGCCTTCGAACGACGAGATAACGGCCATACTGGACGGGCTTCTGAAATAAGCTAGGCATGCCAAGAAACGCGGAGGTATTCCGATGGCAGACATAACCACAAGTGACGGCACGTGGGAATCCGATGACGCGGAAGCCGACGAAAACGTAATGCCTGAGCGCACGGGATTCCGCGGCTTCATCACAGGGCCCTATCCAACATTGCTCTCGCGGCTGGTGTTGGGAGGCATCTTCTTGATCGCTGGCCTCGCCAAAGTCGGAGTTCCCGCTGCCCTGAGGTACGCTATCAACCAGTATAGCCTGCCGATCCCCAGTTTCATCATAGAGATAATGGCGGTCGGAATGCCGGTGCTGGAAGTGCTGCTGGGCGTATGGATTTTGCTGGGGCTGTTCACGCGCTTCTCAGCCGTGATCGCGGGCATATTGATGGTCATATTCACAGTTGCGCTGACACAGGCGTGGATCCGGGGGTTGATCATAGATTGCGGCTGCTTCGGTGGACCGCAGGCCAATCCGGTCGGCCTGGCAATACTCGGCGCACTCGGCCCGGTGGGCGACTTCCTCAGCAAAGAATATGCCGATCCTCCAACCATAATCCGCGATCTGGTGCTGCTAGGCATGGCCGTGCACCTGTTCTTCGTGCGCTCGATCTGGTCGCTCGATAACCTCCGCGCTCGCTCTGCCGCTAGAGAAGACGCAGCGCTTGAGGAGTTGACGACCGACGACTGACGACCGACGACGGGACGCGTCATGCGTCATAGATCGCTTGTCGTCAGTCGTCAATCTTACTAACTCCTAATCCCTCGCACCTAACACCTTATCCCTATGAGAAGACCGATTATCGCAGGCAATTGGAAAATGAACAAGAACCCTGACGAGGCGTTCGCGTTGATGGACTCCATGCTGGAAGACCTGGACGTGATGGAGGGCGTAGACATTGTGATATGCCCTCCCTTCACATCTATCGAGATATTCGCCGAGCTTTTCAATGGCACGACCCTATTACTGGGCGCGCAGAACATGCACTGGAAAGACTCAGGGGCCTATACGGGTGAGATCTCGCCTCTTATGCTGGCGGGTAGATGCGAATATGTGATCCTGGGGCATTCGGAGCGTAGGCAGTACTTCCACGAAACAGATGAGGTCGTTCGCAAGAAGGTCGAGGCAGCAGTCCGGCACAAAATCAAGCCCATTATTTGCGTGGGCGAAAACCACGAGCAGAGGGAAGCGGGCCACACTGTCGAAATAATCCACAAGCAGGTTAGCGCAGCGCTTCACGGCCTGCCTGCTGAGGACGCACTGACATGCACCATCGCCTATGAGCCGATCTGGGCTATCGGCACGGGTCAGCCAGCCACCGCAGAGGGCGCAAACCACGTCGCCCAGCAGATCCGCGACCATGTGCGTGTGTTGAACGGTAAGACTGTCGCCGAGGAATTGCGTATACAATATGGCGGCAGCGTCACTCCCGCCAACATCGGCGAATTCATGCGCCAACCCAACATAGACGGCGCTCTGGTAGGCGGTGCTTCGCTTGATCGGGATGCGTTCATACAGATCGTGGCGAAGACACTGGAAGCCTACAGGTAGATGTGGCAGGGCCGCAGGCAAATCAACCTTCATCTGTGGTGGTCAGAATGCCATCTGCGCCACCGCCGGCACTTTCCTCCGCCGGGGCGAACCCCATCGTGTTCGCCATCTCCACCACGCCGCGCCGCATCATCTTGTCGGCCTGAACAAGCCCCTGGCGCAGCGGGTGCTCGGGGTCGTGGTGATTGAACATATCGCGCACCTGGCGCATCACGTCCAACGTCTTGTTGAAGGTCATCACCATATCACCTTCGCTCATGTCCACGCCTTCGAGGATGTCGCCCAGCGATGTTCCCTTGCACCAGGCGCGAGCCGCGCCGTAGAAGTACGGGTTGTAGCCAGGGGTCAGGCGCAGATCCTGTCGACGCTCGGCCTGGAAGATGGCGTTTTGCAGGTCGTCCAGTTCGCGGCGCAGACTCACTATATAGCGAGGTAGAAGCAAACGATTGGGGAAGTCGACGTCGCGGTCGTAAGCAAACCACGAAAAGACCTCGGCCAGGTCCTCGGGTTGCAGCCCCTCAAGATAGTTCCCCTCAATCATCTCCACGATCATCAGCGCGTTCGAGTCGAAGATGTCGGCCAGCTTCTTCGCCTTGTAGGTCAGGTCGCCTTTGCGTATGTAGCTGAAGCGTACGAGGACGTTCACCAGCCCTCTGAGCGTCATTTGTAAGCGAGTTTCTTCGTAGGCGCGCTTTTCGTCCAGACGCTTTTCTGCCGCGTCCCGGTCGAGCATGAGGCGTGCGCGCTGCCTGCGGATCTGCTTGTGCTCCTTGCGCACATTACACACGTGGCAGACGTGGGCGCGCTCAGTCTCTACGCTCTCGCGCACCAGTTGCCGCGCCTCGGCTAGCTCCGTCTGCGCTCGTTCGGTCGCGCCCTGGCTCTTTTCGGCGAGCGTGGCCCTGTACTCCCTGATCCACTCCTCCAGGTCGGGCAACTTCTCCAGCGCGCTTGATGCCTCTGCGTTCAGGCCATCGAGCTCGTCCACAGCCAGCAGTTGCTCCAAAGGGACAGTGGGGGGCACAGCCAGCGTGGTGAGCGCATCGGGCAGCGGAACTGATACCTGCGGCACGGGCAGGTAGTTGATCTGCCGGTACTCGGTCAGCGCCAGCACATCGCCGAGCAGTGGCGACCTCTGTTCGCCTGCTTCCGCCCCCTGCGGGCCAAGCTCCAGGAAGAGGCCCACCACCGCGCCCAGGCCGCGCCCAAGGTAGATCGCCCAGCCCCTGTTTTCAAGGTGGACTATTCCGCCCCGGGGCATGGTTCGAAATGCGCGGCGAATCTGGTCGCGCTCGGGACGCTGCCAGGGCAAACCCCGGCTTTGCGATTGCAGGAACGACAGGTTCTGCTCCAGCTTCTTCTCACGGCGGCGCGCTTCTTCCACGATGCGACCCAGGCGTTCGTACTCGTCGAGCAGTTCCTCGCCGTTTTCGTAGCCGATCAGGCAGCCCACGGGCAGTTCGGCAAGGCGGTCTTCTTCCTCCTCAAGGGTTTGTTCAAGCTCGCGCAGACGCCTGCTCTGCTGAAATTGCAACAGCGACGACCGCATCACCCGCAGCACACGCTCTTCCGATCCTGACGAGGTTGGCATCGCATCCGGTTGCTGTTCATCATCCTCTTCGGCGTCGTTCGCGTCAATGTCTCGCCCCGCCCTGCCCGTGTTGTCCCACAGGTTTAGCACTGTGTTGTAGCGGATAGTGAATGCACTTTCTACGGGACGCAGGGGGCCTGTGGCGATGTTGAGGGCTTCATGGAAGGTGACGAAGGGCGAGTACGGTATGACTACGTGGCCCTGCTCGTCAATGCCACGCCTGCCTGCTCGGCCCGCCATCTGCTGAAACTCGTTAGGGATCAGCGGGCGGCGGCTGACCCCGTCCCACTTCGACATCCGCCCGACGACCACGCTGCGGGCGGGCATATTAATCCCCAGCGCCAGCGTGTCGGTGGCAAAGACGACGCGCATCAGCGCCCGGCTGAACAGTTCCTCGACCAGTTGCTTGAGGA
>DATINP010000093.1:0-5780 GCA_035474135.1 Chloroflexia bacterium | reverse complement strand
GAGGCACGGACGTGGCCTTCGCACCCCTCTATCCGTTCGGCATCCGTACTCTCTCGTCGGGCTTGCGCTGGGCAACTTTCGGCTGGGATTGGGGCAATCCGCAGTGGGGCGCGTACATCGCGGCTGCCTTGGTCATAAGCAATATCGCCTTCTATTTTGCACTGGTGCTGCTGATACGCCTGCTAGCTCCCCGGCTGGGCATGCTGGGCGCGGGGCTGGCCGCTATGGGGTTGGCTTCTCTTCCGACCGCCTTCTTCTTCTCGGCGATGTACACCGAGGGTTTATTCCTGTTGCTGGTCCTGGCCTGCTTTGCACTGGCGCGCTCCGATTGGCGGTGGCGGTGGCTGTGCGTGGGGTTGGTGGGTATGTTGGCTTCGCTGGATCGTTTCGCTGGGCTATTGCTCCTGCCCGTTCTTGCCGTCGAGTATTTGTCACAGAAGAAGTGGCGCTGGCGCGAGACCCGCCCCGATGCTTTATGGCTTGGCCTGGTGCCTGCGGGAACAGGTATCTACATGCTATTCTTGTGGGTGAAGTTCGGCAGTCCTTTCGTGCTGAGCGACAGCATGCTCAAGGGGTGGAACCACCAGGGTTCGTTCTTCCTTGTAACCTACTGGGAGAGTCTGTCGCAATTGTGGCTGAGCCTGACCGGGGCTTTCCCCGCGAGTAACGACCCCGTGTTATATTATGGGCAGGGAAGCAGGCTGTATCTCGTACTAGATCTGGGTTTGCCTGTTATCCTGCTGGCGGGGGCGTGGCTGGCGCGCAAGAAGCTCATGGGCTCGGAATGGGTGTGGTTGGTGCTGGGCATCATCTACCCGCTGAGCACAAACATTACCTTTTCGCTGGCCCGCTATGTTCTTCCGATGTGGCCGGGGATCGTCTGGCTTGGGATTGTAAGGGGCAAAGGGCGCGTAATCGTGATAGGACTCATAATTATCTCGCTCGGCCTGATGGCGTGGTGCAGCAGCATTTACGGCAGCGCCAGGTGGATCGGCTGAGCAGAAGCAGAGGGAGTGGAGAGCAATGCGAGTATTAGTTGTGGGTTCAGGGGCGAGGGAACACGCGATTGTCTGGAAGTTGATGACAAGCTCATTTGTGACCGACATTTACTGCGCGCCCGGCAATGGTGGCACGGCTTTGTTGGCGCAAAATGTCGCCCTGCCGATAGAGAATGAGAGCCAGTGCGATCAGTTGGCGGGTTGGGCTTTCAGCCATAATATTGACCTTGTGATCGTTGGACCGGAAGTTCCATTGCGCCATGGTGTGGTCGATTCTCTGCTCTTGCTGGGAGTGCCGGTATTCGGCCCGACCCAGGCCGCGTCGAAGCTAGAGTGGAGCAAGACGTGGGCACGCGAGTTCATGAGCCGCCACGGAATACCGGGGCCTGAGTACACAGTGGTCAAAGGCCACGACAACATCGAGGCGCATTTGAGGTCGCCCGAGACGAAGTGGCCGCTGGTCATGAAGGCCGACGGTCTCGCAGCGGGCAAGGGCGCGGTTGTATGCGATGACGCTTTGGACGCGCTGGCGGCTTTTAACAAGATGACCGCCACAGGGGTGCTTCCGGCAGACGACCCGGACGTAACGGTGATCTTCGAAGAGTACCTGCGCGGCACCGAAGTAAGCGCGCAGTCGTTTACGGACGGCGTACGTGTCGAAATGATGCCGCCAGTGTGCGACTACAAATTATTGCTGGACGACGATAAGGGCCCGATGACGGGCGGGATGGGCGCGTATACGCCTACTAAAAGTGTGACGCCTGAACTATGGCGAACGATTGAGCGCGACATTATCCAGAAGGCAGTGGATGGTATGCGCGCCGAGAATATACCGTATAGGGGCGTTCTCTACGCGGGGATAATGCTGACCGAAGCAGGACCGAAGGTTTTGGAGTTCAACTGCAGGTTTGGCGACCCCGAAACTCAAGTACTTTTGCCTTTGCTCGAAACGCCCCTGGAAGATATCGCGCTCGCTGTTGCGCGGGGTGACCTGACCCAGGTAACACCGATCAAGTGGAGAGAGGGGGCGGCTGTGGGTGTAGTGCTTGCCTCTGAGAAGTACCCCGAGGGCAAGTCGCTCCCGAAGCCTGTCAGCGGCCTGAGTGAATTGGGCGAGGGATTGCTCGTATTCCACGCAGGAACCGAGGCGCGCGGCATCCCGCCCCTGCGGCCGGACGAGTTAAGCCCACAAAAGCGCAAGTCTCTGTTACAAACCTTTTTTTCGCGTGAGCCGGAACGCGTCGATATCGGTTGGTTTGACATGGAACTGTCTGCCACCGGAGGCCGCATTCTGACAGTCGTTGCGACCGGGCCGACTCTGAAGGAGGCGCGAGAACGAGTCTATGCTAACCTTCCAAGGATCAAGATCGCGGGCGCGCAGTTCAGGAAGGATATAGCCGCGCGCGAGATAGGCGAGTGACGTGTCACATGTTTAACGCCCCTCACTATCCTAATGACGTGAGCGCGGTTAAATGGGGCAAGTTTTGTGTAGTCCGTTCGGGTCTATTTGAGCCAACCGGCATGTTACTTACGACCTGGCAAATTTCGGTAAAGCAAAATGCCGCAGATTGACTTCGCATCGCAAATCTCGCCGGTGCGGATAGCCGCCACTGCTTCGTCCGGCGTCAAACGCACTATCTCGATATTCTCGTCATCGTCGGCGTCCAGCTTACTATCGACCAGGTCGGTGAGCAGATAACATTCCAGAAACTCGGTGCAGAAGCCGGGGGCTGAGTAGAACCCGCTGAGGCGTTCGACCTTGCGCGGCAGGTAGCCCGTTTCTTCCTGTGTTTCGCGTATGGCGCAGGCTTCAGCGCCTTCATTCGGCTCGCGTGTGCCTGCAGGGATCTCAAGTAGGACGCTGCCTGCTGCACGGCGATACTGGCGTACGAGGATCAGCTTGCCGTCGTTGTCCACTACGACGAGGGCTACAGCGCCGGGGTGTACGACGATCTCGCGGGGCCTTTCTTTGCCGTTGTAAATTCTGACTTTCTCTTTGATCACCTTGATTAGCTTTCCATCGTAAACGGTCTCTTTGGACAGCCCCACTTCCGGTTTGATTGCCATGTAACCTTACCTCTCATGCTGTAAAATAGCGGCACAATGATTGCTAACGCATCAATTATAACCTAAGCTCGAAATCCCGAAACGACCCCGGAGGTTCCAATGCCACACCAACACAACAACATCGAAGCCATTCTACAACCGCACCCCGAGATGCTTGAGGATACATACCAGCAGGCGATCGGCTCTGTCCTGGGTCAGGGGCCCGAGGCCGAGATCAAGGCGTTGCGGGACCCGGCACTGAGGTGTTGCAGGTGCGATCTTTGTATTGGCCGCACACAGGTCGTATTCGGCGAAGGTTCGCCAAATGCGAAACTGATGATTGTAGGTGAAGCGCCGGGCGCAGACGAAGACAAGTCGGGACACCCTTTCTGGGGGCGCGCAGGGCAGATGTTCAATTCGCTGTTGGAGACGGCAGGCATAGCACGAGACGACGTGTGGGTGACGAATACGGTTAAGTGCCGGCCCACCAAAGGTGAGCGCGGTCGCCTGTCGAATCGTCCGCCTCTGGCGCCTGAGATCAATGCGTGCAACATCTGGCGCACCGGGGAGCTATCGATCCTCAAGCCGCGTATCGTATGCTGCCTGGGTGCCGTGGCGGCCAAAGCCATTATGGGCAGGCCCGTCAAGATGACGGTAGAGCGCGGACAGTGGTTTGCCTTTCCAGGGTCCATTGATGGCATGGAAAAGAGCGACGTGATGGTGACATACCATCCCTCCTACATCATGCGACAACAGGGTGAGGCCTACGATAGGATACGCGCCCAGGCCGACGCAGATTTCGCGACGATTGCCGACAAACTGAGAGGCTGAGAAGGGACGAAGGGCGAGGTGTTAGGGGTTAGTAAAGACGTGATCCGCCGTCGAACTAACTCCTGCTCACAATCGGCAGGCGCTCTACTGCCAGCCGTTCCAGCAGTGCGACCGGGTATTCCAGCCCGGGAAGTCCCTCTATTTCTTTCTGTAGATTTTGCGCGTTTTGCTTGTAGTGTGGATCGCTTAATACCTCTCGCACGGCGTCACGGATAGTCTCTGCTAAACCCACCTGCTGACCCGGTTCAATCATGCGCGCAATGCCTAATTCGGTGCAGCGTCGGGCGTTCTGTGGTTGGTCGGCGGCTATAGGTATCATCACCATAGGCAGACCG
Source organism: Chloroflexia bacterium (assembly GCA_035474135.1). Taxonomy (GTDB): domain Bacteria; phylum Chloroflexota; class Chloroflexia; order QHBQ01; family JADMIH01; genus JADMIH01. Next base: position 1,570 of record DATINP010000093.1, on the reverse strand, counting down.
TGGCTGAGCGCATCCATGGTAGTGCCGGATCCACCTTGAGTGACCACCAGGTCGCAGTAGGGGAGCAGTAAGCTCTGTGGGATATAGCGTTCTATATGTACGTTTGGAGGCTGCTCGCCAAATGTCAGGGGGTCGGTGTTGCGGCCAACGGCCAGTATCAGGTTGATCGGCTCGTCGCGGAGTCCTTCAAGTATGGATGACAGAATACGCGTCAGGTGGTTGAACACCGTGCCGAGGCTGGCAAAGACGGTGGGCCTCTGCCCAAGGTGGGCTACCCAGTCGGGCAATCGTTCTTCGCCGGATTGATTAAAGCCTACATAGCGAAAGGCGTGCGTGGTGGGAGGCATCGGGGCATCAGGGTTCCGCAATATTGGCGGGCGTGGTGTAAGCAATAGATAGCGAAATAGGAACTCGCTGGGATGGCTGGTGGGAAGACCAACCGATGCGCGCAGTTTATCGAGTGGCGCGGCCACTAGCTCGATCACATGTGGGCGAAACGCGGTTATTTGGACGGTGGCGTGAGGAATCCCGGCACACTCCGCCGCGATGCAGCCTGCGTATTCGGTGTTCTCACTTATCATCAGGTTGGGGTGCCAACTGGTAATAACTTTCAGCAGGTCGGGCAAGCTGCGCTCGGCTCGGATGCCTGCGAACACATGCTTCTGCGTGAAGTCTGCCTGCTCCTCGGCGCTGAGCGTAGTCTCTCGCTTCTTGCGCTGTTGGACTTCCTCTGCGCTATCGTCGCGCCCGACAGGAAAAAAGCGGAAGTCGTTAGATTCTATTGTAGGGCCGACACCGGGCAATGACGCAAACGCCACCTCATGCCCCGCCGCTTCAAGCGTGCGAGCAAGCGGAACAAGCGGGTGCCAATGCCCCGAGCCTAGCTGGTGGGTAAAGAGCACCTTCATATCGTTACTTCACGCGACTCCAATACATGTGAGTGACCGTTTCGTCAATCAAGCACCAGATCGTGCGGACCACTTTCACGCAGACCGGCGGGAGTTATGCGCACAAAGCGTGCGTTTTGCCATAGCTGCTCAATGTTGTGGGCATTGGAATAGCTCATGCCCGACCGCAGTCCACCCACCAACTGGTACAGCATTTCGCGTACGGGGCCCCGATAAGGCACCATCGCCTCTACGCCCTCGGCTACTACCTGGCTGAGCCATTCGTCGTCTTCCTGGCGAGACATGTCCGCCATCTCCTGCTCGCGCTTCTTGCGAGCCACCGTTGCGCTCACCGAAGCCATGCCCCGGAAGGTCTTGTAGCGCCCACCACGTCTTGTCACTATCTGTCCTGGACTTTCGTCGGTGCCCGCCAGCAGGCTCCCCACCATCACTGTCGAGGCACCTGCCGCGAGGGCCTTGGCGACGTCGCCCGAAGTCTTAATACCGCCATCGGCGATCAACGGCACGTTATGCTCGTGGCATGGTGCGGCGCATTCCAGCACCGCTGTGAGTTGTGGTACGCCCGCGCCGGTGACGATGCGCGTCGTGCAGGCCGCGCCCGGCCCCACGCCCACCTTCACCGCGTCCACTCCCGCCTCGATGAGGTCGAGAGCGCCTTCGGC
>DATINP010000092.1:0-16767 GCA_035474135.1 Chloroflexia bacterium | reverse complement strand
CGCGCTTTCATCGAGCACACGCTGGAAGATCGCATCGCGCCCGTGATATATCACCGAGATTTTGCGCGCAGGTACTTTGTAGTGCTTGATCAGGTCCCGTTTGGTGGCCTGCGAGATCGCGATCACGCGGCTGGCCGAGCGTGTGCTGAACCAGGTTGATAGGTGCAGATAGAGCCGCGAGAGCCGGGTGTGGGCGAGCGGGTAGGCAAGGTAGCCCAGGTCGTGGATCGTGACGACGGTTTTGCGGGGGTGCAGGACCGGCACGACGTGCGACGGCACAAAGAGCGTTTCGGGGCGATGTACCACCATCTCTGCCGAGAGACGCACGTGCGTCCACAGGCGCGGGAAGGGGATTGCCTGCACACGCCAGGCGTTAGGCAGGGCGAATGGCAGGCCGTCCCGCGCCTCATGCACATCCCGCAAGTTGACATAAAGTACGATAGGGCGTATCTGGGCCGAAGGCAGAGCGGCTAATGCGCGCAGAAGGCTGGCCGAATAGTGCTCGGTGCCTGTTCGCTGCATAGTTACGGCGCGGCTGGCGTCAATGCCTATGGCGGCTCGCCATTTGTCTCTCATCTGCGGCTATTATATACCCGATAGAGTCAAGAGGGTGCAAGGGTACCCCCCTACCGGGATGTGGGGAGTACCCTTGCACCTGTGATCTACAGTCCCAGCTTGAGCATGCCACGCAGGCGCGAGAGCAGTTCGTCGACCGGAACGCGCACTTGCTCCATGCTATCGCGCTCGCGGATGGTTACGGCGTGGTCTTCGAGCGTGTCAAAGTCTACCGTTACGCAAAGCGGAGTGCCGATCTCGTCCTGTCTGCGATAACGCTTGCCTATGGAGCCTGTGTCGTCGTACTGGCTCATTAGCTCAGGGCGCACGAGAGCGTGTATCTTCTTAGCTTCGTCAGCCAGTTTTTTGGAGAGCGGAAGGACAGCCACCTTGATGGGTGCGATTTCTGGGTGCAGACGCAGTACGACGCGGGTACCTTCTTTGTCCGGCTCTTCGTCGTAGGCGTCAAGCAGCATGGTGAGCATGATGCGGTCTACGCCCACTGCTGGCTCGACCACATAGGGTGTTATGTGCTCGCCCGTCTCCTCGTCGAAGTAGGTGAGGTCTTTGTTGCTGGCTTCTGTGTGGCGCTTGAGGTCGAAGTCGGTGCGCGAGGCGATGCCCTCAAGCTCGCCCCAACCCCACGGGAATTTGAACTCGATATCAGTGGTGGCGTTCGCGTAGTGGGCCAATTCTGCCGCGTCGTGTTCACGAAGGCGTAGGCTGTCGGGCTTGAGGCCGTACTTGAGGTACCACTGGTGCCTGTTGTCCACCCACTCGCGGTAGGCCTCCATCTCGGTGCCCGGACGCACGAAGTACTCCATCTCCATCTGCTCGAACTCGCGGGTACGGAAGATAAAGTTGCCGGGTGTGATCTCGTTGCGGAAGGCTTTACCCTGCTGAGCGATGCCGAAAGGCAGCTTGCGGCGCATGGAGCTTTGCACATTGAAGAAGTTGACGAAGATGCCCTGGGCGGTTTCGGGGCGCAGATAGGCCACAGAGGCATCGTCCTGCACCGGGCCGACATAGGTCTGGAACATGAGGTTGAACTGGCGCACCTCGGTTAACTCGCCACCGCAGTCGGGGCAGCGGTCGCCTTCCAGTTGGTCGGCGCGGAAGCGATGGTGGCACACCTTGCAGTCCACCATGGGGTCGGTGAATTTTGCGAGGTGGCCCGACGCCTCCCAGATGAGCGGCGACATAAGAATGGCCGAGTCGAGACCCACAATGTCGTCGCGGAGTTGCACCATGTGGCGCCACCACAGGTTCTTGATGTTACGTTTCATCTCGACGCCGAGGGGTCCATAGTCCCACGTCGAAGAATAGCCGCCGTAGATCTCGCTGGAAGGGAATACGAAGCCCCTGCGCTTGGCGAGCGAGGCGATGATATCCATTGTTACGTTTACGTTTGCCAAGGTTGTCTCCTTTCTTGCTGACGACGGACGACGGACGACCGACGACGGGGGAGCCGTAGATCGTAGATCTTAGATCGTAAGTCACGCGCGGCGCGTACCGTCGTCGGTCGTCTGTCGTCCGTCGTCATTCCCAATAAAAAAGCCACCCATCCCTTGCACTTTGGCATAGGGACGAGAGGCGTGTGGTTGGTGCGCTGCTCCCGCGGTTCCACCCTAATTGGTATGACGGTGTGCCATACCCACTTTAGTCGTTTGCAATCGGCTCGAGAGTGCCATTCGCCGGTTTGACATTCGGTGGCTCACACCCTCCGCGCTTTTCGCAGAGGCCACCGATCTCTGGCTGCTTGCCGGTTACTCTTCTCTTTCAACGCCTGGCGTTGCAAACATGGGTTTACGCTATATTTAATTGGTAAGGATAATTATACGGCAATCCGTGTGCGAGGGCAAGCGGGTAGGCATGCGTCATACGTCATGCTTAATGCACCCGAAAGGACTACACAGAATCTGTCCCGTTCTTGCCGGGTTACGTCATTAAGTATAGTAGACAGCGTATGACGCATGACCCACCTACCGCTCTAGCTCGAACACAGCGAAGGTATCCGGCTCAAAGTATTGGAGGAGTTCAGGTTGGGCATCCAGTACCGCCGGATCTACGTTCCAGGTGCGACTTTCGGGGATGGTTTGCAGGAGGCGCAGGCGCGGCTTGGTCTTCAGGAAGTCGAGCGTGCCGGGCCAGTCGGCGCCGTAGGCGTTCGCGCTCACCACGATATAGCGCACGCCCCAGCCGTGCAGCACGTCCAGCGCCACATCATCAGGGAAGTTCTGGAGGGCGGGGCGAGCGTCACGGAAGGGGATTGGCTCGAAGGTGTCGTAGCCATAGGCTATCGGCTTGCCCGCCCCGTAATAGGTCTCCTGGAACAGAGCAGGGCCGGATTGCGAGGCGGCGAGGGGCATCTGCATCACCAGACCCGGATCGGGCAGGGAGGCCACAAAGCTGCCTGTCGCTGTAGGCTCGACCTGGCTTGTACCCCACGAGTAGGGCGCGGTCCACAGGTCGATCATCAGCAGGACGAGAGCCAGCATAGTGAATTGCCGTGCACGTCCCACACTGGCGGAGAGTTCGCGCTGCCAGGCGGCCAGCAGATGTGCCCACCCTATCCCCATCAGCGCCGCCATGGCGAGCGCCACTACCACGCCAAATCGCGCATAGGCCCGCATGGACGAGTAGAAAGGCAGCCAGTCGTACAGCAGCTTGCCCGGCAAAGGAAGCGGCCCAAAGGAGAACTGCACCTGCCCGTTGGCGCCATGCAGCGTGAGACCAAGAGACAGGACAGCCGCCACGATCATGAGTATAAGCCAGGCTCTACCGGCAGGGTTGGCGGGCAGACGCCGCCGCTTCCGCATCACCCATCCCAGAATGGCTATCACTACAGCTATCAAGCCCAGGTATAGATTGGTCTCGATAATGTTTTCTTCCGAGTGGGCGCGCATTGACGCTTCGCCCCACAGGGGTTGTAGCTCGTTGGGTATAACGTAGTCCTGGGGTGCTGCCGAGTGTTCGTCCGCGGCCTTCGCGCTGTGGCTGAGGTCGCCCTGCGCCCATAACCTCAGCGAAGGAATCGCGGCCAACCCGCCCAGCACGAGGAATACCAGCGCCCCCGCCAGGAGGGGTCTTAAGATCGTAGACCGTAGATCGTAGATCTTAAGTCGGACGGCGGACGGCGTAGACCGCTGTCGGTCGTCGGTCGTCGGTCGTCGGTCGTCCGGATAGGACGCCTGGCTTACGATCTGCGACCTATGATCTAGGATTCGCACGAGCGCGTATACAGCGAGTGCGAGGCCCACCATGTAGGCATAGTACCAGGCGGTCAGCGCGGTGAGGGAGAGCATAAGGCCCAGCAGCGCGCCGTCCCTTACGCGGTGTGTCCTGAGCGTGCGCTCGAGGAAGTAGAAGGAGAGGGCGATCCAGCCCGTGCCCGTCAATTGCAAATGCCCGGCTATCTGGGCCATGCGGTAGGCACAAAAGGCGAAGGCGACGGCAGACAGCAGGGCGGCGCTTCGGTTCTTTGTTAGCTCGCGCACCAGCAGATACGCGCCCAACCCGGAGATCACGAACGACGCAAGGATCAGCAGATTGTAGGCTATCACGTCGTTCGTAAGTGCGCCAATGAGCGCTCCGGGCAGGGTGTTGGTGAGGGTGGGTTCGCCCTGGGCGAGGTCGAAGCCGAAGGGCGCGTAGCTGTTGGGGTCGAGCAGAGGCCACTGTCCGTGCGTGAGGGCAGTGCGGAACCACCATATCTTATAGAGGAAAGCGAAGTTATCGGCGGGCCACCCGGGCAAAGCGGTGCCCAGCCTTGTGACCAGAGGCCAGGTGAACACGATGGACAGCGCGGCGATGAAGAGGGAAACGGCGCCTAACTCTTTTGCCGACGACAGACGACCGACGATCGACGATGTGGAACTTTGGTCCGCGTCAACTTCTGCGGTTGTGTGGCCGCCCGATTTGCCCAAAAGCCCATAGAGATAGGATAGAAGCAGGGCGGCGGTGGCGGTGCCCGTCAGCCAGGCCATTACAGGCAGAGACAGGTCTACAGGCAACAGCAGCGCGGCGATGGTTGGAAGCAACGCCGCGCCGATACCGGCAATGATGGCGTAGTAAAATGAGCGCCGCAGAGTGAAGAGAGCAGTGCACAGGGGAAGAAAGACGGCGACCAACAGCCAGGAGAACGGAGGCAACCGTAACCCGACGCGTCCCGTCAGGGGAGCCGTCGCCACCTCGGACACGGCCATGCCCAGCCGTCTCGCGTCATTCGCGCCGGGGTAGAAAGTGTCGCTATCCATAACAAGCCGTATGTCGGGGCTCAGGCCGGGGCCAACGGTGGCAGTGTAAGTGTTCCAACCAGCCTGCACCTCGTAGCTACCGAGAGGTTGATCTCCTACCGAGAGCCTGAAGTGCACAGGGGCACCGTTGATGGTGCGGACGGGATTGAGTGTGATGCTGATAACCTGGTTGGTGGAAAGTGCAGGGAGAGAGATCGCCGAGGCAGACCTGCTCCACCGAAAGCCCCTGGTATCTGATTGTTCAGGGGCATAGAAGTGGCTTGTCTGCACTGTGGGGTCGCCCAGGTTAAAGCTGACCGAGCGAGGAGGGGCCACGCTCCAGCGCACTAATAAGAGAGCCACCGACACAGTGATCAGAGCCAGGGCCAGGAGAGTAATCGGCAGGGCTAGCTTTAAGTTGACCTTGAGGTTGTGTTGGAGATTGGTAATGATGGATAAGAGCATAGCACAATCCGGCTGATCACGATGCCGTTATTCCTTGCGGGCACGGGTGGGCGATCAGCCGGATTGAATTATACTACGATTTGCGCTTGTGTATTGAGCCGGGGTTTAGCGGGGAGTGCGGTTTCCGTTCTGGCGGATACCCTCGTCATCGTCTACGTCTTCTTCGTCTACTTCCTGGTACTCATCGCCCTCATCATCGTCATCTTCTTCGAATTCTTCCAGATCCTCGTCTTCGTCTTCCTCGTCTTCCTCATCCTCGTCATAATCTTCATCGAAGTCTTCACTCATTGCTTCGATGAAGTCATCAACGATGGCGGCTACTTCGTCGGAGTTGCCCGCCAACTGGTGTACATCGTCTGCGGTGCCAATATCAACGCGGAGTTCGTGTTCTTCGCCTTCTGCGCGCCACATAGTCACGGCGTACATACCAGGCTCGTCAGAAACGCCTGCATAGAACCAGTCGTTTTGGGCCAGGTCATCGGCGTCAAGATAGGCATCGCGATCGGTTCCCTGCAAACCCTCCGACAGGTTGACGACTACTTCTTGAAGAGCATCAACCAGTTCCTCGCGGGTGACTTCGTACTCTTCGTACTCCTCATCGTCAGTTTCATCCGCGATAATGTCGTTGCTTGCATCCACTCCGCCATTTACTTCATCTTCCGGCGTCTGGCTATCCATTTGGGATTCTCCTCTTACCTTTTGGTTTTGCATGTTGGTTTTGCGGGCGCGGCGCTTTTACCGTCGGCCCTTGGTTTCGTCTGGTTGTCCGATACGTCCGTAGACTTGCGTAGTTGAAATATTAGCGTGTCCCAGTATTTGTTGCAAGTCGCGCATATTCGCCCCACCTTTGAGTTTCTGCGCAGCGAACGAATGGCGCAGAGTATGGGGTGATATTTCGTCCAGGCCTGCCGATTTGGCGTATCGCTTTAGTATGAGCCAGAACCCCTGTCGAGTCAACCTTTGGCCCCGGTGGTTGAGGAAGAGCGCCTGGGCATCGTCCCCATTGCGGTCGTCACTCGGGGCAATGCGCGGTCTGCCATCCTGGAGGTAGTCGCGCAGGGCCTCGACGCTTGTTCTATCAGTAATGGGCACACGCCGTGTCTTGCCTCTGCTTATGATGGATACCGACGTGCCCGCCGAGTCCACATCGCCTACGTTGAGGGCGACGGTTTCGCCGACTCGCAAACCTGTTGCATAGAGGAGTTGCATCATGGCTCGGTCGCGCAGGGTTTCGGGGGTGCTGGGGGAGGCGTACATCTCGTGCAAGAGCCTGTCCACTTCGCCTGCGTTGATGGTGTGGGGGAGGGCACGATCCACGTGCGGGGCGACCAGGTCTTGTGCGGGGTTGGCGCGCAACGTACCTCGTTCGGTAAGGTACTTGAAGAACGATTTGATGGCAGCCTGCTTGCGGGCGATGGTCGTGTTGGCGTATTTGCGTTCGCGCAGGTATAGCAGGAACGACAATATGTGATCGCGACTGACCTTGCCCCAGCTTGCAGGTGGCTCTAGCGAGGCACGCGCACCGCCCTGGCTTGCGCTCAGAAAATCGGCGAACTGGTTCAGGTCGTTGCGATAGGCCGCAAGGGTGTTCTCAGAGAAGCCCTGCTGGGCCTGTAGCGACGCGAGAAACTTTCCAATAGGCTCATGGTCGAGCATTGAGTTTCTCCATTTCGAGGTAGTAATTGGTGGTCGGTAGCCCATTGTCACAGGGCGGGTTCCCGGTGCCAACAGACAGTCAAAATTACTCTCTAGTAAAGCAACGCGCAATTATAGGCCGGATACAAGAGAATTGTCCAATTCTAGCAGAGCGTTCCGTTTATGTCAAGTGCCAATCTTGAACAACTTTGTCAAGCACTCAAACATTATTGCGTGTGTTGTCAAACCCTTTCGCAAAGGCCACTAGTCTTGCTAAAATGACAGTAGGCCTCGATTCAGTACGCCAGCCACTCAAGGAATCCCACTCTATGAACATAGCTCAGACCAATATTAGACTCCGGGGTCTATTGACCAGAGCCATACTGTATTGGCTGCCGATAGCGGCGGCCGTGACTGCTCTTGCAGGGCTTATCTATGTGGTTGTGCAGCAGAACTATAGGCAATCGGCCAACGACCCACAGATACAGTTGGCTGAGGACTCGGCTGCGCGATTGGGATCGGGCGCACAGCCTCAGGCGGTAGTGGGCGCGGACAAAATTGATCTGGTTCGCAGCCTCGCGCCTTTCCTCATAGTCTATGATGATAAAGGCAACCCTGTCGCTTCTTCGGCGCAGTTAAACGGTCAGGCACCCCCACTCCCCGTAGGCGTATTCTCGTCGGTGCGCGAGTCGGGCGAGGACCGGCTAACGTGGCAGCCGCAGGAAGGGGTGCGCGAAGCCGCAGTGATAGTGCAATTCGGCGGCAGTCAGCCTGGTTTTGTGCTTGCAGGTAGGTCGCTGACCGAGGTCGAGAAGCGAGTAGACCAACTGACGTGGATGGTAGGCGTCGGTTGGCTTGCGACCATGCTAGGCACGTTGGTGGCCTGCGCGGTTGTGCTGCTCGTTGGCGACAAGGTACTGCCGAAGCGCGCAAGTTGAGGCAGCGGGGTTTTCAATACGTTCCTTTGACATTGACAAGACTACTCCTCTTGCCTATAATAGAACTACCTAACAAGCGTTAGTTTTACTATGGCTATTGACCGCAAACAGCAGATATATTCCACTGCGCGCTCGCTGTTCCACGAAAGGGGCTACCAGGCCACCACCGTGCGCGACATCGCGGGCAGGCTTAATATGCAGGCGGGGTCGCTTTACGCACACATCGAGTCGAAAGAGGATGTGCTGTGGGAGATTGTGAACAAGGCCGCCGACCAGTTTCTGGGTGCAGCCGAGCCTGTGTTGGCTTCTGACCTTCCTCCTGCAGACAAGCTACGCAAGCTGGTCAGCGCGCACGTGCGCGTGGTGGCTGGCAACCTGGCCGAGTCTTCCATTTTCCTGCACGAGTGGAAGTACCTGGGCGAAGAGCGCAGGCAAGCGGTAATCGAGCGGCGCAGGCATTACGAGTATCTGTTCAGGCAGGTCATCGAGCAGGGGATCGAGTCGGGCGATTTCACGCCCACCGACCCCAAGATGGCGACCCGGCTCGTGCTGTCGGCGGTGAACTGGCTTCCGCAGTGGTACAATCCCGACGGCCCACTTTCGCCGGAGGAGATCGCGGATAGCTTCTGCGATATCGTGTTGGCGGGTATCAAGAACAGAACCTGCGGGGTCGTAGATCGTGAGTTGGACGACTGATGACTGATGACCGACGACGTTAGTTGGTCGGTCGTCACTTGGCACGTTCTGTCGTCAGTCGTCAGTCGTCAGTCGTCAATAAAAAAGGAGACATTTATGGACGATCCAAATCGAGTTGCAGAGTTCACAGAATACGTACAGAAGGGCGGGAAGGTAGAGGTCGGCGACTGGATGCCCGAGGAATACCGCCTGGGCGTGCTCAAGTTCGTTGAGATGCACGCCAACTCGGAATTGATGGGCGTGCTGCCCGAGCGCGAGTGGATCAACAAGGCCCCCACGCTCAAGCGCAAGCTGGCCCTGACCGCCAAGATACAGGACGAAGCAGGCCACGCCGAGCTACTTTACCGCGTGGCGGAAGACCTCGGCAAGACACGCCAGCAGATGCTGGAAGATCTTATGGCGGGCAAGACCAAGTTTCACAACGTGTTCCATTACCCAACATACAACTGGGGCGACGTGGCCGTGATCGCATGGCTGGTGGACGCCGCCGCAATTCAGTCCCAGAAGGCCCTGCTCGACTCGTCGTATGCGCCTTATGCGCGCACCATGCAGAAGATCTGCTGGGAAGAGAGCTTCCATATCAAGCACGGCTACGACATGATTATCACCATGATGAACGGCTCTGCCCTGCAGCGCGACATGGTGCAGGACGCGCTCAACAGGTGGTGGGGACCTCTCGTGATGTTCCACGGCCCGCCCACGCCGATCGAGAAGGATCGCGACCTCCACTATCGCATCAAGGCCAAGTACAACGGGGTGCTGCGCCAGGAGTTCCTCTCCAAGTACATCCCCAAGATATTCGAGCTTGGCTTGACTATCCCCGACCCTGAACTCCATTTCGACAGCGACGCCAACGAGTGGCGGTATACTGAGCCTGACTGGAACGAACTGAAGATGGTGGTGACCGGTCACGGCCCCAAGAGCCAGGAGCGCCTTGAGTTTCGCCGCCTCAATTACGCTGACACCCAGTGGGTGCGCAATGTGCTGCTGGGCGAAGCAGCCTAAGGGAAGAAATGCCAGTATTCGAAGTATTCACACAGCCCCGCATGGGGAAGCCGTTCGAGCACGGGGGCAATGTAATCGCCCCTGACACCGAGATGGCGGTCTTGTACGCCCGCGAATTCTACGGGCGCAGACAGGAGAGCGCGCGCATCTGGGTTGTGCCCCGCGAGGCTATCATGGAGATAAAAGACCCCGACCTGCTGAACCCGCCTGCCGTTGACCGCTCCTACCGCACTGTCGGCGGCTACTCGGTGCGCGACACATTGCGAGCCACAAGAGGCGCTGTGATCGGCAGCCAACAACCCGATTGACGAATCTGAACACACTATGATCAAAGAACTGACCACCAAACCGTTACACACTCTCTTACTCGCGTTGGCCGACGACGAGTTTATCCTGGGCTACCGCAACTCGGAATGGACCGGCATTGCGCCGATGTTGGAGGAGGACGTAGCGTTTTCTTCGATGTCACAGGACGAGATCGGACACGCTCGCCTGCTTTACCAGATGCTGGAGGCGGAAACAGGCATCCCGGCCGACAAGATCGCCTATGCGCGCCAGCCGAACGAGTTCCTTTGTTGCAGGCTGATGGAGTACCGTCGGCTCGACTGGGCGCATGCTATCGCCCGCCAATTCCTGTACGACACAGCAGACCACGTACGCCTCGAAGCGTTTACTCGCTCGACATACGTTCCGCTCAAAAATGCAGCGGACAAGATCATTCGCGAGGAAAAGTACCATCTCTTGCATGGCGATATGTGGATGAACCGACTGGCCATGCTGGGCGGCGAGTCGCGTGACAGGCTTGTGGCCTCACTTGAAGGGCTGTGGCCCGACGCGCTCGGCATCTTTGAGCCCCTGGAGGGCGAGGATGAACTGGTGACGAGTGGAGTGCTTCCATCGACCATGGCAGAGATGCAGGCCGAATGGTTGGAGCAAATAGCGCCTTACTTTTACAACCTGAGCCTGCCCTTCCCTGCAGAGCAGGACCCCGAAACAGGCAAGTACCGGTCCACCGTACAACCCGTGTACGGCGGTAGACGCGGAGAGCATATACAGGAGTTTACAGAGTTGTGGGACGAGATGACCTCGGTTTACAGACTGGATCCCGAAGCGGTCTGGTAGCCAACCCGAAGCCTGCCGACAAAGCCGCCTTGTGGAGTATCAGGGTCGCCCTGATCTCGTTGTGCGGGTCGGCGGTGGGGGTGTGGCTTGCCACGTTGTTGGGTAGTGTCCTTGCCCTGTTGGCGGGCCTGCTGGTGTGGCTGGTTGCCTGGCCCGTCGGTGTTGGGTTGGCGGTGGGTGCGCTCAGGAATGCCTGGAGCAGTCCCACCCCCGAATCTCTACGCAGGAAAGCCTGGTTGGGTATAAGTATCAGCGTATTCAGCCTGATACTGGTGCTGACCTACATTATCGCGCTCTCAGTGGCGGCGAACAGGTTGCTCGGTGAATAGATAACCGGCGAATCAAAGATAGTATATAAAGTGGGCGAAGGGAAAGGGAAAAGGAACGGTAGTTATATGAAAACAATGCATGAAATAACAGAACAGGACGTAAGAGACGCTCTACTGGAAGTAATGGACCCCGAGATACCCCACCTTTCGATAGTAGACCTGGGTATCGTACACAAGGTCGACGTGGATGACGACGGCATACAGGTGGCGATCATGCCTACCTTCGTAGGCTGCCCTGCGTTGGAGATGATTACTGACAGCGTACGCGAGCGGTTGACGGAACTGGCCCCCGACCACACGATAGACGTGCGCGTAACTATGGACGAGCCGTGGACCTCGGACCGCATTTCGGAGCGCGGACGCCAGATACTCAAAACCTCAGGCTTCGCGCCTCCTATGCCTCTCAAGGCTATGCCCGCCCGCGCCAACCTTATACAGTTGCTGCCCGTGGTAGAATGTCCGTACTGCAATTCGCGCAACACGACAATGGAAAACGCCTTCGGCCCCACTCTGTGCAGGGCGATCTATTATTGCCGCAATTGCAAGCAGCCGTTTGAGCAGTTTAAGCAGTTGTAAAACTTAAGGCAAACCGACGGAGAAGGCCATGCAAAAGGATGATCGCCTGGTTCCACTGGTCTACTTTTCCTTCGTTCCGCTCGCCATCCTAACCGCTATTTTCGGACCTGTACTGGTGCTTTTTCCCGATTCAACCCAGGGCTACTGGTCGTGGGAGATCAAGCCCGCAATGAGCACCGTATGGCTCGGCGCCAGCTACGCCTTTGGCGCGATCGCTATTGTCACAATGCTGGTCGTAGGGAAGTGGCGGGTGGCGATAGTGCCTATCATAGGCACATGGATGTTCTCCCTGGTCGTCTGTGCCGCTACCCTAATCCACCTGGACCGCTTCTTTCTGGGCACGATAAATTTCTACGTGTGGTTCGCAATCTACATGTTGCTCCCTGTGGTGCTGCCGGTAATCTGGTGGCTCAATCGCAACCAGGACCCCGGTCCGCAACCAGATGACCTGCTTATTTCACGCACGATGGCAGTGACGGCAGGGGGAGCAGGTGTCGTGTTCGGCTTGCTGAGCCTTGTACTGATATTCAGTCCCTCGACCGCCGATGCATTCTGGCCGTGGGCGCTCACGCCGTTGGTGTCGCGTATCATCGGGGCGTGGCTCTTGTTCATTGCTACAGGATTGGTGTGCCTATTGTTCGAGCGTCGCTATTTGGCTTACCGGTACTATCTCCTGCCTGCATCGTTCTGGTTCGCCCTGTTCTTCGTGGCGTCATTCTTCCACCTGGACAACTTCGATTTCAACCGTATCACAACTTATGTGTGGTTTGCCCTCACTGTCGGCGCGTCACTGGCTGCCGTAGGTGCGTTTCTGCTGCTGGAGAGCCGCTACCGTGCAGGTCAGAGGCAGGTACTTGTCACCGGTGCACAGGCATAACGGAACACACCTATTTACGGCCTGATAACCAGAGTCATGCCGTCGAAGTAGTTCCAACGGAAGATGAACGATTCCCATTCAGTATGGAAAAAGCCGCCGTTGGCAACATCCATTACGTACACCCCGTAATCGTCATACCCGTAGAGGACCACGGCATGCTCTCCCGGCACCAGTTTGTAGGTGTCGCCGTTTTCCTCGCCCCAGTAGGCCTCGCGTTCGGTGTACTTGCCTGATGTGATCCATACCACTGCGGGATAGCCTGCTCGGATGTTGGCTTTGAGGCGTGCTACGTCGGTGCCATAGAACACGGTTGCATCGTAGCCACGTTCTTCCAGCACGGGGACAAGAGGTTCGGCGTAAATGCCATAGTCTCTGATCCCGCCGAAAACGCCGTTGATGTTACCTCGAAAACCGACATGGGGATTGGCGTCCCTGCCTATTTCGGCTATGAAGTCGGACTGCGACACAAGGTTACCCCAGTAGAGAGTGACGGTGGCCGCGGCCGCGTATTCGCAGCTGAGGTTGTACCATTGAGTGACTGAAGGAATGCCGTCTATTATATAGCTGTCGCCCGATTGAGCGTTTGCAACAGGTGTGGGTGCGGTTTGCGCATAGAGGATAGGCGATATTAAGACGGGGAGCACCAACCAGACCAATATTTTGCGCCTCCATTTGTATGTATTGCTCATTGTGGCTTCCTTCTTTGCATCCCTCAAAAATATATTTTCCTGCTCTATAATCTGAGACTACTTCGATATCTACTTGTTTGTGCATATTCCATGCCACTTTTACATACGTCCTGACGATGCGCGGTCGTTTCTTGACTTAGCTTTCCTATCCTACTTATAATGACCTGGCGAAGATAAAATAGGACACTGCTAATAATGTTTAGAGGGCTGGGTGGTTTTGTATATGCTTGATTTTCTGGTTTCGCCGCTGTTTTTGCTTTTTGCCCGTATATGTGTGGGCGGGGTGTTTCTTGTGTCGGGGATCGGCAAGTTTATGGACAAGGCGGGCACCGAGGCCAGTATGGCGCGCTACCTGTTCCTGCCGCGCGGGTCGGGCAAGTTCATCGCCACCGTCTTCCCGCCATTGGAGTTCGCCGTTGGGCTTGGCCTCATCCTGGGGCTATTGACCCGGCTGGCGGCCCTGGGTGCGATCATTTTATTCGCACTCTTCACCAGCCTGATCATATACGACCTGGCTCGTGGGAAAACAGAGTCGTGTCACTGCTTCGGCAAATTGTCGGACGACAAGCTAACGCCTATGGCGGTGGTGCGTAACGTGTTCCTGATGTTGCTGGCGCTGCTGGTGTTGGTGGGCTTCGACGGCTGGATGGCACTCGATGGCGCGTTTTCGGGCGGCTCGACAGGTCTGCTGGTGGCGCGTGCTCAACCCGCCAGCCTGCCTGATGGGGCTAATGTCGTACCTGTAGTGCTACTATCCCTGCTTACCGTGATAGTGGTCGTATTCGGCGGCCATGCAGTGTCCATGATCCGCAACACCTTGCGGGGGTTGGGCTTCCGGTAGTACAACATCTATAGCCTGTAAGAGAAGGGGGTGATGTAGAGGTGGCCGAAAGTTATACGACGCCTGTGCAGGACGACCAGGCGGCGCGCTTGCGAGCGTGGGTGCTGGGGTTGTCGTTGACTGCGCTGGCGATGTTCCTGGTGGGTGTGGTGCTGTCCGTGTTCGTGGATGGCCCTGCGCGACCCTGGACCGGGCTGGCCTATGTGATTTCGATGGGGTTGGCGCTGGTCGTGGGGTTGTCCAAAACCTCTTCTGCCTGAGGACTTAACATGATCTTCGTGATCGTGCCTCTCGGGAAGGGGACCAGGGAAGTTACAGGTTGGGTAATACGGGTCATTCTCTACACCCTCGGCTCAATGGTGGGGGCGACTCTGTTCGCGCTTTTGATGGGGCTGATTGGGCAAGGCCTGCGCGCGCTCTTGCCCGGCGTGGGCTACGAATGGATAACGGCACTGTTGGGCGTGCTCGCTCTGGTATTTGCCCTCAAGGAGTTACGCATCATCAAGCTGCCGGAGTTGCAGATAGGGTGGCAGGTGCCTGCAAGCTGGATGAGGCCGAGCCGCATGCTTGGCAACACCCTGTACGGCATTGTGCTTGGCGCTGGCGTGTTTACTTTCATTCCGTTCGCCAGCTTTTATCTCCTGCTGTTGTGGGAGATGTCAGCAGGCGCTGTTTCACTACAGGCCGCGCTCACGCTGGGCGCGATCTATGGCTTCTTCCGGGGTCTGCCCGCCGTAATGGGCGGCATTTCGGTCCTGCGGGGTGCCTACCCGCTGGGCGTCAGCGATTGGCTGGTTCAGCGGCTGGGCCTGTGGCACGCGATAAACGCGATAGCGCTGCTGCTTGTGGCGGGGCTGCTTCTGGGCTCGTTCGTGCTGTAGGGCTATTTTTGTTGAAACGCCAAGACGCAAAGATCGCCAAGAGAACGCAAAGGTTGTGAGAGGAAGTGCGGAAAACACAAAGAACACGAAGAGTATTTAAGGGTTAAGAGAATAGTTGCCACACGAATATTTCCGTAAATTCTTTGCGTTTCCTTTGCGTCTTGGCGTTTCAATTCTTCTGCGCCTCGCGCATGAATTGGCGCGACTCTTCTACCTGTGCTGAGGTGATCTTGCCCGCGCCATAGAGGATGTCGAGCACGGCGTCCATCGTCACGACAGCGTGGCACTTCAGGCCGAGGCGTGCCATTTGCGCCGGGCCACCCTGCCCTCTGTCCACCACCACCACGAAATCGTGTACCTGTAGCCCTGCCTCTTGCAGGTAGCCCATTACGCCGGCCTTGCTCGCGCCGTCGGATACCACGTCGTCGATCAGGACAGCGGTGCCGCCCTGGGGCCACACACCTTCTACCATGCGCTTCGTACCGTGCGACTTGGCTTCACTGCGCACGTAACCTCCGGGTATGCCCGTGTATAGCGAGAGCGCGACACCCAGGGGCACGCCTGCGTGGGCTATGCCCACCACGATGTCGGGTCTCAAGTTGGCGGCTTCCATCGTTTCGGCCATGAGGCCCGCCACATCCCTGAGCAGGCGCGGGTAGGACGAGAGGATGCGCAGGTTGTTGTAGTAGGGCGAGGTCAGCCCCGACTTGAGGGTGAACGACTCGAAGCGGATCGCGCCGATGTCGTAGAGTTCCAGCACGACCCGTTCCAGTTTGGTTGGCGGCTTTTGGGTGACCTGCGCCTGTTGCCGGCTGTTGGCTTTTGCAGCGCGGATGCGGTCGCGCCATTCGCGGGCGGCATCGCCGGGGTCGGGCGCTTCCATAATGCCCCGCGAGATGTTGATAATCAGGCCTGTGCCATTCGCATCAAGACCCGCGGCGACGGCGGCCTCAAGGTCGCCCCCCTGTGCACCCACTCCCGGACAAAGGATGGGCAGGTCTGGCGCGGTCTGCCGCACGCGTGCTAACACTGTAGGCTCGGTGGCGGGGGCCACCACGCCCACATTGCCGCTCTCGTTCCAGCCCTGGGCGATCTTCCGTGTGATAGCCACGTATAAAGGCTCGCCTTCGGCTGTTTCTATGTCCTGTAGCTCATCCGCGCCGGGGTTGGATGTGCGCACTACCATAAAGCAACCCTTGCCCCGCCTCGCGAACAGCGGTTCGAGCGCCTGTTTGCCTGGCGCGGGCATGGCGGTTACGGCGTCGGCTCCCAGAAGGTCGTAGGCCTCACGCGCGCACTGTTCGAGCGTGTTGCCAATGTCGGCGTACTTGGCATCGAGGATCAGGGAAATGTGCGGATAGGCCTGCTTGACATAACTGCAAGTGAGCCGCAGAGCGTGTATGCCTGCTTCGCCCTGCGCCGCGTAGAACTTGTGCTGGGGCTTGAAGGCGGCCACATAGGGCGCAACTGCGTCGATTATGCGTTTGTTGTAGTGGAATATGTCGTTGGCTACGTCGCCCGTCTTGTATGCGGCGGGCATCTTGCTGTAGTCGGGGTCGAGGCCCGCACAGAGAAGGGAGTCCTGCGCCAGTATCGAGGCGTTGATGCGCTCGGCCCACGAAGCGGCTGGACCAAGTTCTGAGTTCTGAGTTCTGAGTTCTGAGTTCTGAGTCGTGTTCAAGTTGGGGTTGTGCTCCTTGTGAGGGTGAATACTAGATCCGTTTTGCGCATGAGGTTAGTCACAGTCGGAGTAGCCGCCGTATTCCCCACAATGCAGGCATCGGAAGATATATGCCGTTGGGCTTCCGTCTTTGTCCAGCCCGTTGAAATAGTGCTCCCAGTCTGTGCCGCTCAAGCCTGCTTCGTCCCGTATGGATTCTACGGCCTCGGGTCCAAGCACAGCCAGTTCATCATGGCCCGCCG
>DATINP010000091.1:0-4489 GCA_035474135.1 Chloroflexia bacterium | reverse complement strand
CCCTGCGCTCGCCTAAGCTGTCGCCCTCCACGCGAGCCAAAATAGCGCACGGGGCAGGCACGCTGGCCTGGTCGCAGGGCGACTACGCTGCGGCGCGAACACTTTACAAGGAGGGGTTGTCGATCAGCCGCAAATTAGGCGACAAAAAGGCCGTCGTGCTGGCGCTCAACAACCTGGGACTGATCGCTTCCGACCAGGGCGACCATCCTACGGCACGGCGCCTCTATGAGGAAGGGCTGGCGATTAGCCGTGAGTTGGACGATAAGCAAAGCCTGGGCCTCTTGCTCAATAACCTGGGCAACGAAGTGTGGTTCGAGGGAGACCTGGCGCGGGCGCGCACTCTCTACGAGGAAAGCGTGGCTCTCGACCGCGAGCTAGGCGACAGGAGAGGCATCGCATTGGGGCTGATCAACGTGGGTATGCTCGCCACCGAGCAGGGTGATTACGCACAGGCGCAAGCGTGTCACGAGGAAGGGCTGGCGATTGGCCGCGAACTGGGGGACAAGTTCTGCATCAGCCGTGCGCTCAGCAGCCTGGCTGTGGTGGCCCTCAAGCAGGGCGACCACACAGGAGCGGCAGCACTCACCAGAGAAAGTTTGGCGATGGGGCACGAGTTGGGCGACAAGCGTGGGATCGCCGAGCGTCTGGAGGAGTTAGCCGGCGCGCTGTGCAAGCAGGATCAGGTGGATTCGGCGTATGCGGCGCGACTGCTTGGTACAGCGGATGCGCTACGACAGGCCATTGGCGCGCCGCCAACCCCCACCGAACACAGTGAATATGAGCGTACCCTGTCAGTCATAAAAGCACGACTGGGTGATGCAGCGCTCGATGAGGCCCTGCAGGAGGGTCGTGACATGCCCCTGGACGAAGCAATAGCTTCCGCGCTGGGGTAACGCCGCCCGCGATCCTGGTCCAATCAGATAGGGGAGTGTAATACTAATAGGCCATACCGTAGCCGCACCAGCAGCACGTATGATATACACGTGAACAAACTGGCATACATACCCGCCCTGGATGGCCTGCGCGCCATCGCGGTGGTCGCGGTTATGCTGTATCACCTGGGGCTACCGGGTTTCGACTTCGGCTTCGTCGGGGTCGACCTCTTCTTCGTGTTGTCCGGCATCCTGATCACGTCTCTGCTGGTCACCGAATACTATCGCACAGGCAGGATCAACCTCCCACAGTTCTACCTCCGTCGTGCCCTGCGCCTGTTCCCAGCCTTGCTCGTCGTACTGGCAACCGCCCTTATACTGGCCCTCCTGTTCGGCTCGGCCCGCGAACAAAGCATGACCGTAACAGGTATCTGGTCATCCCTTCTTTATATAAGTAACTGGGTACTGGTGCTCATGCCGGATGCTAATCTTGGCCCGCTTAATTCAATGTGGTCGTTGGCGGTTGAGGACCAATTCTACATAATCTGGACCCCCATTATCGCCTTCCTGCTCGCCCGGCACGTATCAAAGTCAAAGCTCCTGCTTATTTTGCTGTTAGCTACCCTGGCTTCCACCGGTGCGGGCGCGCTCAATTGGTACCTGGCAGGTACCTTTCCCGGCCCCGCGCTCGGCACGCACTCTCGCGCTCAGGGTCTGCTCTTAGGGTGTATGCTCGGCCTTTTGTATGTATGGGGCCGGTTCCCAACCCGGGCGCGGCCTCTCATGATCTGCGCGCTCACCGTGGCCCTATCTTTCACCTTCCTGCTTACCTTGCATTCCGACACTGCCCTGTACACCACGGGCTACCTCATAATCGCCGTGGGCGCGGGCGGACTAATAGTGCTTGCGGTTTCGTCGCCCCACGTAGCCCGCATTCTGTCGGTCAAGCCTCTCGTTTGGGTAGGCTCGATCTCCTACGCACTCTACCTGTGGCACCTGCTCATCTTCTGGTATATGAGTTCTTCCCACACCGGCCTTGATCCTATTGTGGCGGGCACTCTTGGTTTCGTCCTGGCGTTCCTGGCTGCCGCCGCTTCCTACTATCTAGTCGAGCGCTATTTCTTGCAACTCAAAAAGCGGTTGTCAGTCCGACCCACAACGCCCGTGACTGAGCACCCACAGCAGGACGTCTTACTAGCCCCGAACCCCTAAATTCCTCTCAGAATTCGGACCTCAGTCCACCATCCTTAACTTAGACGGAGTGGGATCGATTGACACCATGAGGGGACGTGTCATATGCGTGAACGACACTATCGCCTGCCCGGGCGCGAGCGCGGCCACCCTGCGCCACTGGCTTTCGTCTATGCCTGGCACGGTCCTTTGCAGCTTCGATATGACCGCCGAATCGGTGATCTTATGGATTATGTAGTTGTTGAGCAAGCCGAGCACCTGCGATGGTAGATGCTGGGGCAGTTGCGTAACGAACACCAGACCCAACCAGCGCTTGCGCCCACGCTTGGCGATGCGCGCCACCTGCTGGAATAGCACGGGCATCTTCTCAATTCGCTCCGACGATAGGAATTCGTGTGCCTCTTCGATGATGATCAGCACCCTCGGTAGCTCCCCCTCCTGCTTGACGGCCTTTTCGTAGCGCTCGTCCTGCGCCTCCTGCACACCCCTCAACAAGTCGGCTATTACCAGGTTGTTGAGCGTGGTCGAATCGCTGTCTGACAGATCGAGGATGCCGACCTGACCCGGTTGCAACAGCCTCGAATAACTCATCGGGTGTACCTCGTTCGTCACCTGATCGAACACGTTGATCCTCTTGAGTCGCCACAGCTTACTGTATAGCGCACGCCAGCTAATCGCGTTATCGGCTTTCACTGCGTTCACCTTCTTCATCACACTCTCTTTCTGTTCCTCGAAATCGTCGTTATAGAAACGGGGCGCGCCCGGTTGCTTGTTGACCACATGCAGGAAGGCACTCACTATGTCCAGTAGGTAGGACAGGGTAAGACGCGGGTAACCCCGCTCGAAATCGTCCAGTTCGAGCGCCAGACGTTCCTGTTCGCGGTCCCCTTTCGCCGGGAAGATTCCTAGCTCTCGCAGCACCAGCTTAGCGACCTCATACGCCTGGTCGAATCGGGTCACCTGGGCTTCCGACAGGTCGAGCAATTCGGCCACCGCGTAGGGCGACAGGCGAGCGAACTGCAGGCAGAACTCCTTGACGTTGGGGTGGTCGGGATTGGCAGTATCGCGCCCTACCAGGTGGTATATTGCTGTGTTGGGCACACCCTGCGCCTCCAGGCCGCGCATCCTTAGGGCCGACTGCATTTTCGCGTCGTCGGTGGGCCTGTTAATGGTCGTATACTCACCTTCCACGTCGAGCACGATCACGGCGTAATTGTTGGCCTGCGCCTCCGCTATCAGGCGTGCCACTGTGGTGGATTTGCCACCGCCTGTGGTGCCCATAATGCCCGTGTGCCTCGGCAGCACACTCTTGTCGGCCTTGGGTATCTTTACGGCAATATTATCGTAGCCCAGCACCAGGCCCATACGCAGATCGCCGTCCACCTTCAGCACGTCGGCGATCTCGTCGTCGCCAAGAAGGAATACCGGGCTGTTGGGCAGGGGGCGGAACCGCGGGGGCACCATACCGCCATCCACCTCCTCGCCCATGATCTCCACTTGTACCCTGCCGTGATAGGGCGGGGTGAGCACGCCTCCCCTGGCTGCGGTGGTAATTATCACGGGCGCATCGCCGCGCAGGCCGTCCGGCTCGGCGAAAGGACCGGCCACAACGACAGCCAGGTAATCGCGTCTGACGAGCGGAGACGAGTGCGCATCGTCACCCTCGAGCACAGACTTTGTGAACTGCGCGGGCACACCGCTCCTGATGCGCACTATAGACTGCGAACCGAGCGTGCCCATGGTGACGTGCTCTTTCGCCAGCACCACCGTGATCGAGTTGTCCTGGCTCGACGGCAGATCAAATGTTGTGCGCCCTATTGCCCCAGCGTACTCAATGCCCTCCTGCCACGGACCTCCCACGGCCTCAATCGCCGCCTCAAGCCCCTCCAATGCCCCGACGGGCACGGGCTGCGGGTCGAACGGGGCGAAACCGGACTTCTGCTGTTCGTTCATCCTTACAACTCCTTCGATCTTGATACGTCATGCACTACCCAAACATTCTCGTCATAGCAAAAATATGCCCGCTCACATATAGCCTTTGGCACTGCGCATAATATTGTCCCCATGATAACAAATTCACCGTGTGCTACAAGGCAGGACACTTCACACCGCACTTACCGGCAGTGTGAAAGCAAAGGTCGAGCCTTGACCCAGCACGCTTTCGGCCCAGATGCGCCCACCATGCGCCTGCACTACGTGTCGAGCGATAGCCAGGCCCAGGCCCGTGCCTCCCTCGCCCCCAGCCGCGCGAGCCTTGTCCACCTTGTAGAAGCGCTCGAAGATACGTGGCAAGTCGGTCGCCGGAATGCCCGCGCCCGTATCTCGAACGCTAATCCGTACCTCCTCACCCTCCTGCTGAGCTTCCAACCTCACCGAGCCGCCGGGATTGGTGAACTTGATCGCGTTATGCAGCAGATTAACCAGCA
>DATINP010000090.1:0-5850 GCA_035474135.1 Chloroflexia bacterium | reverse complement strand
CGCTTCTCGCGGACCCACAGGGAACCGGTTGATCGTTTTATATCGTTTTGTGACACTATTTGTGACACCTGATAACCCGCTTTTGGGTGTATCTTTACCACAGGTACACCGGCCTATTCGAGCGTCGAGTTTCGAGGTCTGCATTTTGATTGCGGATGTTTCGGCCTACTATAACTGGTGCCTGCGTTGACCTATGCAAACATCGCCACTATGGGAACCCAGAACTCAGAACTCAGAACTGGAAAGGAGACTGATATGGCTGCCACGAAAGCTAAATGGACTTTCATGATATACCTCGCGGGGGACAACAACCTCGCTTCGGCGGGCGAAACCGACCTTGGTGAGATGCGCACCGTCGGCTCGTCCAAGGATGTGAACCTTATTGCTCAGTTTGACAATGCTCGTTCGGGCGGCAGCAAGCGATTCCACCTCCAGAAGGGTGGAGTGGGTGAGACCGTGCAGGACCTTGGCCCCACCGACTCCGGCGACCCAAAGGTGCTGCTCGACTTTGTTGACTGGGCTGTGGACAACTTCCCGGCAGAGCGCTACGCCCTCGTGCTATGGAACCACGGCGGCGGGTGGGTGCCCAGCGAGATGGATCGCATCGCCCGCGAGGTCGGCGCTCCCCACTACGATCCTCGCGAGGCGGTCCAGCGCTCGGCCACGCCTCTGGCCAGGACCTTCTTCCGTACCACACTGGAAAAGATCTTCACGCTTCCCAATATGACTCAGCGCGCCATCTGCTCTGACGACGGTAGCGGACATTCGCTCGACACCATCGAACTCGGTAACGTGCTGGCCCAGGTCAAGGCCAAACTGAAGAAGCCCCTCGACCTGCTGGGCATGGACGCCTGCTTGATGAGCAATGTGGAGGTGGCATACCAGGCCCGCTCGTACGTAGACTACATAGCAGCCTCCGAAGAGAGCGAGCCAAACCAGGGTTGGCCCTACGACACCGTACTGCGTAAACTGGTAGACAACCCTGACATCTCCACTGCCGACCTCGCCAAGCACATCGTCCAGGCCTACATCAAGTACTATAAGGACGCGGGATCGGGCGAGGACGTTACGCAGGCCGCTCTTGACCCGTCGAAAGTGGGCACCCTGGCCTCGGCTCTCGACTCTCTCGCCGCCGCCCTGGTTAAGGAGATGCCCGGAGCCGCTGACGCTGTGTGGAATGCCCTCCGCAGGTCACTTTACTTCTATGATAAGACGCTCTGGGACATCTCTTCCTTCTCAGAGGAACTGTCGAGTGACGGTGATTCGAGCATCAAGAAGGCGGTCAACGCGGTAAGTGACGCTCTCAAGCCATCAGACACCGGCTTCGTAGTGGCCGAGTCGCACAGCAAGGGGCGGCTCGAGAAGTGCCGAGGCGTGACCGTTTACGTGCCTGCCCTGTGCGATATCTCGCCTTACTACAGCGACCTGGACTTTGCAAAGGAGCACGACTGGCTCAAGATGCTCGAGGCCTACAAGTCGGCCTGAAAGGGAGGGCCGGATGGCAACAAGGCTACGCGCCTTTGAACTGGAGATATTTGATCACACGAGCGGCCGCGGCGGGAAGGCCGAAGGGTTCAGCGTGCGCGTAGCTCGCTCTCCCGTGGGCGACCTCGCACCCCCCGAGAAGGCGCGGATCGGGCCGGAGGTGCGCACGAAATTGCGCGAACTGGCTCGCGGCACGCTTGATCGGGATGGCCTGGTGGGGCTGGGAGAGGCGCTGGGCGACCTTCTCTTTCCTCCGACTGCTCGCGACTACTTCTTTCGGAGTCGCGAGCGGTTGAGCGCGGGCGAGAGCCTGCGCGTACAGTTGCGCTTCGACAGCCTCGCCCTATCTGCTATCCCCTGGGAGTACACATACTTGCTCAGGCCGGGCACCGACCCCACCCAGCGCCCACTTGATGGCTTTCTCGCCCTCGACGGCCAGACCTCAATAGTGCGCGGCGTCAACGGTACCGCCCCGCCCGACTTCGACCCGATCGTGGGCCGACCCCTCAAGCTTGTGGCACTCTTCTCCGATCCCGCCACGGCAGAGTACCCCCGGCTTAATCTCGACGATGAGCAGGCAAAGATGCAGGAAGGTTTGGCGGGCGTGGCCAATGTAGCAGCTACCTTCCGCTCTGATGCTACGCCCACCACCCTGCAGGATGTGCTCGTGGGCGGAGCCGACATCTTCCACTTCTCGGGACACGGCGGCTTCGAAGGAGAGCTTGGAGCCACGCGCGGCTCGCAGGTGGGCAAGGGGAGCATCATAATGCTGGACGACACGGGTCAGCCGCGTCCGCTCTCTGCTGAGGACCTGGCCCTCAACCTGTCGAACAAGGGCGTACGTCTGGCGCTCCTGGGCGCGTGCGAATCGGGCATGGCGGACGGAGTCAACCCTTGGAGCGGACTGGCCGCTGCGCTGGTGCGGGCGGGCATCCCGGCCGTGGTCGCCATGCAATTCAAAGTGCTCGATGTGGACGTGATAGCATTCAGTCGCGCCTTCTACAAGTCGCTGGCGGGTGGGCAGGCCGTGGACGCGGCGGTCATAGCGGGGCGGCTTGCTATGTATAACGAGAGCGGCGTCGAAAGCCGGGATTGGGGCGTGCCCGTTCTCTACCTGGGAGGAGAGCAGGGGGTGTTGTTCCCTGCTGGCGGAGGACAGAGCGCAGGCAATGGCACCCATGTTGTTACCCAACCCGTTTCTACAAATAGCTCCTCGGTAAACCAAACCGCCCTACGCAACGCCATAGTATCGGCGTATACACTGGACCAACTGGATGTGCTTTGTGCGGATATCGAGCAAGCGATCAAGGACGCCGGCGAGGCCCATCCGATCAAGGTCAGCCTCGACATGGTGGGCGGCGCCACCCTGCCGGGTAAGGTGCAGAATCTGATCCAATACCTGGACGGCTACGGTTATCTCGGCTACCTGGTCCGTGGTGTGCGGGCGGACCGGCCGAACCTGAGCTTTTGAGAGACACATATGACCAACAGTAATCTGGCTTCGGGGGCGCTTGCCGTCACCACTATACGCGACTACGGTAAACTGCCCGGCTACCTGGCGGTGACGGCACCTGCCCCTGTGAAACCCCGCCGTCGGGTGACCCTACGCGCGGCCCCTCGTAACAAGAGGCATACCTCCGGGCACGAGTACGGCGATGAAAGAGGTTTCTGGATATCTGCTCTTGCACCTGGAGGTGGCGTGCCCGACCTTAATGAGGGCGTTGTGGTCACGCTTCGCGGCTTTGTGCTCACGCCCTGGGTGCCCAGGGTGCCGGGCCTCTACTGGAAGAGCGAAGCACGTCAATTGCGCGACGCCGCGCTGGGCGAGATGATCCGCCCCGGCCTCTACACCCCCGTGGGAAAGACCCGGCGAGTGCTCGGTGGGATCGGCAATGTACGCCTGCTGCCCACGGCTGAAGGCCGCCTGGTTTGCGCTACCTCTTCGGGTGATTCATGGGCCGGTATCCCTGTGCTCCTCACGGGCGATGCGTGGCACGCACATAGCGACCGCGCCTTCGGGTCGACCTGCGACATCAAGGGCAAATGGGCACTCTTGCCCTCCGAATATGTGGACAGCCTGGGCGGCGAAGTGGGCATCAAGCGTTGCTGCCTGGTGGTCGAAGGCAAAAAAGACATAACCTCAGCCGCCGGGTCACGGAGTGTGGAAGGGAGCGCCTGGACCCTGTTCGAGTACACCGACGATGACAACATCAGCCAGTACGGCTTCGCCTACACCAACTTCTATGCGGATCCCGGCACGTCCATGGGCGAAACAGCGGCGCACGACCTCGATAACGGCGCCATCGACTTCCTTCAGGACTATGTGCATGGCTATCATGGGCGGCCTCTTACCGAGTTCGACCAGGAGGAGCCACACTTCGACGCCGCACTCTCTCTGAACGGCCTCATGACCGACCGCACTTACCGTGATACTGTGCTGGCTTTCATACAGCGCGTTAAAGAGCGGGTGTTTAAGCCTGCTACCGTGCGCTATGACAAATTGCCTGGTGTGCTCGTAGATCTATTCGACTCGGAAAGCCTGGAGAGCCTCGCCTTCGATTATCTGGGCGGTCTGAAGCTGGATACTTTGATAGGTGACGCGGCGGGCCTCGCTGATAAGGTCGAGGCGCTGATCGCCTACTGCGAACGCAAAGACGAACTGGATGAACTGCTGGTCGGTGTTGTCCGGGAGAGGCCCAACGCGGCGGATACGCTCGGGTGATGCTGTCATGCTATTAAACGGGATACATTGTTTGCTACCCGCGACATGATTCGCGCAGAGGATATGCAATGCCTGTTATGCCACAACTGAGTACGGAGGACCGCCAGGCTCTCCTGAGCTATTTCGTCAATCGCTATACGCTGGAGCAGGTAGAGACCCTGCTGTTCGTGGTGAATATCAACCGCAACACTTTTGGCGCGAACGAGACTCTGCCCAGCCTTTGCACTGACGTCCTGCAATACTGTATCGGCAACGGCGGGTTGGGTTGCCTGCTGCGGGAGGCTCTGCGCGATAAACCGGAGCCTTCGGTACAGGCGATCTTTGCTCGCTATCCGAGTTGCGAGCCGGGCGTGAAGGTCGAGGTCACCATACGGGACGCGAGCCTGAAAGACCTGGGGCCTGCCCTCAAGGCATTCCTGGAGGCGCACGGTGTCAAGGCGAATGAGGTGTCGCTGGTAGGGGCCGCGGCGGGCAGCCTCAAACTGCTGCTGAGCATGCCCGCTCACACCGCCGACCGGGTGCTTTCCTATCCGGTGAGCGTACTGGCCGGGGGCGTGTATCACGTCGAGTCGGTGCGAGCCTTCCGTACTCTGAGTATGGCTGAGCAGCTACAGTGGCAGCAGGCCGCCCGCACCACCCCCTGCGCCAACATCACACAGGCGGCCAACGGCGCGGTCAGCGTCGAGATAGAGGGGGTGGCGACCGGGGTCGGGCGCGGCATAGGCACGGGTCGTTTCATTCCCGCAGTGGTGTCGTCGGGCATGACCCTGGGCAAGTGGCTGCTGATCTTCGTGGTAGTGGTGGCGGGTGGTATCGGGGTAGGAGTCGTGATCGCCCCCGCCCTGACTTTACATAACGAATGCGGCAGACCTCTCCCACTGCCTGGAAGCGTGCCTCTGGTAGGCAACCAGATTGACGAAGGGGATTCGAACTTCAAGATCCTGCCTGGTGACTACACGGTGGGTGCGGCGCTGATAAACGATCGCGAGAACATCGTCATCACCGGCCCTGTGGTAGGCACGGTCTCTATTCCGTTGGGGTCGGGCGAGACCTTCACTGTAATGCAGGACGGCAATCCTGTGCAGGTCGGGCCTAGAACACCCACCACTATCAGCGTCGGCGCCAATTCGCGGGTGGAAGTCACACTCTGCGGGCGATAGTAGGGGAGGAGCGCAAACGCATGGCAACGCTACGCAAGCCTTTCCTGCTGCTGGCCATACTGCTTATCGGCGTTGTCGTGCTCATAGAGATCGGCTCCGGCAGCTTTATTAAAGGCGTGCAGCCGAGCGACGACGAGATCAAGGCCACGGTAACCGAGCAGTCATTCAAGGATCCCGATGTAGATCCTCCGCCCCTGACCCTGAGCGCGCGGCAGACAGTAATAGCCGAGCGCGTCGAGAAGGTCAAGACCACTTTTGAGGAGGAGGGAGCGCAACCAGGCATAGGCATCCCGTTTATGGCGCTCGTGGACGGGATTGTGCTCTTCACCGTGGCTCTGATGGGCACGACTCTCATTTTCAAGCAGTCTACCCAGGCACGCTTGCAAGGGTGCGTGACCCTCATCTTTAGCGTGCTTCTGGTGCTGCTTAGCATCGTGCTGCTGATCGTGGGTATTACTTTCGTCTTTTATCTGCTTGGCCTGC
>DATINP010000089.1:0-12071 GCA_035474135.1 Chloroflexia bacterium | reverse complement strand
ATGCGAGCGTGCTGGCGCGAAACATAAGCAGCGGGGTCGTTATATGTGAGATCGAGGTGAGGGAATATCTGACGCGAAAGGCTGCGCCGCCCGATATTGAACGGGTTTTCGAGTATGCGTCTTTCCCATAGCACCCCCATTCGGGCCAAGCACCTGTATTTTGCCCGGGGGCCTTCCGGCCAACGAAGCGCCACACCGCCCACAGAAGTGGGCCTTGCCCTGGTTGGTCGCGCCGCACACCATGCACACGCGTTCAATTGGCTGGATCGAGTCGCCCGATTCTCCAGGCAGCTCAGTTGAGCCGGGCTCTGTAGGCGCGGTTGGTACGGCTACCGCCGTAGCCGATGTAGAGCCGGCTGCGCTCATATTCTGTTCTGCTGCGCCAACCCCTTGCCCATACGAGGGCACAAGAGGCTGGAGGGGCGATATGGGGTGTATACCGGATTGCGGGGCCGCGTTGGATGCCAACGAAGGTAGGGGCGACGGAATAGACGTGGGCTGCTCATCGCCAACGGGCGCAACATAGGGCTTGCCCAGGCACGCACGCAACTCGTGCTCCAATATAAGCGCCGTCTGCGGGCGCGTATTCATGTCGCGGGACATAGAACGTATGATCAGGCTCTCTAGCTTGGGGTTGATCCGCGGGTTAAAGTCACGCAAGTTCGACGGTGTGGTAGCCGGAGTGGGTGGTCTCCCAGTGAGCAAATGATAGAGAGTGGCGGCCAGCGAGTATACATCCGAGCGTGCATCGGTCTGGCCCTTGCCAAACTGCTCGAACGGTGCATAGGCCGCCGTGCCCATAGACATGGTGTCCTTGCGCTTGCCCTCTTTATAAGTACGCGCAATCCCGAAGTCGATCAGTTTCAACTGACCGTTGGGCATAATCATTATGTTGGCGGGCTTAACGTCGCGGAAGATGATGGGCGGCTCCTGGGTATGAAGGAACTGCAGCACCTCACACATCTGGATGCCGTAGTGAAGGGCCTCTTCCTCGCTCATGGGCTGCCCGTGCAACCTATCCAGCTTTTTCTCCAGCGACTCGCCGGGGATCAACTGCATAACCAGGTAAGGTCTGCCACCCTCGGTAAATATGTCCATCACCTTGGGTAGATTGTGATGGTGCAAATCCATAAGGATCTGCCCTTCACGCCGGAACGCCTCAAGCAATTGGCGCTGTTCTTCGCGCTGGCGGGCGTGTTCTTCCTCGGTCTGGGCCTGGGGAGTACGGGCGCTGTGGGACTCTATGTCCGTGCGCATTTCCTTGACCGCAACGTGCATACCACTATTGCGTGAGTCCTCAGACTTGTACACGGCGCCCATGCCACCGCCGCCTATCACGCGCAGGATGCGGTAACGGCCCCGTAGCATATAGCCGATTGGTAAGAACTCGTACATAGGCTTAGTTAGATTATAGGTGCGCCACGCACCAATGTCAACGAGTGTATGTAGGAAAGGGGTACTACCCAGGTAGGATAGTAAGTCATGGGGCGGACACTAGTGACTTGCAACACCGGCGGCCTTGTTTGCGTATGTATCAGTGATGGGCGTGCCTCTATGCAAACTAAGCGGATTGCTGATAGAGGCACGCCTTATGTTACACATCCCTTACACACTCATTGTGCAGAGGGTACAAACAGCTTATAATCAGGCTGCTACAAACTATGCCCTTGTTAGCGGCCAATACCACACGCACGGGATAACAATGTTATGAACTCGAAAAACAACCCCAATCGCCCGGTGAACATAAACGGTTCCTCATCGAATGCTGCCCCGCCACCCCGAAAGCGTAGAAGCCTCGCATGGCTGTGGTGGTTGATTGCGGCTATCCTGCTGCTGGTTATCATTGTTCCATCCCTGCTGGCTGAAGCAATCACGGATTGGATGTGGTTCGGAAGCCAGGACCTCGCCGACGTATATACTACGCGGCTGTGGCTCGCGCTCGCCGTGTTTGCCGGGGCACTCATTGTGGGATTGGTCTTCCTGCTGGCAAACTGGATGGTCGCCTTACGAGCATCCCGACCGGCCACTCTCTACGAGGGCCAACAGGATCCCATGTCCCGAGGCACGATGCGGTGGATAGCCATTATCGCCGCCATCGTGCTCGCTTTCTTTATGGCCCTTGCAGTCGCAGGCGAATGGCCCACCATCCTGCTCTACCTGAAAGGTGGCTCGTTCGGCCAGACGGATCCCCTTTTCCACAACGATATTGGCTTCTATGTGTTTGAATTGCCCTTCTACCGCCTCTTACGAGGCTGGGCGCTCGTCCTGCTGGTGATGGCCGCTATCGGTACAGCCCTGGTCTACCTGGCGAGCAACTACGAACAATTGAGTAGACGGTTCACCGGACAGGTCACCATGGGGCCCGGCGGTAGGCGTGTGGTTGTGAACCCGGTGGCAGGCCCTCCCATTCGGCTCCCGCAATCTGTCGAAGTACACATGACCATCCTGGGCGCGATCTTCCTGCTGCTGCTCGCGGTGGGTTACTGGCTCGACCGCTTCGACTTGCTCTATTCCTCCCGAGCGGTGGCCTATGGCGCGGGCTACACTGATGTAAACGCCAAGTTGCCCGCCATCACCATAATGCTCGTGATAGCGCTCGCGATGGCTGTACTGCTGCTGATAAACCTGCGCGTACGCACCTGGAAACTGTTGGCGGGCGCGCTGGGGCTATGGTTGCTGGCGTTGATAGCGGTGGACAATATTTACCCGGCTATTATCCAGCAGTTCGTGGTCAAGCCAAGCGAGTCGCAGATGGAAACGCCCTATATTGAGAACAATATCGCCGCCACCCGCGCTGCCTTCGGCCTTGATAAGTTCCACGAACAGGAAGTACCTGCGGTGACTTCGATCACCCGCGAACAAATAGACGAAAACCCCAACATTACCAATAACATCCGGCTGTGGGACTACCGTCCTCTACAGGATACCTACGGACAGTTGCAATCCCTGCGCTCTTATTACTCCCTGGATGGCGTGGACATCGACCGCTATACGCTGGGTGGCGTGCAACGACAGGTGATGCTTGCCCCTCGCGAGTTGAACTCAGACAACCTGGCTGAAAACATTCGCACCTGGGAAAACGTTCATTTCCGCTACACCCATGGCTACGGGCTAGCCATGTCGCCAGTGAATGAGATCCAGGGCGAAGGCTTGCCCGAACTGCTGATTAAGGATATACCGCCCGTTTCTACGTACCCCGAGCTACAGGTGACCAGGCCGGAGATCTATTACGGCGAAGCAACAGACCAGTACGTATTCGTCAATTCTTCGGAGATCCAGGAGTTCGACTACCCGGTGGGCGACACCAACAAGCTCACACGCTACGAGGGTAAGGGCGGCGTGGCGATCAACGACCTCTTCACCAAGATCCTGTTCGCGGCCCGCTTCGGCGATGGTAATATCCTGATCTCAAACTACGTCACGGATGGCACCCGTGTGCTTTATCACCGCAACATCAGGGATATGGTTGAGACGCTTGCGCCCTTCCTGCTCTATGAAGACGATCCCTACATGGTGCTGTCGGGCGGCAAGCTCTATTGGATCATGGACGCCGAAACCTACACCGATCGCTATCCCTACTCAACACCCTACGACGGCAGTTCCCTCGAATTCAACTACATTCGCAACTCGGTCAAGGTGGTGATTGACGCCTATGAAGGCACAGCCACCTACTACGTAATAGACCCCACCGACCCCATCGTCAATGCTTACAGGGGTATCTTCCCCGACCTGTTCAAGGACATAAGCGAAATGCCGCCGGGTCTTATACCCCACTTGCGCTACCCCGAAGGATTGCTCGATGTGCAGGCGCGAATGTACTCTACTTATCACATGACCGACCCCCAGGTCTTCTACCAGAAAGAGGACGTGTGGGCCTTGCCCGCCGCCAATTCACAGGACCACACAGCCAGCACACTGGTACCGCCCGAAGCATATTATGTCAACATACAGCTGCCCGGCGAATCGAAGGTAGACTTCATGCTGATACAGTCTTTCACGCCCAGTACGAAGGACAACATGATCGCTTGGATGGCGGCTAAGGGAGATCCCAACGACTACGGCAAGGTGGAGGTAATACGCTATCCCAAGCAGGAATTGGTGTTCGGGCCTAAACAGATAGAAGCGCGCATAGACCAGGACCCGGTTATCTCTCAACAGCTAACATTGTGGAGTCAAAGTGGGTCGAACGTAATCCGCGGAAACCTGCTCACGATACCAATCTCGAACACCCTGCTGTATATCGAGCCGCTGTTCTTGCAAGCCAATAACAGCAGTTTCCCTGAGCTAAAGCGCGTAATTGTGGCTACGGGCAACAGCGTGGGCATCGGTAGCGACCTTAACGAAGCGCTGGATGTGGCGTTCAAACTGAAGCCGGGCGAGGTGATACCGGGCGGCGACACAGGCACGCCCAACCCCAACGCCACTCCCGTGCCCACATTGCCACCGGGGGCAACCGTCACACCGGGAGGCACGCAAACCGCACAGACTGCGGAGCAGCTAACCCAGTCGGCGCTCGATCACTACAATCGCGCCCAGGATGCCTTGCGCAACGGCGATTGG
This sequence comes from Chloroflexia bacterium, assembly GCA_035474135.1. Classification (GTDB taxonomy): domain Bacteria; phylum Chloroflexota; class Chloroflexia; order QHBQ01; family JADMIH01; genus JADMIH01. The sequence continues at coordinate 7,511 of DATINP010000089.1, read as the reverse complement.
ACCACCTACGGCGAGGAGATCGACGCGATGAAAGCCGACCTCGACCAACTGGCCCAGATAACCGGAGTGCCGATCCCGACGACAATACCGTAAAAGGGAATTGAACACGCTAGAAAAGCACCTGAATTGAGACGCAAAGGCGCAAAGATCCCAAGGTTACGCAGAAATTTTGGGATATAAGATCAGGACCAATTAATATCTTTGCGAAACCTTTGCGATCTTCGCGTCTTTGCGTTTCATACCGTCGCCTGTCGTCCATCGTCCCTCCCCATCACATCTGTTACAATTAGCATTATATTACGCAACCTCCGGTCAACAATCTCGTTATACCTGTAGTGATTGTCCCGGAGGGATAGAGTGTTGGCTGTGGCTATAGATGAAAAAGGCTGGGTGAGCCGAGCGCGCGAGGGGGATACTGCCGCATTTGAAGCGATTTATACTCGCTACGAGCGCCGTATCTACGCATTCGTGTACCGTCTCATGGGCAATGCTGAAGATGCCTACGACCTGACGCAGGATACCTTCGTCAAGGCATACATGGCCCTGCCTCGCATTTCAGGCGACGCCGACCTCAACCTCTCCGCATGGCTGCACCGTATCGCATCCAACGCTTGCATGGACGTGCTGCGCCGCAGGAAGCTCATCAGATGGCTGCCGTGGGAAACCTTCGATACAAACCCGGCTATGGAGCCGACAGCCGATGACGATCCCGTGGGCGAGTACAACCAGGCTGAAACGTCGAGCGAAGTACAAGTGGTGCTCAACAAGCTCACCCCCAAGCACCGCATGGCCCTTGTCCTCAAAGAGTATCAGGGCATGTCGTGCGACGAAATAGGCGAAGTAATGGGAGCGAGCAGGTCGGCTGTAAAATCGCTCCTCTTTCGCGCCCGCGAAGAGTTCCGCCAGGCCTATCTATCGAAGTACGGCCAGGCCCCCTACGCCGGCGAGCAGAGCGGAGATTAGCGCAAGAAGAGCAAAAAGAGAAGTTAGAGATATGGCACGAACAAAACGGAGCAACTACTAAATGGACTGCAAGGCTATCCGGCCACTAATTTCATACTACTACGACGGGGAAGTGACGCCGGAAGAAAGCGCCCTGGTAGAACAGCATCTCGCCGAGTGCGCAGATTGCAGGCAGGTACTGGCGGAATATCGCATGATCGGTAGCGAGATGCGCGACCTCCCCATGCCCGTGCCGCCCACAGGCCTCCACCGAGATGTGTGGCGCGCAATCGAAGCGCAAGGAGCGATACCCCAGCGGGCGGCAGCGCGTCCACCAGCATCACCCAGCAAGGGCAAGATAGTAGACTTCCCGGTGGAAAACGGGAAAAGACGTCCCGCGCTCGCGTCATTGGCTACCACCCTCGGCAACGGGTGGGCGCGGGCTTTGCCTGCTGCCTTACTGATAGCTGCCCTCGGCATCATGGTGGCGGTGTTCGTGCTTGTGCAGAACAGGGTCGCCAACAACGACGTAGCAAGGCTAGCCGACCAGGGACCTTATAGCAATTACGCTCAGCAAGTGCAGGTGCAGTTCTCCAAATCTGTGCTCGCCAATAGCGTAACGAACAATACCCTGGTATTCCTGGTGCAAGGCGCCATCTCAGACACCATAGTCACGACTAACACCTTCGACGAGAAGTCGCGGTTGCTCACTATCGCGCCGCAGCCCGCATGGGAGCCTGGCGCGCAATATCGCATTTCCATAGACGCATCAAAGGTGCTGTTGAGCGGCGTGGGCACCCCATTGGATACAAAGCCCATAACCCTCGATTTCAGCACCGTAGCCTACACCCCCACGCCCACAAATACATCTGTGCCGCCCGTCTATACGAGCACCACAGTGCCTACAAGCACCCCCGAACCAACGCAAGTTGTAGAGATTACGCCTGGGATACCTGGGGGCGATACTACAGCCACGCCACAGGAGGAAGCTACTGTCGTCGTGGAACCCACAGCGACCTCTACCGAAGTACCCGTAGCGACGGATACACCGCTACCCGCCCCGACTGATACTGCTGTGCCGCCTGTGCCCACCGATACTCCTACGACTGAGCCAACAGCCAGCCCGACGGATACTCCCACGCCACCCCTGCCGACCGAGACAGCTACGCCGCAAATCACAGCCACGGCGACCCCGGCACAACCCTGCTCAATCATGCCCGTAAACGGCTTCGGCAAGGTATGGGACGAGAACTCGACTGTGCACGACCAGGTAGGTTGCCCGACAGAGCCTGAGTTCGCCCTCACCGAGGCGGCACAGGAACGCTTCGAAGGTGGCTATATGTTCTGGCGCAAGGACATCAAGAAGATCTATGTCTTCTACGGTAACCCGAACACCGACACCGTTGGTGTATGGGCTGAGTACGACGACACCTGGGACGACGGCACTCCCGTCGCGACAACTACGGCACATGCTACATCTACATCTACAGCCACGCCGGAAGGCACCAGACCGAGCACAGATGCCACAGCGGTACTGACGCCGCCGCCGGGCAAGTATGTGCCCGTGCGAGGCTTTGGCGAGCTATGGGCCAACAATCCTACCGTTCGCGCCCGCGTCGGCTGGGCCATCGAGCCGGAGCAAAGCGTGATAGGAGCGTTCCAGGTATACGAGCACGGCTATGCACTGTGGACGAACAACAAAGTCATACGCTTCATGTTCAAAGTTCCGGGCGCAACCGAAAACATCTGGGAACGCTTTGCCGACACGTTCGCCACACCCACGGCAACTCCATAGGAAACAAGTCATAGATCGTGAGCCATGTTTGGCTCACGATCTACGGACACACTACAGACCTGCGTCAAGGCGCGAGATAAGTCTCTGGGGAAAGCCATTGCGGCGCATGATATCCTGCGTTTCGCCAATTGGATACTCTACGCGCCAGAAAGTCAACTGGGCTGTCCAGTCCCAGTCGGCATTAGTGGCCGAATCGGGGATCTCAAGCACCATGTAAGCTGCCCGGGGGTCGCCGTCACGGGGCTGGCCCACGCTACCGGGATTGATAATCATGCGCGGGCCACCCGCCACGTCCCTCTCCATCAGTTTGGGCCACACATTTAGCTCTATCGTTTCGCCCGACTCGGGTATTGCCGCCTTCACTATACCGTCCATGTCGCGGAACACGAGCGGTACGTGTGTATGCCCCACGAAGCAGTAGCGCGACGAGAACAGAGGGAAGCATTCGGCGGCATCAAACAGGTCGAGCAGATATTCCCACATCGGGTCGCGGGGCGAAGCGTGCACCATCGTGAACACCTGCCCGAAGGTCTTTACTGTGACAGGCAGGTTCTCGAGGTATTCTCGGTTCGAGGGCTTGAGGTTCTTTACCGTCCAGTCAAGCGCATATTTGGCATCGCGGTTGAAGGAATCGGTATTCAACTTACCTAGCATACCCCAGTCGTGATTGCCGGGGATGCAAAGATGGGGATACTGCAACAGAGCTTCGATGCACTCGTTGGGCTGAGGCCCATAGCCGACAAGATCGCCAAGGCACCAGAGTGAATCAACATCACCCAGTTCATCCAGTACAGTGCGCATGGCAACATAATTGCCATGTATGTCAGAAATCACGCCAATACGCACTCTAAAGCCACCTCGCCTGCAATTGCGGGCTACAACGGCTAACATAGCACCCGGATTGCGTATCTAAAGACTTGCTACAACTGCACGTTCGGCGCAGATATTCAAGATATTCAACAAAAGGAGTTTTAATCATCTTTGATATAAGCATAAGCCCACATGCTCCAGTTACATTATACAGGTTAGGCACCCCAAGCCGCACATTAACCCGAACAATATAATCGTAAATAATCATTTCTAGGTATGAGTATAGGACCGATATTGGACTTATCACGTCCATCGTCCGCTTGCTAATACCGTGCGGCGTGTGTTATATAGCCTCTCAGATATGGAGATTGCAGACGAGCAAATAGCCAATAATATGCTCGCGCAACGCGCCGTCGGCCAAACCGGGCCATACGAACGGGTGGGGCCAATGCGATATGCGCCTGCCGCTCTTGGCATGGGGCTGGCCCTGGCTGCCCTGGTGCTCTACATGCTTACGCTGGCGCCGTCAGTCATGCCGGGCGACTACGCCGAGTTCCAGTTCAGTGCGGCCATCCTGGGTGTGCCTCACCCCACGGGTTATTCACTCTACATACTCCTGGGTAAGCTGTTCACATTCCTGCCCTTCGGCGACGTGGCCTACAGGGTGAACCTGTCATCTGCTGTGTATATGTCGGCGGCTGTGGGAGTTGGATACGCGGTTGCACTCAAGATGCTGCGGTTAGCGGGATGGAGTAAAGCGTGGTGGGTGGCGGGTGTGGGGCTGGCTCTGTTCGCCATCGCGCCTACGCCCTGGTCAATGGCACTGGTGGCCCGCAGTTACGCGCTCAACGCCCTGCTGGTAGCCTCGGTGCTCTACGCGCTTATAACATGGCGCACCACGCTGCGGGCGCGCTGGTTCTATCTGTCGGTCTTCCTGATCGGCCTCAGCCTCGTTCACCACGCCACGACCTACCTCCTGCTACCTGCCTACGGCCTCTATCTCTTGCTGGCCGAGAGTGAGTACAGGCGTGCCGGAGAAGGGGAAGGCGCACGTTCGCCCCGCGCAGCGCGCCGTCTCTTCTTAGGAGTGCTGTGCTTCCTGGCAGGACTTAGCCCATTGCTGTTTCTGGTGTACCGCTTCGTGTGGGGTTCGCCCTACTACTGGGGGTCGCCCACGACGTGGAAGGACTTCTTCAACCTGCTTAGCGGCGGGCCGTTCCGCGACCAGGTGTTCGGCTTCGGCACCGGCCTGGCTACCCAGTGGGACCGCATGCTGTTCGGCCTGGGCGAGCTTTCGGGCCAGTATACGCTCCTCGGTATAGCAGTGGGGTTGGTGGGCCTCGCCGCCCTCTTGAGATACAGGCGCGCCGAGGCCGGATTGCTCCTGCTCATGATGGCGGGCAACTTCCTCTTTTCGATGAACTACTCGCTCGTGGGCTACCTCTACTTCATCCCCACCTACCTGATCTGGGCACTTTTTATGTCAAGTGGAACAGCCTGGATCGTGGTAGGCCTGGCACGAGCGCTGGCTGGTAGACGACAGACGACAGACGACAGACGACAGGAGTTATATCTAGGCGCTCTGGTAGGGCTGGCGGGCGTGGCCTTTGTGGTCGCGCTGGTGTACGCCGCCGCCCTGCGCTACCCCAACATTGACCAGAGCGGTCAAACGGCCAAGCGCGACCAGGCTTTGCAACTGCTGAACGATGCACCGCAGGGGGCAACCCTCTATCTCGACTGGGAAGACCTGTCGGTGATCCGCTTCTACAGGTTCGTGTACGGCATGAGGCTCGACCTGACTCTGCACTCAGGCGACCCGGCAGACTGGCCTGAGGGGGTGTACTGCGACCTGACGGCGGGGCTTGCTGTGTACGTAGCTCCCTTCGCGGGTGCTGAACCGCCCCTGGTGGCACGCGACTTTTCGCTGGAACCGGCGCCCCTGGGCTGGCGCGTCACGAATGTGCTAAACCCCAACCTGTACGCGGTGCCCGTATGCGGCACCTGCGCCACGTGTCGATGACAACTAAAAGCACCTCACGCCTCACACGAACGGACGGCATGGCCCTGGCGATAATCGCGCTGGCATATGCACTGGCGATCCTGGCTATGTCTCCTTCCCGCGATTTCGCGCTTCTGGACGACTGGACTTATGCCAACTCGGTGCAGCATATCGTGGCGGGGCAGGGGTTTGTGCCATCGCAGTACGCCCAGGCCACGCTGGTTTCACACTCCTACTGGGGAGCGGCCTTCGCGTGGCTACTTGGTATGAACTTCACGGCGCTAACTCTCGCCACAATGACAATGAGCATAGTGGGCGCGATGGCGTTCTACCTGATTCTGCGCGTTCTGGACTTCACCCCCGCCTTCAGCGGCCTGGGGGTGGCTGTGCTCACCCTCAACCCCTTCTACCTTTACCTTAGCTATACCTACATGACCGAGATCACCTTCACCGCGCTCGTCCTCGTGGCCTGCCTGTGTTATCTACTTGGGGTCAGAGGAGAGGGATCGCTCGTGTGGTTGCTTTTCGGCAGCCTTTTCGCTTTGCTCGCGTTCCTGACACGGCAGTTCGGGCTGGCAATACCTGTAGCCGCTTTACTGTGGCTGGCCACCGCGCGCAAGTTGACTCTGCCGAGAGCACTGGCCGTAGCGGGACTGCCTCTACTATCGGCCATCGTCTACTACACATGGAGCGCAGGCTTCGGCCCGACGTTCAGCAGTAGCGTGGGACGCGAAGAACTGCTCGAACTATTGCACCCGGCAGAGTGGGCGCAAAGAGCGAGCCGCTTTGTCTACTTCGCGGTCTTTTTGCCCGGCCTGACTGTGCCGTTGTGGAGCAAGCCCCGCAGATGGCGCACCGCCCTGGGCCTTTCTTTAGCTACTGCCATAGTGGTTTACGTGCTGTGGCAGGTCAAGATGGGATTGGTGGACACGGGGCAAAGCGACCTCAACGAGCTTTCGTACACCTGGCTGAGCTATGTGTTCACCAATACCGCTATACTGACCCTGATTTACTGCCTGGGGGCTGGACTAGCTGTGTGGCTCTTTTACACTATGTTTGAGCGTGCATGGCCCACCGTACGCGACCTTGTGCGGCGCAGAGTCGTGCCATCGCCCGCGCTATTCTTCTTGCTCGCAGGCGGCATCCTTTTTGTCGGCACGTACCTGGTGAGCGCAGGCTTCCTCGACCGCTACTGGGTTCCCATATTACCGTTCGTTATTGCGGGCGCGCTGTACACGCTGAAGGGGCGCAGTTGGCGCAGCCTCATCCCATCGCTGGTGGCGTTGGCTATCGTGGGGACATACGGCGCGCTGGTGCATCTGGACGACTATGCTGCCATGGGCGCACGCTGGACGGCAGGCCGCGATCTGCTGGCAAGCGGGGTCAGCCTCGACACTATAGAGAACGGCTATGCCTGGGACGGCTTTTTCCTCGGCGAAAGCAGTATGGCACGCTACCCCGACCCCGATGTGCGTGTGATTGGCCGCATCTTCCCGCCCTACGAGCTAATTGATCCTCAATATGTGATAGACACGCAGCCCCGCGCAGGCTATACGGTGGTGAAGCAGTACCCCTATTCCAGCATACTGGGGGGCATGGCAGAACGGGAGATGCTGGTGATGAGTGATAAGTGACGCAAGTATGGCATGTGTCTTGTGTCCCATACTATATTAATGACCTGGGCGGAGCCAAATGAGACAGATTCAGTGTAGTCCATTCGGGTACATTTCAGGCGACTAGCGACGTAGGATTTATTATCTACAACTTACTATTCGCGCCTCGCCGCTTCAAGTGTACAAGCAGCACCGCTATATCGGCGGGCGTCACGCCTGCGATGCGCGAGGCCTGGCCTACTGTGGCCGGGCGGAAGTGGGTTAGCTTCTCGCGTGCTTCGGTCTTGAGGGCGAGGATGTCGGTGAAGGAGAAATCGTCCGGGATGGCTTGTTCCTCCAGCCTGCGGGTGCG
>DATINP010000088.1:0-5296 GCA_035474135.1 Chloroflexia bacterium | reverse complement strand
GGGCGTTACGCCTCGCAGATCGTATGATCGAGTGGGCGGCGATCCGGCCCGGTAGTGGCGCGATACCACGACTGTGGAAGCTTCGCGGTGAGGCACTGGCGGCGCTACGGCGACCGGAAGAAGCCGAAGCCACCCTCCAGGAGGCCATAACGGCGGCAGCAGCGCAGCGCGCCCCCTCTCTGCTGTGGCGCGCACATACCTCCCTGGGCAAAGTGTACAAAGCGCAGAGACGCACGGACCGAGCCGAGCGCGAGTTCGAGTCTGCCAGGGCGGTCAGCGGGCAACTAGGAGCGAACATTGCCAATGATGATTTGAGAGCAGGCTTTCTGCGGGCCGTGGACGCCCAAATACCGCGTCCCCAGGCGATCACTCCACGCCGCGCGGCCAAGCAGTCGTTTGGCGGGCTGACGGCGCGCGAGCGCGATGTGGCGGTGCTCATAGCGCGCGGGAAGTCCAACCAGGAGATCGCGGATACGCTCGTAGTGGGAAGGCGCACCGTCGAGACTTACGTCAGTGAGGCTCTTTCCAAGCTCGGGTTCACCTCTCGCGCTCAAGTAGCGGTATGGGCCGTGGAGAACGGGCTGGTTGACAACGAGAACACTCCTGGAGCCTAGGGCTTGCGGCGCGCAAGCGTAAGGATCCTTGTGTCACAGGCAACTCACAGATAGATTTTCCTGTGCTCTCTGCGCTCCCTGAGAATCTCCGTATTACTTCCTGGGAATCTCCGTATTTTCTACGATAGTTTACCACTGCGTTTCTCCTATAGTCGAAGCAGTAGGTCGCATAGCGGCCCGCAGATCAGACAGGGGAGGGGATGCAATGTTTGCAGAACAGGTAATTGACCAGGAGAAGGCGGACGCCTTCGTGGGCAAGGTGTTCAGCGATTCGAGCGCAGCCGTGGTGACAATCCTTGCGGCCATCGGGGATCGCCTGGACCTGTTCAAGAAGCTGGCCATCCGGGGGCCCTCCACCAGTACGGAACTGGCGGCTCGCGCCGGCCTCAACGAGCGCTACGTCCGCGAGTGGCTCGGCGCCATGTCCAGCGCGGGCTACGTCGATTACGACCCGACCAGCCGCCGCTTCACGCTCCCGCCGGAGCACGTACCCGCGTTGGCCCAGGAGCGCGGCCCGGTCTTCTTCGGCGGCGTACAACAGCAACTACTGGGGATGTTAAAGCCCCTGGACCAGGTAATTGAGGCGTTCCGGCATGGTGGTGGCGTGCCCCAATCTGCCTATGACGAAGATATGTGGGAAGGTCTGGAGCGCTCCAGCGCGGGGTGGTTCGACAATTTCCTCATACAGCAGTGGGTCCCCGCGATGCCCGAGGTACAGACGATGTTGGAACGAGGAGCGCTAGTCGCCGATGTGGGCTGTGGCCGGGGACGCGCCCTGGTTAAGCTGGCTGAAGCGTTCCCCAGGTCGCGCTTTGTCGGTTACGACGCATTCGCTCCCACGATAGCCAGGGCAACCGAGAACGCCGCGTCGGCAGGCGTGTCCGAGCGTGTACGCTTCGAGTACCGTGATGTCTCCCTGGGGCTGCCCGAACAGTACGATATCGTTACGACCTTTGACGTGGTGCACGATGCCGTCGACCCGCTGGGGCTGGTGCGCAGTATTCGTGAGGCGCTCAAGCCGGGAGGACGCTATGTCTGCCTCGACATCAACTGCTCGGACAAGCTGGAGGAGAACGCCGGTCCCCTGGGCGCGATGTTCCAGTGCGTCAGCATCCTCTACTGCATGACCACCTCGCTTGCCCACGATGGCGAGGGGCTGGGCACGGTGGGCCTACCGGAGTCAAAGCTGCGCGAGCTTTGCGATGAAGCAGGCTTCGGCGATCTGCGCAAGGTGCCGCTGGAGGATCCGTTCAACAGCCTGTACGAGGTCGCGCTGCCACGCGGCATATGATACGTGATGCCATAATCCGTGATGCCTCAGGGGTTACGGTTTACGGGAACGAATCTACGAAAGGAGCACACGGTGTATGATGTAATTGTAATAGGCGCTCGCTGCGCCGGTTCGCCCACGGCCATGCTACTCGCCCGCAGGGGCTACAGGGTATTGTTGTTGGACAAGGCAGGTTTCCCGAGCGATACCCTCTCCACGCACTTTGTTCAACAACCGGGTATCGCACGACTTAAGCGTTGGGGCCTGCTGGATAAGGTGATTGCCTCCAACTGCCCCCCTATTCATGCGCTGCGCTTCGACGTCGGCCCGTTCGCGCTTACCGGTGCGTCGCCTGCTTATGACGGCGTCGCGGACGCATACGCCCCGCGTCGCCGAGTGCTCGACAATATCCTGGTTGAGGCAGCGGCGCAGGCCGGCGCGGAGTTACGAGAGCACTTCACCGTGAGCGAGCTACTCATGGACGGCGACCGTGTAACCGGCATACGTGGCCATGCCGCAGACGGTGTGGCGGTGACCGAGCGGGCCCGAATCGTCATCGGAGCCGATGGGATGCGCTCGTTGGTCGCCCGCAGCGTGCAGGCCCTACCTACGATGCGAAGCCCGGCCTCACGTGTATCTACTACTCCTACTGGAGCGATCTCGATCTCGAAGGCGCCGAGCTATATTCTCGGCCGCAGCAGATGATCATCGCCAGCCCCACCAACGATGGTCAGTTTCTGGTCACGGTCTTCTGGCCCAGAGACGCTTTCCAAGGTGTGCGCTCCGATATAGAGGGCAGTTTCATGAGGGCCCTTGGCCAGGTGCCCGATCTCGCCGAACGGCTACACAACGGCAGGCGCACCGAGCGCTTCTATGGCACGGGGGACGTCCCGTTCTTCTTTCGCAAGCCATATGGCACCGGATGGGCGTTGGTGGGGGACGCCGGGTACCATAAAGACCCTATCACGGCACAGGGCATAACTGACTCCTTCCGCGACGCGGATCTGGTCGCGGGGGCAGTTGACGCGGGGCTTGGCGGTCAGCGACCTCTCGATGAGGCGCTTGCTGACTACGAACAACGCCGCAACGAGGAAGTGATGCCGATGTATGAGTTCACGCAACAGCTCGCCGCCTTGAAACCACCCGCGCCTGAGATGCAGCAACTCTTCGCTGCTTTACGCTATAACCAGGAGCAAACCGACCGCTTCTTCGGCACTATCACGGGCGCTGTATCTATCCCTGAGTTCTTCGCACCGGAGAACCTTGAGCGAATCATGACCGGAGCGCAAGCCGCTACTGTGTAGCACGAAACCAACAACCGACAACCAACAACAAAAGGAGAAAACAATGTACGGAACGATCGCGCGTATGAAGGTAAAGCCGGGCAAGGAAGCAGAATTGATGGCCCAGGCGCAGAAGGAAGACGAATTGAAGATCCCGGGGCACATCGGAGAGTTCATCTACAGAATGGACGCCGACCCCGGCACGTACTACATGGCCGTCCTCTTCGAGAGCAAGGAGTCGTATGTCGCCAATGCAGACAGCCCCGCTCAGAACGAGCGCTACGAGGAAATGCTCTCGCTGCTGGAGGGTGCGCCGGAGTGGCACGATGGCGAGATCGTCCATGCTTACCCTAAGCTCAGGTAGCGGGAGAGTGTTATCAACCTTTTATCACACTTTAGGAGGTTAAAATGGCAACCGCAGTAAGGAAGAACTTCGAAACACCGGATGAAACGCGGCAAATAAGCGACGGTCAAGTTGAAATTGTGAACCTGGGCGACGTCACGGGTATGCGCGGTACGTTCAACCCCGGCTGGATGTGGTCCACCAGCGTAAAGCCGATAGCAGGAACCGATAGCTGCCAGGTGAACCACATCGGCTACCAGTTCTCGGGACGGCTCGGGGTCAGGCTGGACGATGGCTCAGAAGTAGAGTATGGCCCAGGGGACGCATATAACATCCCTCCCGGCCACGATGCATGGGTTATCGGCGACGAGCCGGTGGTCTCCGTCGACTTCCGGGGCGGTGAAACGTTCGCCAAGCCCCAGAAATAAGAGGACTACTCGATCTACTGTGTCATACAAGTTTGTCGGGTGTGCCCTTCCAGGAGAATAGTAAAGGCGCACCCGACTACCGACCTATAGCGCGATATTCGATTCAAACTTACCGACAACCTTAGTAATTGCTATCAAGGTCGCGTTCAGACAGGCGACCTGAGGAGGACAAGATGACATGGTTTGAGCATGGCACATCTCGAATTTTCTACGAGGAATCTGGCAGTGGCGACCCGGTCCTGCTACTCCCGGGATGGGCTGGTAGCATTGAAGAGTTTGCAGCACTCAGGAGGAGCCTGGTGGCCGCAGGCTACAGGGTGATCGCTGCCGACTTACCAGGATCCGGCCAGTCCGAACCGATGCCACGCAGCTACACCGCCAGCTACTATGAGGAGGACGCACGCTCGTTTTCAGATCTGCTGCAGCACCTGACCACCGGGCCGGCCCACCTGGTAGGCTTCAGCGACGGCGGCGAGGTTGCTCTACTCATGGCCGCCACGACACCTGATGTGGCGCGCTCCGTGGCAACCTGGGGGGCGGCAGGCGCGATACCAGCAGAATCCCTTCCAATGGTAGCGGCCATGTCCAATCTAGTTGACAGTCCCATCCCGCCCCTCCAGGGTTTCAGAGACTACCTTGTAGCCACCTATGGCGAAGACAATGCGCGTGCCAGTAGCCAGAGCTTCGCAGCTGCTGTTGGCGCAATAGGTGAGCGTGGAGGCGACATCAGCCTATCGAAAGGGAGCAACATCACCTGTCCCGTGCTCCTCCTTGTGGGTGAGAACGACTTCATTGTCTCGCCTTCGTACCTCTCTCGATTAGCCGCCGCGATACCAGGTTCAGAGTCGATAGTTGTAGAAGGCGCGGGGCACGCTGTTCATGAAGACCGCCCCGAATGGCTGACACAAACTATACTCGATTGGCTGGGTGAACACTAGATCTCCGGACTGCCCAAACAGAGTATTTGCCAGGCAGGCTCAGGTTAATACAAGAGAGCAGTCAGTTGGCCTACCGTCTTGTATAAACTGACGGTGGGTTAGGGTTTAGCCGGCTATACGGTATATTAATCGCAGTGTCAGTGCACTCGTCGAACTTACGCCCACACCGGATCAGCGGTAAGCGCGCTAGCCAGGTGAAGTATTCCTGGCTAGCTGGGTAGTTGCCAGGGACGTACAATAAGGGGAATTCATCAATATTCCTTAGCAACATGAATCAATTCTGTGCAAGAATAATCGACGAATGACTCCTGCGCCAGCTCCTAACATGGATTCTGCCACTTGCGCGCCTTCTTTCTGACTTCTACTAATCCAAGAAGCTTGCAGTAAGTCCAGTGCCTCATGTCAAAGAATTGCTGACTC
>DATINP010000087.1:0-27063 GCA_035474135.1 Chloroflexia bacterium | reverse complement strand
GTGAGTAGGCCATAAGGCTCAAGCAAAAGGCGCAAGCTCTGCATGCCCAATCGGATCCTCGTTTTCACCGTTCCCAAAGGTTGATCCAGTTGGGATGCTATCTCGCTGTGCGACAATCCCTTGAAGTAGGCAAGCTCAAGTACCAGCCGTTGGTTCTGAGGGAGGTGCTCGAGCGCTTTCCGAACTGCCGTTTGTTGCTCATGAATCCACGCTTGCTCAGGCGGCTGCGGTTCCGGATCGGGTTGCGTATTCAGCAGGCTGGTGGCCGTTTCGTCGTCCAGTGGGGTCTCCGTACGTGAACTGCGCCGAAGCTCGTCGATGCAGCGGTGGTGAACCACACTTAGCAGCCAGCTTGCGAACTTCCCTTTCTGCGGAGAGTAACTCGTCGGCTGGCTCCAGATTTTGATGAAGACCTCCTGGACAACTTCCTCCGAAATGGCAGGGTCACCCAACATCCTGAGCGCAAGGCCAAAGCACTGGCGGACGTAACGTTCGTATAACTGCTCGAGGGCCGAAGCGTCGCCGCCCACCACCCGTTCGAGTAGCAATACATCGGTTGAAGTTGTGGTATCTAACATGAGGCTATGAGCCTTGCGATAAGTTTACGTGATTATAGAGCAATTGGATCTCGCCCGCAAGACTCTCGAAACAAACTCCGTTAGTTGAAAGCCAGGTGCACAAGCAATGTTTGGCGGACAATTCACGCTTGACGAATAGCCGGTCTGCACCCACTAGCACTTATGAAGCCCAGTATTAGGACTTATGTAACCCCCAATTGGCCTTGACCAATGGGCTACCAATTGTTAATATTAGATCGGACAAATGTACGATGAATCGGCCTATGAGTATGTTGCCAATATACTCTGGAGTTGACTGATACTGTATTGTTAGTGCAACCAACCAACTTAATTGGCGGCGAACCTGTCGGTGCGGGCAAAACTTCCGAGCTAGTAGAGAAACTACGCTGGGTCGTAGGTATCCGATGGACGGTTGTTATCGCCCTGGTGCTCGTTGCCGTGTTCGGTCCCGCGATATCGCAGCGCGCAGGTACAGCGACTTTTACCAGTCCCTACATCCATATAGCGCTGGCGCTTGTTGTTGCCCTTTACAACCTGATTTACATGTACATTTCGCGCCACCCCAGGCTCGACTCGAGTCGTTTTTCGCGGTGGCTGATACTGGCCCAAATTCCGCTCGATATTCTCGTTTTCACGGTCATCATACACTCATCGGGCGGCGTCACCGGCCCTGTTTTCGTGCTCTACTTCCTGTATGTGTTCGTGGGCCTTGCGATCTTACCTGCACGAGGAACCTACTTCGTTGCGTGCTTTTCAGCTCTTTGCTACGGCGTCCTGGCGATCATTGAAACCAACTGGCCTCGAACTTTGATATCGGGCGGCATTGGAGGTCCTCAGCCATCGGACTCTGTCTATCTGGGGTACTTCTTGACCGTGGCCGCCACTCTGTTTATCACAGCTTACATCGCGAACTACTTCGCGGGACTGCTCAAACGTGACGAACGCACCATTCGTCAGCAACTCAATGAGATCAATGCCCTCTACACGGTGACGCGTAGCGTCTCGGGCACAGTCAGTACTGAGGAAGTTGCGCGCACAATCCTTTTGCGCGCAATGGAATTGGACCATGCCAGCGCAGGATCACTTATCCTTTTCAATGAGATGAGCGAGGGCATGTTGGTCGCGGTAAAGGGTCTGTCGGCTGAGGACCTGCACGACTACCAGAAAAGCATACGCAACCATGGCTACCCGATTACGGTGCGCTTGCTGGCCGATCCCAAGGGCATTCACGAGCCGAACCTGGACAACGACCCTGCACTCAAGGCCGCCCTCGGACTACCTAACATTCGCTCGTTCTATGCAACTCCCCTTTACAACGAAAACAAGTTGATAGGCACCTTGAACCTTATGTTCGAGAAGGGTTACCACATGCCCGTCAACCGCTGGAATCTGCTGACCGCTATGACGCAGCAAGGGGCGCTCGCAATCGAGCGAACCAGCCTGCTGGCCGACGCCCAGCGCGCTGCACGAGAAATGACGGGTCTGTATCACATCGGTCTGGCGACCACGTCTTCGATTGATATTGACGAAGTGCTGCATCTAATATACGAACAGGTAAACCGTGTACTGCACCCTGACACGTTCTATATTGCCCTCTATGACGAGGACGCGCTTGAGCTTCAGTACGATATATTCATAGAGCGCGGCACGCCCCTTCCGCCGTTCAAGCAAAGGCTCGACAATTCCGGCATATCGGGCTGGGTAATACGCAACCGAAAGCCGATCTTTATTCGCTTCTGGGATATGGAGATCGAACAGCTTCCCTTCGAGGCCAGCGTGGTCGGCATCGCCACCCAGTCAGTCATTACCGTGCCCTTGATAGCCAAAAACAAGATCGTGGGCGTCATGTCGGTGCAGGCGCTCGAACCCGACGCCTTCGACCAGAACCACCTGCGTCTGCTGACCTCGATTGCAGGTCAGGCCGCGATGGCATTAGAGAACGCCCGCTTACATGCTACCGTGAACGACCAGGCCCAACGCGATGCTCTAACCGGGGTATTCCATCACGGCAGTTTCCTCTCCAAGCTTCAAAGCTCGCTCAAACAGGCCTACGCCGAGAAGCAGGCCGTCGCGTTGATCATGATGGACATCGACAAGTTCAAACAGTACAACGATACCTACGGTCACCTCGTGGGCGACGACGTACTTCGCAGCGCCGTGGTGGCGATCCAGAACCACCTTAAGGGAACGGACATCGTGGGCCGGTGGGGAGGCGAAGAGTTCGGCATCGTACTTCCGGGCGTCAATCGTAGTCAGGCACGCCAGATAGCAGACCGCATTCGCATTACCCTTGCGCGCAACCCTGTGCGCGACTTGCATGGGCGGGCTATTCCGGCGCCCACGGTGAGCCAGGGTATAGCGATGTACCCCGAAGACGCCACCAACATTGAAGAGTTGATCGATAAGGCAGACGCCGCGCTCTTCCACGCTAAAGACCTGGGCCGAAACCAGATCTCAGAGTGGATAGAAATCCACGAAAAGGCCGGTATTCCCGCGTCTTGATAACGACAAGATAGCGCGCCGCGAAGCTGACGCATTGCCGGCACTTACATTCGAGTGCTTGCACAACATTCTCACGATTACTTATAATGATCGGGTTGGCATCAATGCGCTCCTGCGGGACGAGGCCTACCACACGATGTCCATCACGGTCACGCAACACTTCGACCCGGTGACTGTCTTCATGCCTTTAATCCGACCCGCCAAATGCAGAGTACCTAACCATTATGATTCATTCTACCGAGGATAACACCTCACTGGACGAGCAACCCTCCACCCCCCAGTCCAAGGCTGACGAATATACAGGCAAGTGGGGCAAAGCCGATTTACATATGCACACGTCACTCGGTGACGGCCTCGCAAGCGTACTACAGATATTTGAATACGTTGAGAACCACACGGATCTGGACATCATCGCTATAACAGATCACGACGACAGCCGCGGCGCACTTGAGGCTCTTGAACTGGCTGAAAGACGCAAATGGCGATTCAAGGTCATCCCGGGTAATGAGATTACCACCAGACAGGGCCATTTGCTGTCGCTCTTTACTACATGTGAGTTCCCCATGCTCAAGTCGCTCGAGGCAAGTATGGAGGCTATCTACGAAGCGGGAGGCATGGCAATCGCTCCTCACCCATTGTCCTGGCTGACAACGTCTATCAGAGAGCGGTCGCTCCTTTTGCAGCACACCACAAAGTTACCGTTCCAGGGCATCGAAACTTTCAACCCGTCCTATGCGGGCCGAGTTTCGCACAAGCGCGTAAAAGAATTGAACGAAACCGTTCTGCAATTGCCCGAGTTCGGCGGGTCCGATGCTCACGCCAACTCAATGATTGGCAAGGGATTCACACGCTTCCCGGGTACTACTGTCGAAGAGTTGTTGGAAGCCATCCGGAACAAGACCACGCAAGCGGACGGCATGTTCATGAATTTGCAAGACCACGCCGTTATAGCCGCCCCCAACCTCTGGAAAAGCATGATCGTCCACCCCACTTATAAGGTCAAACGCGCGCTGGCACGCCGCATGGCCGGTCGCAGGTCCGGCGAGTCGTAATCTCAAACGTGTCACTGTCCAGCAACGGAGCGGCATCCGCGCTACCGGCGATTACCTGATATTATCATGAACATTGGCCTGGTTTCTCCATACGATTTCGCCACGCAGGGGGGCGTAACCGAACACATAACCCACCTTGCAAAGCAGCTTCGTGCCGCAGGGCACACGGTCAAGATCCTCGCGCCGTACTCAACCGATAAGGGGGACGTTCCCGACGATGTATACGCACTGGGGGCAGTGACACCCGTACCAGCCAACGGCTCGGTTGCACGTATCTCGCTCTCGCCCGATCTTGGGCGATCGATTCGCGCCATTTTGCGCGCCGAACGCTTCGATATCATCCACCTGCACGAGCCGCTTATGCCGACTGTACCCTGGCTCGTGCTTCGCTATTCCGACTCGCCCAATGTCGGCACCTTCCATGCGTATGGCGAATCTTCACCAGTGTACGCGATGGGACGACCTATCCTTCGCAGGTTCTACAACAGGCTGCACGGGCGCGTAGCTGTGTCCGAGTCGGCGTACGACTTCATATCCCAGTACTTCGACGGTACTTTCGAGATCATCCCTAACGGCGTAGATGTTGACACATTTTCGGCACCCCTCGAGCCGATAAATTGGATGCGCGATGGAAGGCCAACCATCCTATTCGTCGGACGCTTTGAGGAGGCCCGTAAGGGGCTGCGTTGGCTTCTTCAGGCTCTCCCCATAGTCGAACCGTACTTCCCGGACCTGCGCCTTGTGGTAGCCGGGAGCGGCGATCCCGAGGAGATGGCCGACTGGTTGCCATTGCGCGACCAGACGCGGCCCGACAGGATTATCTATCGCTCCGCCGGCTCGGTCATGGAAGTGGAGTTCACGGGCTTTGTTCCGGCTGCCGACCTGCCGCGATACTACCAGTCGTCCGACGTTTACTGCGCGCCCTCCACCGGAGGGGAAAGCTTCGGAATCGTACTACTTGAGTCGATGGCGGCAGGTACGCCCGTGCTGGCGAGCCGTATCTCAGGGTATGCAAGCGTGCTTACCCACGGTCGCGAGGGCTTCCTAACGGAGCCTAAACAGCCCGCTTCGATAGCCGCAGGCCTCATCAGGTTGCTGAGCGATAGCGCTTTGCGCGCCCAGATGGCCGAAGCGGGTCTGCGCACTGCTCGGCAGTACGACTGGCCTATTGTTGCGGCGCGTCTCATCGCGTACTATGAACAAATTCGCTCCCAAAACCCGTCCACAGTACGACCCACGCGCCGTCGTGGGCTTGCCCGGACTCGCGTCACCAACGGGCTGTGAGCCTGAAAATCGAAGGCGTTTGTGGTATAATATTCGCTTGTGACGCACTTCAAGACTATCCAAATCTCACGACCTACAATATCTAAATACGAATGATCACTCAGCGCATACAAGGCTGGGCCAGGGGTTTGGCGCGCAACGCCGCGCAGATTTTTACCCGTGTCCCCTTTATTACGCCCAATGTACTTACGCTGTTCGGCTTTGTGCTGAACGCGATTGTCGCGTATCTCCTTGCCACCCAACACCTGGTGTGGGGAGGGGTGATGATGCTTTTTGCGGGCCTGTTTGATATGCTCGATGGCGCTCTGGCAAAGATCACCAATCAGGTGACAGACTTCGGCGGCTTTCTCGACTCGGTAGTCGACCGCTATTCCGAGGCCGTAATCCTGTTCGGGATGCTTCTCTACTTCTACCAGGAGCCGAACAGCGCGGGTCTACTTGAAATTGTGTTGCTTTACACAACACTGGTTGGCTCGATGATGATCAGCTACGCTCGTTCGCGTGCGGGCATGCTTGGTATCGCCAACGAAGTGGGTCTGCTCGCACGGCCCGAGCGTATAATAATACTGGGCATCGGCCTGCTTGCGCCCTCAGTTTTGTTGGACCCCGCACTGTGGATCCTGGCTATTGGTACGCAGATCACGGCCTTCCAGCGTATCATCTACGTGTGGCAAGTTACCCAAAAGAACAAACAAGCCAAGTAATGGAACGCTAGTCTGCGTCGTTTCCTTGAGAAGCGAGATTAGCTAATACATGCGCCTGCACAAGCTCGGGGTTCAACGATCTGTGCTTTGATCCCGGCTCTTCCTCCACCTTTAGCTGGCCGCAGGCCGCCGCAATGTCTACCCCGCGCTCGATCCTGACAGTCGTGTGGATTCCGGCGACCTCAAGCACCTTCTGGAATGCATATACCTGCGCGCGAGGGGTTGCTTTCATGCCGGTACCCGGCACAGGATTCAGTGGGATTAGGTTGACGTGGCACAGCAGTCCCCGCAGACGGTCGCGCAGTTCTTCGGCCATAGAAATCTGATCGTTCACACCGTTGATCAAAACATACTCGAAGCTTATGCGCCGGCGGGCAGTTGCCACGTATTCACGGCACGCAGCCAGCAGGTCCGAGACCGGATACTTGTCGTTTATTGGCATAAATGAGCCACGCAAAACGTCATTGGGCGCGTGTAGCGAGACCGCCAAATTGACCGGCAAGTCTTCCTTCGCAAACCGCCTTATGCCTGGTACAAGGCCCACCGTCGATACTGTCATGCGCCGCGCTCCCATCCCTAGTCCCTGTGGCGAATTGATGGTGCGTATTGCTGTCCATAAGTTGCCGTAGTTGACCAACGGTTCGCCCATGCCCATGAATACAATATTAGTCAGCGCCGATATCGAGCGCGGTTCTCCTGAGACACCCTGGTATTTCCCAAACCACACATCTGCATCTTCAGTGAGCGCTTCGGGGTGCCGTACAGCTTTCGCGTGGTGCCGGGCGCCTTCATGCTTGTGTCCCGGCTCGCCGGTGACGGTGTGCGGATGTTCGCGCAACCAGCGATTAAAATGGATTACCTGCTCGACTATCTCGCCCGCGCTCAGGTTGCGAGTAAAGCCCATCTGCCCGGTCGCGCAGAATGTGCAGCCCATCGCGCACCCTACCTGCGACGATACGCACACTGTAGCGCGGTCATAGTACAGCATAAGCACCGCTTCGACAGTATTACCGTCGCGCATCTTGAGGAGAGCCTTGCGTGTCCAACCGTCGCTCGAGATCTTCTGCGCCACAGTCTCAATAGACCCCACGCGCAACGACGCGTCAAGCCGGTTCCTGAGCGAGACCGGCAGGTTGCTCATGTGAGCAAAGTCAGCCGCATACTCCTTATACAGCCAATGCAACACCTGACTGGCCCTGTATGCCGGTTCGCCCCAGCTGACCATAAGTTCAGTCAAAGATGCCGGGCTGAGGTCGTAGACGTTGAGCCGTTTATCGTCTTGCTTGTCACTAAGTACGAGGTTTATGCTCTCGGTATGGGGAACGGTCATACGTTAATTATACTCTTTCCAGTTCCGCTTCAGGTGGAGGCGCGCGCCTCGACGCGCAAGGACAACAGTTGCGAGGTGCCATCCCCCGCCATCGACACGCCATAAAGAGTATTCGCGGCCTCGATGGTGCCTCTGTTATGTGTAATAACCACGAACTGTGTATTTTCCCCCAACTCAAGCAATGCCGACCTGAATCGCGAGACGTTGCTCTCGTCCAGGGCCGCGTCTACTTCGTCAAGCACACAGAATGGCACGGGCCGGACCTTCAGTAGCGCGAATAGTAGCGCGGCGGCTGTCAGAGCGCGTTCGCCGCCCGACAAGGCCGCCAGGGGCTGCAAGCGCTTGCCTGGCGGCTGCGCCATTATGTCAACCCCAGACTGCGCTACGTCATCAGGGTTGGTCAGTTCCAACCGCGCAGTGCCCCCGCCGAACAGCGTGCCGAAGAACCTGCCGAACTCTTCATTTACCTGCGCGAACGTGGCTACAAACTGGTCGCGCATTGTTCTATCAAGCTCAGCTATTACCTTTTGAAGGCCGTCGCCCGCCAGCATCAGGTCATCTAACTGTGTTTGCAAGTAAGCGTGCCGTTCCGACAACATGCGGTGCTCATCGGTCGCAAGAGGGTTCACGGGTCCGATGCGGGCCAGACGCGATCTCAGCGCGTAAACACGCCGCTCGCGTTCGGCGTTCTCTTCCTGGCTGGGCGCAACACTACCGTCCAACTCACCAAGCTCCGCGGGTGCTTCCAATTGAGACTCAGTCTCGTTAGTAGCTACGAAGTCAGCCGCTCCGTCCGCGTGGTCGCCTAGCTCCTCGGTGATCTCGATGCGCAGGCTTTGCAGCAGACCCAGGCAGCGCTGACTTTCGACTGCGGCCCGGCTATATGCGGTTTCGCTTTCGAGCAGTTCGGCTTGCAGGGACGAAAGTCTGCCCTCCATCGCACTGATCTCGCCTTCCAGGACACGTACTTGCCGTTCGGATGGGGCCATCTGTGCTTCGATCTCTGCCACCTGCCGCGCCAGATTCTCAGCCTCAGCCTTGAACTGTTCAAGACCCTCCTGCAATGCCGCTTCATCTTGTGCGGCAGTTTCAAGCAAGACAGCAATTTGCGCGCGCCTGCTATCGAGTTGCCCCACGTCACGCTTGGCCTCGAGTTCTCGCGCCATGCTATTGCGTAAAGCCTCGTTGAGTACAGCAGCGCGAGTTTTTCCCGCTGACGTTGCACGTTCCACCTCAGCGCGAGCCTCTCTCTGTGTGGACAGATACCTGCTTGCGTCCTCGACCTTTTCAGTCTGCGGCCCCAACTGTGAATCCACAACTTCTAGCCCTTGACGCATTGATGTTGCAGCCTGGTTCAATGCGTCGATCTCCTTGCGCGTTTCAGCCAATAGGCCCATGCGCCAGGAGTGCTCCTGCTGCAAACGTGCAAACACACTTTGCTGCTCCATTAGTTGCATTTGCGCTAACGATTGGCCCTTACGCGCCTCGGCAAGCGCGCCCGCGGCCTTCTCGATGGTGCTTTCTCGGTCCTGCACGGCCATCAAGGCGAGCTCCTGTGCGCGCTCCAGGTCGGATACCTGCTTGCGGGCCAGTTCCAGGGTGTTTTGCAATTCGCGGCGGCGGCGCTCACGTGCTAGCAGGGTGTTGCCTTTGGCTGTCCTGTCATCAGCACGGGCATTGGACCCGCCCGTGACTGACCCGCCTGGGCGCGCAACTTCGCCGCCGAGCGTCGCGAGAGTCCAGGGTGCCCCAGTCTGCATTACACCCAAAATACGCCGTGCCGAGGGCAAGTCCTCCACAATCAGCAAACGACCCAATAACGACTCGGCCACCGCAGTCAATCGCGGCTCATACTGCACCAGGTCCAGAGCGCGCCCTACAATCCCCTCTCCCCTCGGTGGACTTAGCGGCGCCGCTGCACGCAGAGTGTCCAGGGGCAGGAACGTGGCTCGTCCGGCACCCTGCTGCTTAAGGTATCCAATCGCGGCCTCGGCGTCGGCCCAGGTTTCTACAACAATGTCCTGCAGGCGCCCGCCCACGGCTGCCTCGATTGCCCCTTCCAGGTCGGGCGGCACGTTCAATAGCTCGGCAACCGTGCCCACGATTCCATGGATGCGTCCGGCTCGTACGGCTGACACTACGGCGCGTACACCACCGTGCAGTCCTGCCTGTTGCTCACCTGCTAGTACGGACAGTTGCGAAGCCAGTCTATCCACCCGCTTCGAAGCTTCGCGGCGATCGTTCTCGGCAGTCGAAAGCACGCGACGTGCTTCCGCCAACTGACCGGCAGCAGAGGTGTGGTCGCGCTCGGCATCGGCCACTTCTAGCTGGGCCTTGGCTTGCGCACTGTGTCGACTCTCAAGCACCGTCTCCGCCTCGCCAACTCGTCGTTGCAAACTCGTGAGTGCGCTATCAGCATCTGCGGCGACGCGCTCCTTTTCGGCTCGGCTTCGCTCGGCTTCAGCGATTCGGGATTGCAGATCGCTTTGCCTGCGTTTAATAGTGTCCAAAATCTGCGATTCGCGGTCGAACGCGGCCTGTGCCTTGGCCAAATCTGCTTCAAGTTCATCCAGACGTGAGTGGACTGCTTGCCCACCGGCTTGCAGTTGATCTAGCTCCTGAGTGTATCCACCAATCTCGTCTGCGAGTTCTGCGATGCGCGCTGCAGCCTTGTTCAGTGCGACTTCTATCTCGTCCTGCTCCTTCATGAGTGCCCGTCGCGCCTGCCCCGCCGCAGCCAGTCTTTCAGTCGTGACAGCTTGAGCTTGAACCTGCGCAGCGTGGCGTGCCTGGCTCTGGGCGCGTGTTTCATGCAAGTTTGACACCGCTTCTACGGCTTGCCATACTTTGGCCCGTACTCGTGTCAACTCCTCATTCGCGCTCGTAACTGTGCTCTTGCGAGCATCGACCTGACGACCCTTTTCAGCCTCTGTGCCACGCGACTTTTCGAGCGCACCCATGGCGAGCACCCACCTGCCGCTGTACCACAAGCGCAATAGCTGTTTTAGCTCCTGCTCGAGCTTGCCGTACTCCTGTGCCTGCCGCGCCTGACGCTCCAGGCGGCGCACCTGCGGCTCCAACTCGGCCGCAAGGTCATTCACTCGCGTCACGTTCTCCTCAGTCTTCTGGAGCCTTCTCAGTGCGTCTGCGCGCTGGACAAAGTAGCCGCGAATGGCAGCGGCCTCTTCAAATAACTCACGCCGTTCCTCGGGCCGCAAAGAGAGCGCTGCGTCTACGAGGCCCTGCCCAACTACCGTATACGCTTGCCCTAGCGACGATGCTACGTCGAGAATCTCTCGAAGCCTGACACGACTCTTGTTCAGATAGTATTCGTTCTCGCCCGACCTGTAGGCGCGCCGGGTCAGGGTTACCTCGCCAAAGTCGATGGGCAGCAAGCGGTCGCTGTTATCCAGTGTGATCGACACCTCGGCCATACCAAGGGGCGCGCGGTTGGAAGACCCTGCAAAGATTAGGTCTTCGGTCCGTTTGGCGCGCAGGTGCGTCAACGATTGCTCGCCCAGCACCCAGCGCACGGCATCCGCCACATTGCTTTTGCCCGACCCGTTAGGACCAACAATGGCCGCCAGCCCGTCGCCAAACAGCAAATCGGTCCTTGGCGCGAAGGTCTTGAATCCCTGAATTGTGAGGTGTTTTAGGCGCATTGATGAGTGTGGAACAGGCAGCTTTCTTTATCTGATTCTTGAAACAGCAACACGAATTGTACCATAGAGAGCACTATCTGTGATAATATATCGGCAACCGTAATCATCGATCTTACGGCCAATAGGACCATGCAGATCATTACTGACCAATCAACCGATCTACCTAGTGCGGCTGACCTTGTTATCATAGGCGGCGGAATCGTCGGCGCGGCAACTGCCTTCTTTGCGACACAAGCCGGGCTGCACACGGTCGTGTTGGAGCGACGCCCGGCCCTGAGTACGCTCACGACGCCGGCCTCTACAGGCGCATTCCGGGCCCAGTTCGATAACGCCGAAGAAATGGCCCTGGTCCGTGAAACAATCGCGATTTTCGACAACTTCGCCGAAATCTCAGGCCTCAGAGATTACGACCTGGACATACACCGCCAGGGCTACCTTTTCTGTACAACTAACCCTGCCACTATCGAGCGGCAGAAGGCCCTTATTGCCAGGCAACGCTCCTGGGGTCTTACCGACGTAGAGTGGCTGACGGGCGAAGAGGCTCGCAAGCGGTTCCCTCATATTGCGCAAGAAGTGGTGGGGGCGCGTTTCCGTGCCCGCGACGGGTGGTTGGACGTACGGAAGCTTGCCGCCGGATATGCTCTTGCAGCTCACAAAACAGGCAGGGCGACCTTTCGGGTGAACACCGAGGTTACGGGCTTCTCTTTCGATGGTGGCCGCGTGACAGGGGTCAGTACAAGAAGCAACTCCATCAGCACGAATACTGCTGTGATCGCGGCAGGACCGTTCTCAGGCATGGTGGGCGCGCTAGCGGGCATCGACATACCGTTGAGCCTCGTGCGCAGGCAAAAGCTGGTGCTGCCCGACGTGCCCGAAGTCCCACCCGACGCACCCATGACTATTGACGAGGACACTGGCTCGCACTGGCGTCCGGCGATGAGGGGTGCTCTCGCGTTGCGTACCGTGCCGGGCGTGCCACCAGGCCCACCGTTGGATGACGTGCCCACCAGCGCCGACTTTGCGTTCGGACTGCTGGACCCCCGAAGCCCGTATTCAGTGGCGCGAATTAGCCCGTTCTGGCACGATGTATGGGAGCGCGGTACCTTACATTGGTTCTTGCAAGCCGGACAGTACGCTTACTCGCCTGACCACCGTCCATTACTTGGCCCCACTCACATCCCCGGTTTATTTGTCAACTGCGGTTACAGCGGCCACGGCATCATGACCAGCGGAGCCGCCAGCCGCATAGTTGTCGATACGATTACAGGTAAGCTTGCGGCCAATGCCAACCCGTTCCGCATAGACAGGCCTATCGTTCAGCGAGACCTGGATATTCTATGACCACCTGCTCGATTTAGCCCTTCGCAGCCGAGAAGAATGCGTTCGCGCCCGCCTTGAGCAAGTGACCGGGCGACGTAAGAAGCAAGCCAACCCTGCGCTCAATTAGCCCGTGGGCATCCTGGCCCGTGGGCGCCACTGTGCCGGTCAGCAAGCCCGCCGCCTGTACGCGGCTAAATACATCGTTTATAACGGTTCGCACTTCATCGTGCCCCGGTCCGTCATAAAAGCCCATCGACACTGAGAGGTCACGCGGGCCAACGAAGTAACCGTCCACGCCCTCAACACGCAGCAGACTATCCAGGTTGTTTACTGCTTCGATTAGCTCGATTTGCGGTAGTATCAGTATCTGCTCGTTGGCGAATTTTACGTAGTCTTCCGCCTTCATCTTTCCCAGGAGATAGTCGTTCGCCCGCACGGGAGCCATGCCCCTCTTGCCCAACGGCGGGTACTTTATCGCTGCCACCAGTTGCTCAACTTCTTCTGCTTCATGAATGCCTGGCATCATGATGCCCATCATACCCGCGTCAAGAAACTGCAATATCAGCTTGGGGTCAATGCTGCGTACTCGCGCGAGTGGCGTGATTCCTGCCGCCTCGCATGTTCGAACGAACGTCTCCGCGTCTGTCGTCCCGCCCGCGCCATGCTCGCAATCGAGCATATAGCAGTCGAAGCCGAGCAAAGCTACAGTCTCCACGATCTGAGGATCGAAGACCCCGGACAACATGCCGAATACGTGCTCGCCGCGCTTTAGCTTTGCCTTTACTGCGTTCTCTTTCATACTTGTTCCTCCAGGTGAACTAATCACGCGTAAAGCGAGGCCCAGCAATAATCTGCTGGACCTCGCTCGTACTTATGCGCTTTGTGTGCCCTAGGACTGAGTAGGCTCAGTGTCGGGGGTGTCAGTAGTGAAGGCCATACCAGTTGCGCCTTGCAGACCAGGCAGAGCACGTGGCTGCTCGGCAGGCTTGGCTTCCACGGGCCTATCAGGGCGTGAAGGCGTAATGAGGTTGGGCTGTGGTCGAGGCATTCCCTCGAACAGGGCTTCAAAGTCGGCCGCGTCCAGGGTCTCCTTCTCAATCAGAAGTTCACTTATCTCGATCAGCTTGTCCCGGTACTTGGTCAGTATGCCGGATGCACGACTGTAGGCCTCGTCAACCAGGGCACGCACTTCCTTGTCAATCTCGTAGGCGATTTCGTCCGAGTAGTTTCTCTGCTCCGAAATCTCCCTGCCGAGGAAGACCAGTTCTTCCTTGCGCCCCAAAGCCACCAGGCCTAGTTTCTCGCTCATGCCGTAACGGGTAACCATCATACGTGCCATTTCGGTCACGCGTTCGATGTCGTTGCTGGCACCGGTCGTTATTTCCTCGAAGATGATTTCTTCGGCAGCGCGACCGCCCAGAGCAAAGGCCAGGTTATCCTTGAACTGTCCTTTAGACCACATATATCTGTCTTCGCCCGGCAGGATGCGCGTATACCCGCCCATCATGCCCCTGGCAATAATGCTGATCTTGTGTACAGGGTCAACGTTCGGCAGCATACGAGCCACCAAAGCGTGTCCAACTTCGTGGTAAGCCGTAATACTCTTTTCACGGTCCGAGATGAGCCTGCTGCGCCTTTCCGGGCCACCGATTACTCGGTCGATTGCCTCTTCCATCTCGCTCATTGTGATCGTCTTGCGATTTCTGCGGGCCGCGAGGATTGCACCCTCGTTCACAAGGTTTTCGAGGTCTGCACCCGAGAAGCCCGGCGTCTGCTTGGCAAGAGTTTCTAGGCTGATACCTTTATCCAATGGCTTGCCACGAGTATGAACCTGCAAGATCGCCATTCTGCCCTTGATATCGGGCCTATCGAGCACCACCTGCCTATCGAACCTGCCCGGCCTCAGCAGTGCGGGGTCCAGCACGTCGGGGCGGTTGGTGGCCGCTATCACAATGATATTGGTCTGGCTATCGAACCCGTCCATCTCTACGAGTATCTGGTTCAGAGTCTGTTCGCGCTCGTCGTGCGAGCCGCCCAGACCGGCGCCGCGCTGGCGGCCTACTGCGTCGATTTCGTCAACGAAAATGATGCAGGGAGCGTTCCTCTTGGCCTGGTCGAACAGGTCGCGGACACGGCTCGCGCCGACGCCCACAAACATCTCGACGAACTCAGAGCCTGAGATCGAGAAGAAGGGCACGCCTGCTTCACCCGCCACTGCGCGTGAGAGCATGGTTTTGCCTGTGCCTGGAGGGCCAACGAGCAGCACACCACGAGGTATGCGCGCCCCCAGTGAATTGAACTTATCAGGGTACTTCAGGAACTCCACAACTTCCGCAAGCTCCTGCTTGGCCTCCTCAACACCCGCCACGTCGGCAAATGTAATCGTGGGCTTATTGCCTGTGAACAGGCGCGCCCGCGACTTGCCGAACGACATGGCCTGGCTGTTGGTGCCCTGGGCCTGCCGCATCATGAACACGAAGACTCCCACCAGAATCAGGGTCGGCAGCAAAAAGCCCAGCAGTCCAATATAGCTACCCCAGGCCTGTGCAGCTTCCACTTCAACCGTCACCGCCGCCAATTTTGTCTCGTCAACTCCTGCGTTTTTCAACACAGTGTATATGTCACTTTGAGGCTGAATTAACGAAGTCTTGTAGTTGTGGCATGTCGTTGCATCGTCGTAGCACACCTTGATATCGCCGCTGTCTTCATGCGCCGTTATCTTGGTTACCTGGCTGTTGTTCACGTCCTTCACCACTTGCGAGATCGGAATCTCCTGGCTGGGCGGCGTGCGGGACACGAACACGAAAAAAAGCACCAGTATGGCGGCCATTATAATGACCCACACGAAACTGCTGCGAAGCCACTTATTATCTGACATTTTCATAGTTTCCTCACTCGTAGATCCTTGATCAGCGCAGTTCGAACTTGAAGATCATAGATCATAAGTCGGTGGTTTGCATCCCCAAAAGTAGGGGCCCTTCAGGGAAGTATTCGCACGGCGGACGGTGGACCACTAGCCACTTCTTACCTACACCGAGGTCTGCCCGCTTTGCCGCCTGTTCGCTTTCAAAATCTCTCTATTATAGTTAACGCCACATTGCCTTGCGCGGTTCTCTTTTTTGTTCGTTATTGCGCCCGGCACTTCTGTGATCATTATACTCTTATCGTGAAAACAGTGTCAAAGCGCTATTACCAGTCTGACTTCCGGCGGTCGGGCGCGCAAGAGGAATGCAACCATCCACGGAATCGTTCGTTAAACTATCTGAGCGGGCACCGGCGGCGCGTCGTCCGCCCGCGTTCACTGTGGAAAAGCTGGCCCACCTCCGCCCGAGAGACTAACATGACACTATGCTAACGGATAGCACAGAACTCACCGTACGAACTTCTAATACGCCCCAACTCGGCGTACAACACACCTACTTACCCCTACTGCGTATTCCGTAATAGTACCATCAGGCTACACAATTCAATTGACATCACCCTCTCGGTTTCCCTATACTTGGCATAGTCACCATACGCTCACACCATGGCACAGGTTCAACACAACTCACATTGGCATACTTCAACGTCAAGCGCAAGCCCTCGTTCAAGCCGCTCTGCGCTCTTACCGTGCCAGTCACATATACTACATTATCTATTACGGCACATGTTGCACAATTCAAACTTTCCAGAACTGTTACCAGGCACCGTCGCCTCATTTACAAGGACGTTACACTGCAACCTGGCGCCGACCTTTGCTACTCCGGCTTTCAGCTTCCACAGTAAACCATGGGGCGCGTACAACCGAGACGAGAGGCCCGCAGCTTATTGCTCGGCACGCAAGCTCGGATTAGCAGCGCACCACGGTCCAACGCTGCAATAACGGGCAGATCGGGCACATTTGCAGTCGCAGCAACCTGTCAAGTGTGAGGCGCAAGTACATTATTACCTTCACACCGGGATAGGATTAAGAGCAGCGACATAGCGCAGGCATTGGGTCATGCACGAGTGACGCACCTGCAAGACATAATGGCGAGACTACACTCGCCCAGACGTATGACGCTAGATTTACGACCTGAGATCTACGACTTACGACTCGAAAGGAGACATTCCATTGAAGTTGAACAGGATACTAATCCCGCTTGTGGCACTGCTACTCGTCGGTGCAGCCTTCGCCACTATGGGGGCACAAAGTACCCCCGCCGTGCGCGTGCCCTCCACCAGTCTGGTCGACTCGCCTAATGCGGTCATGGCCGGCGACACGCAGCCCAAAGCGGTCCCACAGGCTCCGGCCCTTCCGAGTACATCCCAGCCAGAAGCTTTGAACGAAACATTCGACGACGCTGCACTTGACGGCTGGCACGGCATCACCGATGCCAATATGACCTGGCAGGCACTTGACGGTCGCCTACAGCAAAACCTCCCTGATATGCCCACCGAGCAGAATACGCTTTTCGTTACCACGGACACTTCGTTCGCTGACGGCAGCGCCGAAGCGTACTTCTATGCCACAGCCGGCAACCCGCTCGGCATGGTAGTGCGTGGCTCCGGCGACGGATACTATCGGGTTGTCCTCTTCTTTAACGTCAACACCAACCAGGTCTCCAAGGCAACAATCGAGAAAGTGACCGCCGACGGCGCGGAAACCCTCGCTACTGCCCCATTTGCCACGTGGCCCGGCTATGACCTTGAAACCTGGACACTTCTGAAGACCAGCTTTGTCGGCAACCAGATTACCGTCTCAATTAATGGCACGGAAATCATGTCCGCCACGGACGCCGCCAACACGTTTACCCACGGCTGGGTTGGCGTCTGGTCCTATGCCGACGGCGGCTCATCATTCGACAACATTCGCATTCTACGTGACAAGTAACCAACTAAGAGTGACGGATCACGTACCAAGTGCAAGGAGAATCCATATTTATGAACCTCACGAATAGCAAACTCAAGCTTTCGGTGTTGGCGGTGTTGGGCGTTCTGCTGGCGGTAATCGGCTTTATGGCCGACAAGGGCAATTCCGCCCAGGTAGCCAACGCTTCGGCCCCCATCGCCAACGTCCCGGTCGGAATTGCGGGCGCGGGTGTAGATGCCCAGACCGCCCCTCCGGCCCCCAATGTGCCCGACACAGTGTTCAGCGACCCCGCAATACTGTCCATTGCCGGTGAATACGACAACTACCCCGGCATCGCGGCATCGCCCCTTAGCGGGTCCATTACTGCCGCCTGGTCTTCATCCCCCCGCTTCCCGCAGTCGAGCGCCGGTGTAATCTGTACTGCAAGTAACGCCGTTTTTGGCGCACTCACGACCGAAAATTGCATCGCGGGTGAAGACAACGCCAACGTCAAAAATCAGTTTGGTCCTGGCCCGATTGCACATGACAACCTGGGTCGCAAGCACTTCATGTACTGGCTGTGGCCCAATCGTGGCACCCTCTGCTCGTATTACGCCATGGTCGACGCCAACGGCACACTTATCCGCCAGGAACAGATCCCCGGCTCGTGCGATGGTGTACCCCGGAAGCTGCTGGCGATCGCTGTAGATAGCAACCTCACGGTGCACATGGCCCTCGGCAGAGACAACAACGGTTCCAGCCTGCTCTATTACGAGCGTCTGGACAACGGCACATGGTCGGCAGTGGGTGAAAGCATTCCCACCATCGGCAGTAACCTGGGCGATGTTTCGATTGCCGTCACCACCCTGGGTACAGTCATGGTAGCGTACAAGGATCTCGGTATCTCCAACAGCGGATACGACATCTACACCGCTAAGCGCAATGCACCCTTTAACTGGACGGTCGAAGACATCTCGGCTGCCTGCTGCTCTTACTGCCCCAACACGTCGAAAGCCTACCTACCTACACTTTTCCCAACCCTCGACGGGAACCTGCGCGCTGTGTGGGCAGACGGGCGCTGCGGAAGCAACGACACCGACATCTACTACAGAGAGTGGAATGCCACAACCGGCTGGGACGGAACGCCAATAGTACGCGTTGTGTATAACTCCGGCACATCATATTACCCATCGGCTGCGGTAGACGCGACGGGTGAAACACACATTGTCTGGGGCGACACAACCAGCAGTCCTGTGGGTTACTTCAGGGTGTTCTACTCCCATGGCAGTGGTGTTACCTTCAGCCCCGTTGAAATCCCGTTCCAGAACTGGTCGGGCAACGCCTGGCAGCGCGATACCGCGATGGACTATGGTGCAGGCGCCATCCATGTCGCCTTCTCATCTATCAAGTATGACCAGTACAAGGACAACTTCTACTCATATACCATCACTGCACCGCCGCCCCCTACAGCCACACCCACACCTCAGTGCTCGGGTCAGCAAGGGTTGGACTTCCAGGACGTGTGCCTGGGCGACACCTTCTACACCAACATCCACAACATCTACCTCGCCGGCATCATGAATGGCTATAACTGTGGCGGCCCGGGCGAACCCTGCGGTCCCAACAATCTCCCCTACTTCCGTCCCGGCGCAAACAGCACCAGGGGCCAGATGGCAAAGATAGTTGTGCTGGCTGCAGGCTTGACAATTGACCCGCCCGACAACCCCGACTTCCAGGACGTTCCGAACGGCAGTACCTTCTACCAGTATGTCGAAGCTGCTTACGCTGCCGGCGTTATCAATGGCTATCCTTGTGGCGGCATAGGCGAACCGTGCGGTCCCGACAATCTGCCCTACTTCCGCCCTGCTGCGAACATAACCAGAGGTCAGCTTACCAAGATGGTCAGTATTGCCTTTGACTTCAATGAAGCGGTAAGCGGCCAGACCTTCACAGACGTCCCGCCGGGAAGCGTGTTCTACACATACACCGAGCGTTTGTCGACACGAGGCATCATCGGTGGCTATCCGTGCGGTGGCACAGGCGAACCGTGCGACCCGCAGAATCGACCGTACTTCAGGCCTGCAAACAATGTCACGCGCGGGCAGACAACCAAGTTCGTTGACCTGTCGCGCCAGCAACCGACGCCCGTACCCACGCCCGAGGGCACCATTACGCCTACACCTACCGCAACCGTAACTGGGACCATTAGTCCCACGCTGCCACCAACGGAAACAGCGACCGAGACCGCCACTCCTAACGGGACGGATACAGCCACACCAACTCCGGCAGAAGTGCCGACTGATACACCAACTGTGCAGCTGCAGGAACCGAGCTAAATAGTACTTGAAATGAAGAAATGAGCCGTTAGCTACTCATTTCTCTCGAAGTGAAAAGTGGACTTACACTCATGTAGGTCCACTTTTTTCTGCCCAAATTTCCCGGCCCTCCCCTCGGCCGCCTTGTACAGTCCCTGCTCGGCCCAGGTGCGGACTGCGATCCAGGCACGTTCGTGGTAAAATATCGGCATGTCATATTCGCCTCCCCAAGTACGCGACTCCGCTCCCGATCCTGAAAATGCGAATAAGCGCCTACGTGCGCTCCCTTCGGTTGACCGCGTACTTGAGCATCCGGCACTGCGCTTGCTGCGCGACTCGCTGCCACCAGCCCTCATAACGACCGCCGTTCGAGAAACCCTTGATGCAGCACGCGCCGCCATTGTCAGCGGCGGCAACGCTCTCTTAACTCTTGATGAGCTAGCGGAACACGCGGCTAAACGCGCCTCAGTCGCTGTCACACCCAGTCTGCAGCCCGTGATCAATGCCACAGGTGTCATCCTGCACACCAACCTGGGCCGCGCTCCTCTAAGCGTTTCGGCACAGCAGGCAGTCGCTCGCGCCGCATCTTACAGCAATCTTGAGTACGACCTTCAACAAGGCGAACGCGGCTCGCGCTATGTTCACGCGGTGGACAGTTTGCGCCGCTTGACGGGCTGCGGAGATGTCCTGGTGGTAAATAACAACGCCGCGGCTCTTGTGCTGGTGCTTACCTGCTTTGCACAGGGTAAGGACGTTGTCCTCTCGAGGGGCCAATCGGTAGAGATCGGCGGTGGTTTCCGTATACCCGAGGTCATGCAAACAAGCGGCGCGCATTTGGTAGAAGTGGGCACGACTAACCGCACCTATACACGCGACTATGCAAGCGCCATCACTCCTAGTACGGCCCTGATCATGCGCGTACACGCCAGCAATTTTCGGATTGTCGGTTTTACGACCGAACCCGACGTAAAGGATCTCGCGGAACTGGCCCATACAAGCGGAATCCTACTCGTGGATGATATTGGCAGCGGCGCACTCCTCGACACTACCGCTTTCGGCCTGCACGCCGAGCCGACTGCGCAGAGCAGTATCAGCGCGGGCGCAGACCTCGTGCTCTTTAGCGGCGATAAACTCCTGGGCGGCCCCCAGTGCGGCGTGATTATCGGGAAATCGCCTGCAATAGCACTCCTTAAATCACACCCGCTCACGCGGGCTTTGCGAGTGGACAAGCTAACGCTGGCCGCCCTGGAAGCCACCCTCCTGCACTACCTGAAGGGCGAGGCAGAACGCGAGGTACCCGTCTGGCGCATGATCTCCGTGACCGAGCAAGAACTAAAACTACGGGCGGACGCCTGGGCAACCCAATTGCGTGAGGCAGGCATAACATGCGAAGTCGTGCGGGGAGCCTCCGCCGTCGGTGGCGGATCGCTGCCGGGCGAAACGCTCCCGACTTACCTGCTTTCCAAGCAACTGGGCGAACAACGGGCAGGCGAGGTCGCCGCTCTCTTACGTGCCGAAGCTACTCCCGTTATTGCTCGTGTCGAGGCGGGCGCACTGCTGTTGGATCCGCGTACCGTCCTCGAAGTCGAGGAACAAACCTTGCTTGCATCACTATCACGGGTTGCAGGCCGTGATGCGTAGTTTGCAGGCCCTGGGATCGGCGAAGGACTACATGTGACGCAATGGCTCTGACAGTCGCCATTCATGATTAAAGAACCCGCTATTAAACAGCAAAGTGACCGCGGAGCCGCCGTCACGACCTCGCCCTGGGGTCCACTGGGCGTGACCATTTTCCGCTGGTTGTGGATAGCGTCGGTCGCCTCCAACCTCGGCACCTGGATGCAAAGCGTCGGGGCGACCTGGCTCATGACTCTACTTACGCCATCGCCCGTGCTGGTAGCCCTCATGCAGACAGCCACCAGCCTACCGGTCTTTCTCGTAGGTTTACCCGCAGGTGCGATTGCCGACGTGGTTGACCGCCGCAAATTGCTTCTCGTGAGCCAGGGCTGGATGCTTGTCGTGGCAGTCTTGCTGGGCCTGCTTGCAACTCTGAATCTGTTGTCGGCCGGGGTCCTCCTGCTGCTGACCTTTCTTCTTGGCCTGGGGTCCGCCCTCAATGCACCGGCGTGGCAAGCTATAGTTCCGGAACTGGTTGGCAAGCGCATGGTCGCGCAGGCAATCGCACTTAACAGCGCAGGGTATAACTTGGCTCGCGCCATCGGCCCAGCCCTTGGCGGCATCGTAGTGGCAGCCTCCGGCCCCGGTGCTGTGTTTTTTCTGAATGCCGCTTCGTTCCTCGGAGTGCTTGTCGTCATCTGGCGGTGGCAGCGTCCCCACGTCGAAAGCTTGACCCCGCCCGAAAATGTGGTAGGTGCGATCGCTGCCGGTACACGCTACGCCGGTCATAGCCGCTCACTCCAGGCGGTTCTCGTCCGGGTAGCGGTGTTCATCGTCGCCGCCAGCGCCCTGTGGGCCTTGCTTCCGGTGGTCGCCAGTCACGATCTCTCGCTCGATGCGGGAGGCTATGGCGTACTACTCGGCAGCCTGGGAGTAGGAGCGATCCTGGGAGCCGTCTTCATACACCGGCTGAATGCCATTTTGTCTACCGACCAGCTTACAGTACTGGCAAGCCTGGCATTTGGGTTCGCGACGCTTGCTCTCGGCTACATTCATGTTATTGCCCTCTTGCTACCCATGCTTGCGTTGGGCGGAGTGGCATGGATGGTCATGATGTCCAGCCTGAACGTTGCCGCCCAGGGCGCCGCGCCCGACTGGGTTCGCGCACGCGCACTCGGCATCTACTTGCTCGTGTTCCAGGGTGGCATGGCTCTCAGCAGCTTCACGTGGGGCGCGTTAGCCGAATGGCTCGGCAATGGTACTGCCCTGCTTCTGGCGGCGCTGGGCCTAGGCATGAGTGTGCTAGCGGCCCTTCGCTGGCCCTTGCATAACATCCAGAACCTGGATCTCAGCCCCGCGATCTACCAACCTCAGCCCGACCTAGCCGTTACTCCACGCGCCGCCGACGGGCCTGTGATGGTAACCGTAGAGTATCGCGTTCTTCCGGACCGGTACCAGGAGTTTGTCACGTCCATGCAGAGGGTGGGTCGGGTGCGCCGTCGCACAGGTGCGTTCCAATGGGGACTGTTCCAGGATCCCGCCGACCCCCAACGATTTACCGAAACATACTTTACCCGTACCTGGGCCGAATACACACGGCAACAGACGCGCGCCACCGTCACTGACCAGGCTATTCAGGAAGCCGCTATAGCTCTCACCGCGCCCGGCACCACACCAAGGGTTTCGCCGCTAATTGCAGCCGAGCCACCCCGCCACTGACATCAATCGTGGTGGCACTAGTCAGGACTTACGATCCAGGATCTAGTATCTCGGCATAGTCCTATCCACGTCTGTTGCCCAGGCGTTAATTCCGCCTTTCAGATTCCACAGCTTGCGGAAACCGAGGCCGCGCAGTTCATTGAGGGCGCGTGCGCTTCGTACGCCGCTCTTGCAATAGAGCACTATTTCGTCCGCAGTGTTCAACTCGCTAGCACGCTGGGTGATGCTGTTCACTGGCACCAGGGTCGCCCCGTCAAGGTGCGCGATGCTCCACTCGTTCTGCTCACGAACATCGAGGAGAACCAGATTGTCACCGCGCTGCAATCGAGCCTGCAATTCTGTCGCCGTGATGTCGCGGTCGGTCTCGCCGCGCTCCGTTTGCGGGTCGATCCCACAAAACTGCTGGTAATCGATCAGTTTTGTTACTGTGGGGTGCGCGCCGCAGACAGGACAATTGGGATCCTTTCGCAGCTTCATCTCGCGGAACTCCATGTCAAGGGCGTTGTACAAGAGAAGACGGCCCACGAGAGGTTTCCCAATCCCAAGCAACAGCTTGAGAGTCTCGGTCGCCTGAATAGTGCCTATAGTGCCCGGCAGGATCCCCAGTACCCCTCCTTCAGCACACGAAGGCACAAGGCCCGGAGGAGGTGGCTCAGGGTACAAACAACGATAGCAAGGCCCCTGTTCGGCCCAGAAAACCGATGCCTGCCCCTCGAAGCGAAAGATCGAGCCATACACGTTGGGCTTGCCCAGCAACACGCAAGCATCATTCACCAGATAACGCGTAGGGAAGTTGTCGGTGCCGTCGGCAATCACATCATAAGGCCGCAGTATGTCCAACGCGTTTTCGGACGTGAGAGCAACCTTATACTCGTCCACCTGCACATAGGGATTTATGTCAGCAATGCGCGCCCTGGCACTCTCCAGCTTCGGCTTGCCCACGGACGATGTGCCGTGGATTACCTGGCGTTGCAGGTTGCTTTCGTCCACCACGTCAAAGTCGACGATACCGATCCTGCCTACGCCCGCCGCAGCCAGATACAGTGCCATCGGAGCGCCCAGGCCGCCGGCACCTATAAGCAACACGCTGCTGGCTTTCAGTTTCTTTTGCCCCTCGAGGCCCACCTCCGGCACGATCAAGTGGCGACTGTATCTCCTGATCTCGTCGTGGGAGAGTTCCTGGTCGGTTCCGTTGCCACCTGAGGGTCCGGCACCCGGTCGAGTTGCGAAAAGGTCAAGCGAAGGGCTGCCCCCTGCAATGGCGGGGATAATGGAGATGGTGTCCCTATTTGCGACCGGTGTGTCGCCCTTTTGCAGGTAGCGCACGTCTTCGTCGTTCAGGTAAATGTTGACAAAGTTGCGCAACTTTCCTGCTTCGCTGTATAACTGCCTGCGCAATGCCGGATAGCTGCCGGTGAGCGCACCTAAGGCCTCGTCCACCGTCCCTCCGACGATTTCTACCTCGTTTAGCTGGTCTGCGTATTGCCTGAGCGCAGTCGGTATGATTATCCTCGCCATTGCTATTCTCTCCCTCTTGAATCATGACGGTCGCCGGTAACCTCTTCAAAGCCCGTGCGGTCGTCTCGCAATTTCCACATGCGTGTGTCCACTACTTTGCTATCTTGTACCGAAAGTATAATGTAGGTCCACGTGGTCCAGGCCGCGTGGTCGGCGTCATACTGCGATGGGCGTGCCGGGGCATTGGGGTGCGAGTGGTACACGCCAAGGACATCCATCCGGTCGTGCCTAGCAAGCTTCTCGGCTGCGAGCACGGCCTGAGGCGTTATCCGGAAGCGGTGGTACTGCTCGTCCTCCTCGAACGTATTCTCAATTGGCATTGTGTTCATGACAACGCGCTTCCCGTCGAGTTCCTTGCCGAAGAGAACGCCGCAGACCTCGTTGGGGTAGCCACCCTCTGCGTGGTTAGTCATTGAGTCCAGCGCGCACTGCTCCAGTTGTACTTGTATTTGCTGCACTTGCATATTTCTTCACCTCATTGTCTGAATCTTACCAGCTATCAACCTTGTCTGCATCGTCGGTTTCATCCCAAAAGGCTTCTTGCAGGTACCGGCTGCCTCCGTCCGGCAACACTGTTACCACTACGCCTGCCTGGAGCTTTCTGGCAACTTTTATTGCCCCCAGTACGGCCGCGCCACCTGAGGGGCCTGTCAGCACACCTTCATAACGTGCCAGCCCACGAGCCACTGCCTGTGCTTCTTCGGTTCCAATCTCAAGATGCGCGTCGGCCATCTGCGAGTCGTAGATGCCCGGTATCATGGCAGTCGGCATGTACTTCATGCCCTCAAGTCCATGAAAGGCTGCATCGGGCTGCACTTCGATGGCTTGTACTTGTCGGTTGTAGGACTTAAGCCTCCGAGCCACGCCAATGAGTGTGCCACTCGTCCCGACAACGCCGACAAAATGAGTGACCCGCCCCGCCGTTTGCTCCCATATCTCCTGCCCCGTCCCGCAGTAGTGCGCCTGCCAGTTAGCCGGATTATTGTACTGGTCTGGATAGAAATAGGATGTGGGGTCGGCGGCGTAACGGCGCCGGGCCTCGATAATCGCGCCGTCTGTGCCGTCGGCTGCCGGTGTGAGAACAATCGAAGCACCATACAACTCCACAAGACGCTTGCGCTCAGGACTGGCCGAATCCGGTAGACAGATTTCGACCCTATAGCCAAGTGCCGCACCAATCATTGCGTATGCAATCCCAGTATTTCCTGAGCTTGCGTCCAGTATTGTCTTCTCCCGCGTAAGTGTTCGACGTCGCTCACCATCGCGGATCATGAATAGAGCAGCCCGATCCTTCACCGATCCTCCAGGATTAGCGAACTCGGCCTTGGCGAACAACTCCACGCCTCGAGGCACCTCATACCTATCCCCGATTCGTGCCAGACGCAGAAGTGGTGTGTTACCTATCGAGGTTGTAATATCGCCCACGGTCATTGCTGATGAATTCAAAACTATCTCCCGGATCAAAAAAGCCGACCCAACCAGGTCAGCCTCCCCGTTCTTGTACTTGTCTATCACCATCATCTACAAGAGTTTACCCCGACCGCGGCGATCGCGGGAAAACGAAGAAACGAACCTGCACGTGCCGCCTAAAGTGCGACACGCAGAGTGGCAACAGTCACAGTCTTTGCTTGTGCTGGCTGCCAATAGGTCTTCAATTCGGTGGTCAGTGGTATGCATGCTAGTCTGCTCTTTACAATACTTTCTAAAGCGCTCGATATGCTTAATTATACTCTATTGGTCAAGAGCCGGAACCCGCCAGGTCTGACTGTTATCGACCTGTCTTGAGCCAAATCGACGTGGACAGATTCCGCGATTTTTGTTACCCTGTAGTACATCACTGTAAAAGGAGTGACAATTGAGCCATCTCCTGAACCAGCACAATCCCCTCGCTCTACCCTTCCATACCCAGCCCGATAATTGGCATGAATCGCGTCGACAGTCCAATGCCAATCTAAGCATCAGGCAACGCTGTATTGCGGTGGTTTCCTCCTTGCGGCAGTCTTTTGATCGTATACGGCACGCGCGCTCAGGAGGTCCAGGACAGACCATACGGCTGGAGGGCAAGCAGTAAGTTCGCCCCGAACGACGATGGGTAGATTATGACGATTGGTCCGAAGCCTGATGCTCAGGCGACCGTGTGACCTGACTCGCAAGAGCGCAAAATGGTATGTCAATTCACCTGAATACGTTCGAAGCATAACTTTACGAATACCCACAAGGGCCATGACGACTGGCCGACATAACCCGCCACGCAAGTGCACAGATAGGAACCGATACTATGGAAGTAACAATCGAATCCGTCCTATTGGGTGCATCAATCTTGCTGCTGGTGAGCATTGCTTCGAGCAAGATCTCGAGCAAGCTCGGTATTCCTGCCCTACTTTTGTTCCTCGTGGTTGGCATGCTGGCCGGGTCAGAGGGACCGGGCGGCTTTTACTTTGACAACGCACAGTTCGCCCAATCACTCGGTGTGCTCGCCCTTGTCTTCATTCTATTTGCGGGCGGCCTGGACACAAACTGGACCAGTGTTCGCCCTGTCCTCGGCATGGGGCTTGCGCTCGCTACGATTGGCGTGCTAATAAGCGGCGGACTGGTCGGCATATTTGCCGTTTTTGTGCTTGGCTTCTCCCCCCTGGCCGGTCTGCTGCTCGG
>DATINP010000086.1:0-6857 GCA_035474135.1 Chloroflexia bacterium | reverse complement strand
ATCCTTCACTAGCACATGTGATCATCTTTCCCATATTCACCCCGGCAATGAAGATCAGCCATCTCTACATCTTCGTGATTCATAATTACTTCGGCATATAATCCTTTCATTACCGCAGTAGAAGCACGTCGCAGGACGAGTGGTCAACCACGAAACGGGCTACATGGCCAACACTGGCTGGGCCTGGGGTTATATTGGGGGCGCGTTTGTAGCTTGAGCCTATGACAACCAGGCCGATATCCTGAGCGGGGTCATGGGCCAGCGCCACTATTTGCTGTTCTGGGCGGCCTTTGCGGATTTCCCGTCGAATATGTTGTGGATTGAAGCCCAACTGCATGCATTTCTCGCCCGCCTCGTTCAGCACGGCCTCGGCGGTCTGCTGTTCGGCAGTTTCCATGAGGGCGGCGTGCTGGGACGACACCCCGCCGCCGCCGTGCATCCTGCGCGATATGTACCCAAGCTCCTCAGCAGGACGCGTATCCACCACGTACAGCAGAACAAGCCTGCGGTCCAGAGGAATGTGCGGAGCGGCACGCTCTAT
This sequence comes from Chloroflexia bacterium, assembly GCA_035474135.1. Taxonomy (GTDB): domain Bacteria; phylum Chloroflexota; class Chloroflexia; order QHBQ01; family JADMIH01; genus JADMIH01. The sequence goes on along the minus strand of DATINP010000086.1, from coordinate 6,316 downwards.
GAACTGAGCGGCATCCAGCCCACTAAGACAGAACAATATGTCTTTGGTCATCAGGGTCTCCTGGTTGGTTCAGAGTTAAAGAGAAGTGAGCCATAAGGCGACAATCGCCAGCAGGAGCAGGACGGGCGTGACGACTATGCCCAGCCGGAAGTAGGCCAGGGGCGACACGTCCAGACCGCGCCTGCGCAGGATCAGAAGCCACAGCATCGTGGCGAGAGAACCGACAGTGGTGATGTTGGGGCCGAGGTCGGCGCCCACTATAGTGCCGTAGACGAACACGTCACTCAACCCGCCAACGGGGGTGGAAGCGCGTATAGCAGAGGTCATTACGAGCGCCATCGGCACGTTGTTGATAGCGTTCGACCCCACAGCCGCGCCGACAACTGAGGTTGGGACAGCGCCCCAGGTCGTGCCTCCCGAGAGGGCGATCAGCCAGTGGCCAAAAGCGGCGGTGATGCCCAGGTTCTCGACGCCCTGAACTAGCAGTAGCATGCCCGCGATGAAGCCGAAGATGGGCCATGAGATGCCGGTGCCCAGCATCCTCGCCAGCGCTCGCCCCGCCCTCGATCCCTCTCCAGCCCATTGTACACGAAGGGTTAGCAGGTAGCCCACCAAGAGGAGCAGGGCGCCACCCAGCGCGACAAAGGACAGGGGCCAGCGGAAGGCAGAGGCCAGCACGTAGGCCAAGGCTATGATGCCCAGCGAGATTACGGTATACCGGAACCAGCGCCCATGGACGGGCACAGCCGCACCGGGGGCGCTGTCAACCAGAGAGGGATCGAAGGGCCGGCGCAGGTCGGCACGGAAGATCCACAGGAAAATGATGATGTTGCCCGCTATCACGAGCACAGCAGGCAAGAGCAGATGGCGCAGGTAGTCCCACAGGTCGTGGGGGAAGGCTGTCAGCACGAGCACGTTGATAGGGTTGCTGACGGGCAGTACGAACGATGCGGTGTCGGCAATAAATGTCGTGGCGAACATGAAAGGAAGAGGCTCGAGGCGCAGCCGCACCACAAGCGCGTACACAAGCGGAGTTAGTATCAGGGCGGTGGCATCGTTGGTGAGGAAGACGGTGATGAGTGTGCCGATAAGCATAACGTTCAGGAAGAGGCGACGCGAAGAGTTCCCCGAAAAGCGAGCGGCGAGTCGGGCCAGCGCGTCGAAGAAGCCCGCGCTTTCGGCCAGCACCGAGATTGTCATCAGGCCGAGGAAGAAGCCGAAGACGTTGAGATTGTCCCATAAGACATGTGCCGCCTGCGCAAAAGTGACAATCCCCAGCAAAAGCATGGCCGCGCCGCCACCGAGCGCCGCCAGCCATTCGGGCACCCTTCGCGGGTGGACGACCACCAGCACGAGGGTTGCGATAAAGATGATGGAGCCTAAGAGCAGCATGGCGGCGTTGAGTGATCGGTGAGCAGTGACCAGTGACCAGTGACCAGTAGTGATAAGTTGGACGACGGCCATACGTCATACGTCATACGTGGCCTGTCGTCTGTCGTCCTACTAACCCCTAACCCCTAACCTCTGGTCGCTGGTCACTCGTAAGAGGCTGACCGCGCCGTGGCAGGATGAGCAGGTGGCGATTACCACCTCTTTGCCTGCTGATTCGGGTTGGGCCGCCAGAGCTAGCAGGTGGTCGCGGGCGCCGGTGTATTCGCTTATGCGGAGGGTGTCCACGCCGGGGACTCGGAAGCGAGGCTGGAACACTATGGAGGCGGCGGTGGAGTCGGCGTGAGATTGGGCGTAGGCGTTGACTGTGTCGGCCAATTCCCAGGTGCGAACGTCGCGGATCATGGGGCAGACATGGGGCGCGCGGCAGTTGGTGGGGCATATCCAATCTGCGGCTGAGATGTAGCGCGCGCCGCTGGGTGCCAGATATTCGTAAGGCAGGCCTCCGAATTCGTGCGACATAGGTTCGATGGAGATGGTGGGTCCGCCCAGGTGTTGGCGCACGCTCCAGACCAGCCACTCGAAGGCGAGGTGGGGAGCGACGGGCGCGGGGATGGCCTCGGCGGTGGGGGGTAGAGTGTCCCAGGCCGACTGCATGTATTCGAGCCAATCGCTCTGCACGAAGGTAAGATGAGGGTTATCTGCTATTTCAGGGAGGTCGAGCGCGGGCGGGTGGGCGTTGCGGTCGACCATGATGATGCGGGCATCGGGCGAGATGCGGCCACGCGCACGGCCCTTTTCGACGTGGCGGGTGTGGTGGGTGCCAAAGCAGCCCCCACCGAACACTATAAACAGTTCGCGCGGGTTCTCGTGCATCCCTTTACTTTACCATATTTGGGTAGTGCTCCTTTAGATCGAGGCCAGGGGAGACCCACCCCCGGCCCCTCCCTGAAGGGAGGGGAGAGAGAAAAAGAGAGGTGGCTGGGGGACACCCCCAGACCCCCGGACAGGGAGATCCCTGTCAACCCCTTCTGCCTGGGTCGCAAAGATAGAAGCGATGGGTAACCAGGGGACACCGGCAGACCCCGGACAAGACTATGCCCTGTCAACCTCCCTGCTTGGGAGGTGAGAAAGAAGGGAGGGAAGATGGCTGGGGACACCCCGAGATCCCCGGCAGGGGTGCTCCCGTGCAACTTCCTGGCCGGGGAGGCACAGAAAGTTAGGAGCACCTGGTGGGTTGAGTACACCTGTAACCCCCTTTGATATCGGGACAAGGCAAGTTGTTGGCACCCCCTAGGGCCATAGAAGGGTTATGCCCTGTCAACCTCTTCGTATGGCTTTAGCCTGCGCGGTAGGCTTGCACCCAGGGGAGGAGGGCCGCGGGGCAGGGGGTGTGGTTGCCGGCGGCGGTTAGTTCGCCGTGGCCCCATACGTCGGGTCGAGCGGCGGGGAAGTCGGGGCGCTCGTAGCAGAGGTGGTGGAGGAGGGCGTCGAGGCTTGCGAGTTGTGCCTGCGTGGGCCGCTGGTCGGGACCGAGGTCGCAGCAGACCGCGAGGCCGGAATAGTTGGCGTTACGGGCATGCCAGGTCACGAGGTCGTCGGGCTGGGTACGCCAGATGCGGCCGTCGGCAGATACGCGGTAGTGGTACATGAGACCAAAGCCGCGCACTATCGGGCCGGGGCCGTCGTTCCAGTTCTTGCTGATGTGGTACTTAGCCTGCGATATGTAGCGGGCAAGGGGGTCGTAGGAGAGGGCGCCGTCCTTCGATGGCGGCACATCCACAGCGTCGTAGTGAACCACGATCTTCGTGATGGCGCTCAGGGGACGCGTCCGGTAGTTGGGACTGTCGGGGTGGCGGGGGAGTTGCAGGGTAATGTCGGTGATGGTCAGGCAAGAGGTTTCCATTGTGTTTGTCCTTTCAGCGGAGGTTGAGAATGGCGAGAAGAGTCGGCACGCAACGTGCATACACATTTTGCGAATCCATATAGAAGAGTGAGGAGTACAGATATATGCCCAGGCACGCTAACGGAGATAAGGTAGATAACAAAGCCCGGGAGGGCGCGGGATATGAGCGAGTACCGCTGTTCCCTGAACCCGGCGACTCTAAAGACGGCGATCCATACCTGGTAAACGCCATAATAGAGTCGCCCAGAGGGATCAGGAACAAGTTCAAGTACGAAGAAAAGTTTGGGCTCTTCGTATTGACGAAGGTGTTGCCGCAGGGAAGCGTGTTCCCCTTTGATTTCGGTTTCTTGCCTCACACGAAGGGAGACGACGGCGACCCGCTGGATGTGCTGGTGCTTATGGACGAGCCGGCGTTCACAGGTTGCTTGGTGCAGGTGCGTTTGATCGGGGTGATCGAGGCCGAGCAGACCGAGCGCGATGGCACGACCACGCGCAACGACCGCCTAATAGCGGTGGCCGCCGACAGCCACAATCACAGCGATATAACCTCTCTACACGAGTTGAACGAGCACCTGGTCGAAGAGATTGAACACTTCTTTGTGTCCTATAACACCATCGCCGGGAAGAAGTTCAAGCCCATCGGGCGCTTCGCGGCGGGGCGTGCCCTCAAGCTGGTACAGGACGCGGCGACGAGCAAGGCAGAGCACAAGAAGTGAGCTACTCCTTGAGAGTATGGTACTGGCTGTAAGCGCCGGACGAGGCCAGACCCAACAGCACGCCCGCGATAACGAAGCGCACCTCAGGGGTGATGGCGGGCCAGGCAGTAACGGCTTCGGCCAGCCCCGCCACCAGCAGGCCCACCAGCAAAGCCGCGATTCCGGCCCACCGTACAGGCAGCCCAAGCGACTTCAGTCCCTGCACGATCACAGGTACAAGAAGCACAGCCGGGATACCCAGCAGTGTAATGCCATTAAGAAAGTTGTCCACGGGATTCTCCTTCCTGACGAGTCGTAGATCATAGATCATAGATCTTAGATCGTAAGTCGTAAGTTGGGCGGCTGACGATAGAGAAGGTTTAGGCGCCGACAGTGTGATTATTAGCCGACCCCGTTCGCCCTGTCATTCTGAACGTAGTGAAGAACCAGTTGGCTAGCGTCTCGGTTAGGGGACAAGCATCCCGTTCCTCAGCAGGCAGAGAGGTAAGGAACGAGATTCTTCGCTACGCTCAGAATGACAAGGCAAATGGGGTCGGCTAACCACCGACAGCTACCACACTCGAGCGTCTTCTGGCCATTGGCGGAGTTCTACTAGCGACCAAGGTATAAGGCATGACGTATGACGCATGACGCATTCCGTCGTCAGTCGTCAGTCGGGACGACTTACGACCTAAGATCTAAGATCCATGACTCACCTAGATGCGCACTCCTTCGAGGCGGGCGAGGGCTATGTCGCGGAAGAGGGCAAGGCCGCAGTACCACTTGATGCGGGTGCGCCAGGCGTCTTTGGTTTCGAGGGCGCCCAGCGGTTGCACCTGGATGCCGCCGTTGTCGAGACCACACAGGCCGGTCTGGAAACCGAACTGTACTGCGTAGATGGACGAGCAATCGCTGTTTGTGCCCTTGGTTTCGGTGTCGGATAGATGATCGTCCACCTCGACGGGGATGCCGTCGTAGGTGAGCACGCGCCTGCCAAACGCATCAGTGCTCGTTTCCAGCACCGAACCGGATGCGCGACGCAGGCTGGACAGCTTGCGGCGGATGCGTTTGCTGGTGAAAAGGACCTGGGGCAGGCCGGGCTTGATCATGTCCATCAGTTCGTCCAGGTGGTCGAGCGCGAGCACAGCGCCGTCGGTGCCCTTCGACATGGTACGAGCGCCCGCAGACAGGGTTTTCAGGCCGTCGAATTGCAGCGGGTCAGCGCCGGAGTCGCCGTTGAAGAAGGTGTTGCTGAAGGCGTGGGCCAGCGCTTTGGCTTTGGCAGCGATCACGAGAGCGCGCAGGTCGTTGGGGTTCGAGTAGGTCTGCTGGAGGAAGGCGTCCACGTCGGCGTCGCCACCCAGGATTGCCAGTTGGGCGGTCTTCTCTTCGGTGTCCAGGGCCGATTCGGTCCACGTATCGCCCACGCCATAGAACTCGACATCGCCCAGGCTGACCTCCTGGTTATAGCGCAGCGAGTTGCCCACGATCTGTATGAAGGGCAGGTAGCGCAGCACGGCGGATTCTTCAACAATGGTTTCGACAACGCCGCGCACGAGCATATCCTGACTCAGGCTGGCGGCATCGGTTAGCGTTAGAGGCATTTTGTTTTCCTTTCGGGAATTTTGAATTCTTAATTCTTAATTTGAGTTAAGGTTGATGGACGACAGACGACAGGGCAGCCAAACGTCGTAGGCGCCCCGACTTACGATCTAAGACCTACGATCTAAGACTCGCAGGCCAAGGGCGATCTTGGCTTCGGGTTTGAGGGTGTTGGCCTCGGGACTTGTGGCGGAGCGGGCGGGGTTGCCGGGTGGCACGGCGCGCTCGTATGATTGGGCGATTTGACGGCTGATATCCGAGTAGGCGCGGCGAGCGGCTTCGGCTGAAGCGTCGATATCCTCGATGCTGTCGCCGCGCACCATATCGGCGACGAGGTCGGGCGATGCAGCAACCAGTTCGCGATAGCGCACTACAGCCTGCGCAGCCATCGCCTCGGCAGCAGATGCGCGCTCTTCGGGCGTGGTTTCTTCCGTGGGCATGGGGTTCACCTCCTTTCTTGATAATGGACTACTAACGACGGGCGGCAGTAAGGGTTGAAACGCAAAGATCGCAAAGATCGCAAAGAGATAGGAATTGATCACGAAGATCACGAAGGTTAAGAGGACACGAAGGGGGAAGAAGGGATTAAGGTTTTGATGACGCATGACGCATGACGCATGACGCATGACGTATGACGCACTGGTCACTGGTCACCGGCCACCGGTCACTGGTCACTGGTCACTGGGCAAGTCGTCTCGGGGAACGGTACGGTTGCCAGCCAGCC
>DATINP010000085.1:0-4536 GCA_035474135.1 Chloroflexia bacterium | reverse complement strand
TCTTTTCTTGCACATGTATATGGATGGCGATTCGTTTGTTAGACCAGCCCCTGGCTAGATAGCATAAAACCTCTCGTTCGTGCTTACTGAGCGGCGTTGTAAGACTAGGCACCAGGCGATACTTCTCGCCATGTGTGGCGCGAACTATGGCACTGGCGAAATCGTGCTCATAGTTAGAATCCACGATGAGCACATCGGGCTGGAGATCCCACAAGTCCTCCCAATATTCCGGGCAGCAGCTGAAAGTAACGACTATAAGACTGATATGAGATCTGTCTGTAGTTTCTAATTCACGGAGAGCAAATCCAGCTTCTATATCTATTATCACCCTGACTGAAGATGTGGGATCATAGTGAAGATGCTGTTCTTCGACCATTTTGATAAAGCTATCCATGACGATAGGTATACCGCATGCTAGATCGAATGAAGTGGCATCTAGCTCCGCTAGCGGTGGTATTGGTCGAGGATGCCGACGTTTTTGATTATACAGGCTAGGCATAACGGTGGAACCATAGTTTCGCTTATAGTAATAGGCGATGCCGTATTTTAGAATATCTAGTGTTCATAATAGTACCATATTTGAGAGCAGTTAACACAGATAAGTATAGTATCTGGAAGACTTGTTACTAAGAGTGGGTTCTATTACGTGATAACTTCACTGTGACTATTCAATTTCAGCCCTGAGCCGGGGTTGATTGAGAGTTGAAGATCACTAATAAACCGACCGATACGCACCATGCCTTTCAACAAAAAGAGCCGTTCTGCCTGTATGAGGAACGGCTCCCTTGTTGTCGAGTAACGAACTACAGTCTGAATATGATGTCTGATCACCTGTCAAGTTGCGTCAGATGGGGCATTCATCAAGAGATAAGAGGTTATCGTTCCACTCTCCGTCGGCGTGGGTACGCACATATTTCCCATTCGGTCCGTCGATCACACCTACATCGGCCCGTTTCCCATTTCTGTCGAGCGTATAGAACGTGTTCGTTCCTGCCTCTATCGAAGCGATCACCTCTTGGCGGGTCCACCTCCAACGGTCTGCGCCTGTACCACCACCCAGATGTGTTATACCTTCATGCTCGCTCTGGCGGTTCTGCTTGTTGATACATGTAATTCTTGCGTTGGGCATGTGTTTATACCTCCTCGAACGACTATAAGTACATGAGAAAGATTATTAAAGCAAGTGGCGTAGCCGCTGCAGGAAGATATTCATGTGGTTGCTATTGGGGTCGGTCTGGTTCAGGCTCAGCTCCTTCCACAGATTGAATATCTCTTGCTCTCGCCTGTTGGATGGCTGATCGCCACCGCCCATGCCGCTGAACTCAGGCGAGGTCAAAGTCAACCTCACCTCATCTGTACTGGCGGCTACCTCACTGCACCTGGCTGACCCGCACGCCGCGGCCCGTTGAAGTACTGTATTGCCCACCTCGCATTGGCATCTGTAGGACTCCGCGCCTCGCCAGCAAACTTGACCGTGACTATCCTCGTCTGTACACTGTGCATTTTCGCCTCCTTACTACCTGCGTTTTGTGAATGCTGTCTACAAACTTAGGAGGACTCTATCATAAAATAAGGGACTAGTCAAACTATCCGTGCTATAATCCGAAAGGATGCGTATAATAGTGATCACCACCTACTGCCACAGGTTTGTAACGAGGTTGCGTGACAGATCCCTTGTATCAGTAAAGAGGCTGAACCTTGCATCATCACTTTTGGTGATCAAGTCGAAAAGATAGGGTATCGTGAGCAAGATTGTGGCCTGCACCTCAGGCTTAGAAGTCACCTAAGATGCATGAGGGGTTGCCGTCAGGCCAGCAACAGAGTTGTGGTATTGCCTCTTTAGTGCTTCGTTGACGATTTCAATAGTGATCACCGGAAGTGACGGAGAGTCAGTTTCTGGGGCAGTTCATTAGGACTATTTTGCCCAAGGCGCAGGCTGCGCTATGCCTGCTCCTGTTTCGCCCGCCCCCGCTCATCAGCTGCGGTGCCTGCTTCATCTTGCGGCGGTGGAGCATCCGAGCGTTGTTCTTGCTTACCCCGGCGATCAGACAACGTGTAAACGAGGCATAGGCGCAAGGTAAGCCACCAGAAGTAGCACGCGGCGGCTCCATAAAACTCCTCATAGCCCATGAGGCCGTGCAAGGCTTCGTTCCGCAGATTCCAGCCCGGACGCTCATTTAGCACTCCTCTCAGGTCAAACGCCAGGTCCTCGCCGACCGTAGCCTCAAACTCCGGCATATCAAGCAAGGTATTGAGCAAGTAGGCATCCTGTATACCTGCGTCATCCAGAGCATATGGTATTACGCCTACCTGCTGCAGTACATAGCGTATCGAGTTCTCGGCCTGGGGCAGGAGCAGGTGTACTGCTGTCAGATAGTCTCCCGTGAGCCCGGCGTGCAGACCGCGTGCGTAGAAGAGTTCCCGCCCAGGAGGTACGAAGGTGCTGTCGGTCACCATGTCGCGCAGGTCGGATATGCGGGCGTTGTGCTCTACCACAATCTGCTGCCTGGCCGCATCTATAAGTACTGCACGTATCTGATGATACAGGGTGGCTGCCCTGTGGGCCCTCGCGTCGACGGCTTCTTTCCATTTGCCGGCATCGGTGATGCTGGCCAATCCAGGCATGGTACCAACGACGCGCCCTTTACCACGTATCAGCGTGTGGGCTATCCGTGCGCTCAAAGGCTTGCTCACCAACGACGATTCCACCTCTGAGCGCAACTCAGCCACTTTAGGCAGCGGCCCTATAAGCGCCAGCACCAGTAGAGCGTCAGCAAGGGAACGGCCCGTTACGGCTGCGACGGCAGCTTCGACGGGCTGGTTGAAGTCCACCTCTACAGAGATGGGGGCCATCTCCTCCATACCCTTTTCCTGGCAATCAGCCATCAACCTTTGCAAGGTATCCAGCCGTTCAGACACGCCTGGCACGTCACGGTATGACTGGATAGCACGATAAGCGTGGATCGCGTGCTCGATGTGCCCGGCTGCAAGATGGTAGTTCGCTGGCGAGAGGGCAAGTGCAGCGTCCGCCTCACTCACGTACGTTTCAGCCGCACGCACTTGGGCGGCGCGTTGGCTTTCGATGTCGCCTGCCATGGAGTGCCACCTGGCCTTGATCCTCCAGTAGAGGCGCGCAAGGTCTGGTCTGTTGTGAATGCTCTCTGCTCTGGTGGCTAATTTCTCGGCGATTGCCACGTACTTGACCGGATCGCCGGCACGGTGCTCCTGTAGAAGCTCCATGAGGCGGGCCGAGAGGAAGAGCGGGTCTTCGCCAGCATATCTACCGAGGGTTGCCTCGATGTGTGATATTACCTTCATGAATTGAGCGTTTGTCGGTCGCGGCCCTCCTCCCACTAGGGCTGCAAGGCGCAACGCTCGCTCGATCCGGTCCACGCAATAGGGCCATTCTGCTGGGTCTTCCAGGCGCGCTGCCGATGCGAGGTAAGCGTCGATAGCCGTACCCGCCACCCTGTAGTCCCTTCGCGGTACCGCCGACCATAGCACGTCTGCAACCCGCGCCTGCAGTTCAGGGTCGTTGACCTCAGGCAGCCACTCCTTGAGGCCAGCGAGGTGGCCTTCGCTTATGTCCTCCAACCCCGGCACGCGGAAGTTGGGTGTGACAAAGCCCCTTGCCCCAAAGGGTTCGTTTGGGTTTTCGGATAGTAGTACGAAACGAGTGATGAAGGCGAGAAGCCACAGAGCGGCATAGTGGGTGGCGTTCCCGCTCTGCTCCGCTTGCTGAGCGAGGCTGAGAAACCGATCGCTATAACATGAGCACACCTTCTGGTCACACTCGGTGACGGCCTGCTCCCATCCACATTGAGCGAGATCCTCCTGTGAAAGGGTAACGCTCAGGGGGTTCATATGCTCAGTATGCTCACCTGCTTTTCCGTCGTTGAGGCTCATGTGCAGTCTGTCCTGAAACGGGTATTTGGAACGTCTGTTCAACTCCATTATACTACGGAGTAGTAGCGTGGAAAATGGTTTTGGCATGCGATTTGAGACCTAGATTGGCCATTGGGTGCCTAGGAATATCAAGGTGCTCGTGCTGCGTGCTGACTTTGCGCGTGCTTGTTATATCACGTGCTCGCTAGATATTGTGGAGGCCCGGCGTCGCGCTGCATCGTCCCCCATGCAGTGGCAAGCTGGCCATCACAACCCACGCCCTATATGTCTTGTAAAGGCAAGAGCGCCTTTTAGCTCCGACGGCTAAGACATTCCACATAGCCGCAATTTTGTCGAAGTCGCACCCGGAAACAGTGCTATGAAGAAGAGAGCCCTCAAACCGCGAGACCCGATTGTGGCATCCCTAGACTGGGGCTTTCAAGGACCATCATTCGTAGCCCGATATTGCACGTTCCTCAAGCAGGGACGCAGTACTATTGGAGCTTCAATGTTGACAGTTATGCAGAAACAGAGTCGGCTGAGCAACAGAATCCCACTCTTCACCCTGCGCTGCCACGAATACAAGTGACCGCCTTGGATATCCAGGCCTGGGCGTCCTTGCCTTGATGAGGCGGCGAGCGGGCGAGGTCT
>DATINP010000084.1:0-7741 GCA_035474135.1 Chloroflexia bacterium | reverse complement strand
GTCATCGGCGCTGGGCGACTTCTCTATTTCCTGCTTCAGTATCTCGATGTTCTGTTGTTCAGCGGCGACTTGCGGGCTAGTGGTTACCGGTGGCGCCTGGGAGGTAAATGCCGGGAAGAACATGACCGCCAGCAGAAGCAGCACAAGCGCACCCGACGGCGCAAATAGTCTCTTGTTCAGGGTAATAGGTAGATCATGTGCGGGCGCAATGGCCTCGAGCGAATGGAGTGCGTCGTCAAGCTGGGCGTCGCGCAGCGCAACCAGCGAGGGCGTAGGGTTAGTAGGAGGGCTGGAGGCGTCCTCCAGTGCAGTAGAGAGCCGTTCGTCCAGCCCCAGCGCGATGTCGGCCTGTAATGCTGTAGCTAAAGGCGCACGCGGCCTGACGAGCGCGATCAGCAACACACATGCGCATGAAGCCAGCAGAATTGCCACTCCAGCTATCCCAAGTCCGACCAGGTCGGGCCAGCCCGCCAGGCGCATACTCAGTCCGAGCAAGACAACGAGCGCCAGATCAAGCCCCAACGCCCACGGTAGAAGCAGTGCAGCCTCTTGCAAGCGAAATCGCCGCTCTAATGCCGAAAGTAGCCTGTGCAGACGTTGCAGTCGCTGGTCGGTCGCGTTTCTATCGGGTTTGGTGATGGGCGAGGTCATTCCACTTTAGATACGTCCGGCCCGGGCGAAAGGTTCCCCTCTTCCGAAGGCTCCTCAGTACCAGGATAAGGAAATGCCTCCTCGGTGCGCCTGTACTTAATCGGCCTGACGCGGCGTATGCTCACCACGATCAGGAAGGCGCTTATCCAGAGGGCTTCGATGCAGAAGAGCAACCAGGGGGAGATCACAAAGAGACTGTGTCCGTTCCAGATATCGGTCGTGGTATAGATCCAGAGCGATTGGCCCTGCAAATAGAATGCCTCACTCAGGGCCATAGCGATAAACGGATGCACCGACAGCACCACACCGCTCGTGTACCAGAAGCTGGCGTGATCCTGGATACTGGATCCGGTACCGCCATAGTTGTTGCTGAAGATGGTGACGAACATAAAATAGAGAAAGGGCATGATCAGCAATTGAAAGAGGATCGTGCCATAAGTCAGCACATTACTCGCCACGCTGCTCTTGACCATCGTGGACCAGAAGATGCCGATCGATGCGAACAGCAGAGCCGCGACCAGCAATACCACCTGCGACAGAATTACCTCTTCGGGCGACACGCCGCCAAACATGAAGGATAGGCTTTGCAAGGGCGCGACCGCCAGGATCAACAGCGCAACCCAGGCCAGCGCCGCGCCCAATTTGCCAAATATGACAGACCGGGCAGGTAGTAGCGTGGTCATCAGCAGGTCGTAGGTCTTTTGCTCTCGCTCGGACGTGATAGCGCCTGCTGTGAACGCGGGGGTCAGCAAAGCCACCATGATGGTCTGGAAACCGACCAGTACGCCGAAGATGGTTTTGCCCACCTGGGCGCTCTGCCCGCCATAATAGCTGTTGGACGAATAGCTGCCCACGGCCAGGAACGTGAGCCATGTAACGAGGCTCAACACAAGCAGGTATACCACCAGGATGACCACCGACCGCCAGCCGCGCATCCTGCCTCTGAGTTCTTTTACTATGACCGGGTTAGCCTGCATTGTTCCTCCGCGAGCAACGACGTACGAGGGGAGTCACGCGTTGTCCTTACTGCACCAGTCCTTTTGTCGTCCGCAAGAATATCTCTTCGAGGTCGTCCACCGCCTCTTCGTAGCCATAAACGGGGATGCCCGCGCTCACCAGCCGGGCCAGGATTGCGCCTAACACGAGGTTGTCGCCGTCCACCCGCACATAGAGGGTCGCGGGCGCATCGTTGGGCGGCGGGACGACAGCAGGGCCGAACGCGCCGGGGGGCGGTGGAATCGAGAAGCCGCCACCGTCATCTGAGCCGCGCGGTCGCACGGGCGTGGGCACGATTGGCACAATGGGCGCGACCGAAGCGGACGGCGTCGCACCTGGGAATTGCTCAGGAGGAGCCTGGCCGTGCTTGAAGTCTGCGGGCAGGATCATCGAGGACAACACGGTTGGAAAGCCACGCACTATGCCGAGCGCGTCGCCTGAGCGCGACAAAACCCGCACGTAAAGCTCGCGGGCGGGCTGCATTGCTTTGAGAATGTCGGCCACACTCCCGCTCACGAGCAGTCTACCGCGCTCGATGATGGCGATGTGTGTGCACATTTCGGCCAGTTCGGTGAGTATGTGCGAAGACACCAGGATCGTCTTGCCCAGCGATCGGAGTTCCTTCAACAGTTCGCGCAATTCGATACGAGCGTGGGGGTCGAGGCCCGAAGCAGGTTCGTCAAGGATCAGCAAGTCGGGATTGTGTACTAATGTGCGCGCCAGGCACAGCCGTTGTTTCATACCCCGCGACAACTCTTCCACAAAGCTGTCGTGCTTGGCCGATAGGTCTACCAGCGACAGCAGGTCGTTGATCATGCTTGTGCGCTTGTCATTGGGCACGTGATAGGCTGACGCAAAGAAGTCAAGGTACTCCCACACCTTCATGTTGTCGTACACGCCGAAGAAGTCGGGCATATAGCCAATGCGCTTGCGCACCTCCATCGGGGCTTCGCTGACCGGGTAATCCGCTACCCATGCCTGGCCCTCAGTCTGTTCAAGCAGGGTGGCAAGGATGCGCATTGTGGTGGTCTTGCCCGCGCCGTTTGGCCCGATAAAGCCGTGGATCGCCCCGCGCTCTATCGTGAGGTTCAAGTTCGCGAGAGCCGTGAACGCTCCGTAGCGCTTGGTGAGGTTTTCGGTTACCACTATTGGTTCGGGCATGATAAGGGTTCCTGCGGCGTTACTTATCCGAGTTGAGCGCTAGGTGGAATGTGCCGTTGATGTTGATGTCGGTCCTGTCGGGACTGCTCAGGCGGATCGTCACGTCCCCTGCCGGGCCGACATATTGTGTGGGACTGGGGATCGTTTGCTGTAGCACATCACTCACCGAGTTTATGGTCGCGATATTATCCCACGTCCCTGTTTGGACGTTGTAGGCCTCGACGTCAAGTGGCGAGCCGGGTTGAGGCCGGCCAGTGTTACTGGTGGTGAAATTGAGGTAGAGGCTCTGGGGTTGGGCGCCCGCAGGCAGCCTGTAGTAGAAGTCTATGTAAGGCGTGAGAAAGAGGCCCGAGGCTGGTAGGCTTGAGCCGTAGGTAACAGTCGGCAAAGGCTGCGGGACAGTAGATTGCGACTGATTCGGGGGTACCTGGCCGGGAGGCAGTAAAAACATAGTGCTGGACCCATTGCTCTGACTGGTATACGCCTGGCTCGAACTACCACCCATCGGCAGCAAGGACGGGCTGTTCCCCGGCGCGTACACGGTGTACGGCACCTGATCCGAATTGAGGCTGGGTTGGTCGTTCTGAGTTGCGACCACTCGAGCCTTGCTTGCCCACACGTTCACCTCTTGCTCCTGCGACAGGATGCTGCTGCCATCCACACTGAATCGTGTAGAAGGCGACGGACCCCAGGCCACCAGAACCACGTTCATGTCGGTGGGTGGGTCACCGTCCAACAGCGGATACAAAGCCACCGAGAGCGCATTTAGCTTGCGGTCGTACTCGCGCTGAGCCGCTGCATTGCTTGCGTTACTGTAGCCTGGGCTATAGTACATACTCTGGTTCGGGGCTACCCCGGGTGGAGGGGGCAACACTAGCTCAGGGGAGCTATTGTTGAAGACCGTACTTACGATTGGCACCAGCAGAACCACGTCGGCTTCCTCGCCCGGCGACATGTAGCCTATGTACTTCACCGCGCCCCCCCGTATCACGGCGACGTCCTGCAGGGGACCCGTGGTACGGTTCTTCACCTTACCTACAATTTGACCTTCGCCGATGTGCAGGTCGGCCTCCAAGGGCGACTCTAGCACAGCCGTGTGCTCGGCCACGAAGGAGCGTAGGCCCCACGTGTCGATGTTCACATTATTTATGGTGGTAGTGCCGCCGCCCGCACTCACCGGGGAGTTATCCGTCCCACGTGTCTGATAGTAGCCGAAAGGGTTCATCTCAGTAACGGCGCTGTTCGCATCGAGGGAAAAGCGATACGTACTACGAAGTGGAGTAAACAGGCCGAAGTGCTGCTCCAGCGTCGCAACGGGCACACCCTCGGCGGTGTTGATGGCGTTGACCCTTATGGCAACGAGGTTGCCACCCTTCGAACCCAGCGCCAGCATATAAGCTATCACCGAGAAAAGCACCACGCCCGCCGGAATGGTGAACCAGGCCAGTTCCGTGCGACGGATGCGCCTCAGGATGGTGAAGTTGATAGGGCCGATAATTATTATGTAAAGTAGCAGGAAGCCGCCAACCAACCATACATCAGGCAGTTCAAGGCCGGGAAGTTCGAACATACCACCATACGATGCGAACATTAGACTGCCGTAATAGCCGTAGGACTGGCTGAAAGGGCTGAATCGCAGGTTTGCGCCATACGACATATGCAGGGCATGCTCGGAGAAGATGCGTTTCTCCAGCGCAAGCAGGCCATCCCAGCCCTTGAGCGGGGGCAGGGCGGGCGATGCGCCCATGTAAGCCACGTGCCCCTGCCCCACTTCGCGTATCGCCAATACAGGCACGCCATCCTGCATAGCAAGCACTCGCGTCGAAGCCGTGAACGCTGGGTCAGCCTTGACCGAGGCGTTACCTATGGTGGCTGAGCCCATGGTAGTTAGCGGTGTAGCGACAAGGTCGGACAGGCTCGACAGAGAAGTAACGGTGCGCGAGCCTGACACGTTAACGGGTACGAGGCTGTCGAACCCGGCCAGTGTGTCGGCCCCACCCGCACGATAGGTAACGACCAGCATGCCGCCCCGCGCCACCCAGCCCTCGATGCTCTCTTTCTGTTCGGGTGACAATGCACCGGAATCCACGTCGTCTACCACGATCACACCCAGGCTGTCGAGAGCCTGCGAAAGCGTTGGAATGTCGGTCAGCGAAATATGCGCTACTGTAGCTGAGGAGGCGGGAAGAAAAGGTAAATATCCGTAACCGCCGGGGCCACCCTGGGGAAGCGGGGTCGAGAGGTGGCCCAATTGCTCGCCCTTTAGCGCGTTCATGAGCGACGAATCGGACGAAGCAATTGCCACCAGCATGCCGGTGGGTGGCTCGTAGGGGTCTGCCGTCGCGTCGGCGGTCTCGATCTGGGTGTCGCCTTCGTAAAGCTGCACCGTGAAGCGGTGCGAGAAGTCACTCGAATAGGAATAGAGAGTGACCTCTTTGCGCGACTGGGCGGGCAAGTCGACGTCCTGCTGATAGTAGCCGAGCGTGTTCTGGCTGGCTGATCCTGTGCTGACCCGCACAGTCACACGACGAGAAGCCCCACCCGGTGGGTTGGCAAGAGTTACGCGCACAGGGAGCCACTCGCCCATCAGATAGGCGCCCGTGTCGCCGTAGCCCGCCTGTGCTGACACTATGAGCTTGGGTTGAGTAGCGCCCTGCGCCCACGCGGGACCGCTCCCCGCGATGAGGAGTAGGGCTATGATGAATGCCGCGATAGCTAGAAACTTCTGCATTACACCTGCTTAATCCTCTCCGTTGATTGCGATGGAGAGGGGATAGCGCTAATATACCCGTATCATACATAACGAAGCAAGCACTTAAAAAGTTGCAGTCGTGGGAAGCTATACTTTGTTCGCTTCGTGGTATGCTCGAATCCAGGCTTCAATCTCGCGGTCCGGTACAGGGGCGGCACGACGATTGCTTTCCACTCGCTCCATGATCGTTTGCTGGACACGACGGGGGTGGGGTATCCCAGCGAAGATTAGCTCGCTGGCCTCGCCCGGCGTCTTGATTACCACATCGCCGAAATCCAGCAGGTTTGCCAGCGGGCCGGGGATGACGTACATGACGTCGCTCACCCTGTTGACCAGCGTTTCCTTCGACTGCTCACGCAACCCAATCGGCAAGCTCTCGATGTGGTAAAGGCGCTCGTGATCGAGCTTGTATACGTCATTACGCCAGTCTTCCCACGCCCAGGCAAGCCAACCCACGCACCCCGGCGATAGCAATAGCGCCGCCCATCCAAACAAGCCCGCTACAGACGATCCGCCGAACATGGACAAAAGAAGCCACGCCACTAGCACCCCCACAAGCAGACCGAGCGGCACTCGACTTGCGCGCAGCAGGTAGGCCCAATGCTTGTGCCAGATGAACGCTTGCGCTTGCACGCCCGGAGAGTTCTGGCTTCGAACCATGGGATTGCCCGGCTTACGGGACTGAGGTTCCTGGCCGAGAATGATGGCGCGCACCGCTTCTTTGCGTATGTCATCGGGCGGCGGTTGGTTGGCCTGGAATGTGGCCTGTTGGTTGAAGACGGCCTCGCGGAACAGCGCCGGTCGTGGCAAACTCTTGAACGTGAGCGCCCCGATGCCTGCTGTGTCTATCTCAATATCGCCAAAGTCGAGAGCAGAGCCAAGCGCGTTGGGGTGATTGGCGGTGACATTCTGCACCTTGTTGAGAGGTGCGTCCCGCCGCGTTTCGTGCAGAAAGAGGGTCTTGTCCATCACAATCACGCGCTGGTTGGTGAGGGCAATCCAGTCTTCTCGCCAATCCAGCACGGCATAAGCCATCCAGGCTAGCGCGACCAGCCCTGCGCTGAGCCAACCTATCCACAGGATAGGCACCAGCCACGACGGAGGAGCATTCTGCACGACAAGAGGGTCCACCACCAGGCTTGAAACGAAGGGCGCGAAGAAATAGAGGCTGACCAGCCACAGGATAAGGAGCAGGAGAGGCGCCACGAGATCGCGAGCGAGCACCGCGGGGTGACGGCGCAAAAGCAGAAGAACGCGCTCGCCCTTCCGCCTGTCGTGGATCATGCGGGCATGGCGCAAGTTTGCGGTAGCCACGGGGCGTGGAACATCCGCCAATCTGGGGTCAGGAGCGCGCCGAGGCGCTGGGTTTGCAGACATAAGGGTTTCGGGCAGAGGCACATTTTGCCTCCAGGCTCATCTTAGCACCCACGCAACCCAAGATCAACACACTACACATAGCTAGCTTTTAAGATTGAGGTGCGCAGAACCTTGCGCACCTCGACCACCCTTCTCTAAGCCAACCCCCGCAAGATGTATAATTACAGCATGGACATAGATGGAGTACGAATAGTTTGCCCGGCGTGTGGTTCGCGCCTGGTAATCCTGCCACGAGTGCAATATATTGCGTGCAGGCACTGTGGCAGCGAATACACCGTGAACAGGCGCGGCAATAGCATCGGACTTGAACCATTCTCGCCTGAACAGTTCGAAATCAGCCGCCAGATCGCCGATGTGGAACGGGTCCAGGGCGAAGGGTGCAGCAACGTCTTCTTCTGGATATTGCTGGTTACGGGCGTGTTGTTCTGCGGCCTGGGTTTTCTTACCCGCGCACTGTTTCAGTCAAGCTGGATCTTCATAGCGGGGTGGGCGATATCGGTAATAGTGCTGGTGGCGGCGGGAGGCGTGGCACTCAGACTACTCAATGAACAGCGGTTCGTGCGAGAGACGCTGGAAGCCAAGCAAAAGGACCTCTACGATCAAATGGGCGACGTCGATGAAACCACCGCCCCCGACGCGCAACCCGAGTAGCGACCGATCCCCGCGCAACCTTTAGCTCTACTCCATCGCGGCAGCGAGGTCGCGAATCAGGTCCTGCGAGTCCTCGATACCAACGCTGAGCCGGATCAGGTTGTCCGGAACGGCAAGGGGAGAGTTGGCGACGCTGGCATGGGTCATCACGCC
>DATINP010000083.1:0-13420 GCA_035474135.1 Chloroflexia bacterium | reverse complement strand
GGTCGCGCGAGGTCGCCGGCAAGCTGTGCAATGTGTAACCATCTTGCACGGTGGAGCTTGCCCCACCTGGTGATACGATGGCGACGGCCACGAGCATTCGATCTTTGAGGCGACCGGCCAGGCGTTGAAGATCGGGAAGATCGCCTGCGTCACCAACCAGCAGTACGCGTTCGGGCGAGCCCTGCGTTGTTATGGCGTATAGGTCGAGCGTGGCATAGAGGTCGCGAGCGGCGTCCGCGTAAACTGTACCTGCGAACTGAGGTTCGTGGGCCCGGCCTAAAAGGGGCAATATCTCCGCATCGGACCGCCTGCGGTTGGCCTGAATTCGCGTGCGCTCCTGAATGAGATGAGGGATCAACGCGTTCAACCTCGCCACTCCCGCCAGGTGGGCCACGCTCACCTTGGACAATCGCTCGATGTTTGATGCATTCGTGTCGGGGGACGAAGTGAGCAAGTAGTCTGCCGGGTCTATTGCGTCACCCGCAGCGAGGAGGGCACGCTTGTACTCCAGGAGAAGGGCAGCCGAAAGAATTCGTTCCATATTGCCGCCCTCGTAGTTCTTGATGATCGTGGCGAGGGAGTTGCTTTCCCAGAGAGTGTAGCGACGGTGCATTCCTGTGCGCTTGCCTGTCGCGCCGCCGAGATGGCGCACCACAGCGTCTGGAGCGTAGACAACGCGGTAGCCGAGCACCCACAGCCGCCAACCCAGGTCCACGTCCTCGAAATAGGCAAAATACTCAGGGTCAAAGCCGCCGACTTCCAGAAAGGTGTCGCGGTGAATCAGCATTGCGCCGCCCGACGCGAAAAGAACTGGAGTGCCGGCAGCGGGAGGTGTGGGAAGATCGGGCCAACCCCACACTGACTCGGGCCTGCCCGCGCCAAACAGGTTTGAGGCCGCGCCGCTATACTCGGTCTCGTTTCCGTCGCGCGAGAGAATGCGTGACGCTGCGCAAACTGTCCCCTCCTCGCCCGCCTTTAGTGCGGCAACGAGGGCGGTCAGCCAGTCAGGCGCGACCACAGCGTCGTTGTTGAGGAAGGCAACATATTCTCCCTTGGCCTCCAGCGCACCACGATCGCAGGCAGGCGCGAAGCCGGTATTGCTCTCCAGACGCACGAGGCGCACATGAGGGAAACGATCGGCTATCACTTCGGGCGTGCGATCGCTCGATGCATTGTCCACAACCAGCACTTCGAGTAAGGCACGCGGATAGTCGAGGTTTTGCACGGACTCAAGGCATTCCAGTAGCAGGCTAAGATTGTTGTAAGTAGGGATGACCACCGAGATCGAGGGCAAGGTGGCCCTTCCATCCGGTTGGTGCGTGGAGTTGCTGTTGGATTGGCTGTTTTCTGTCATGTTTAGGGGTGGCAGGTTAGCCGGTAATGCCGTTGTATTCGAGGGACATTAGCAGCGCGCCATGAGTAGGGATGCCGTCCTCATAGCGTTGGGCTTCGATGCCTTCGGGCCTGTCAGTTGCATAGAGAGTTATCGCGTCGCCAGGCACTCCGTCGGGTGAGTCGGCGATAAAGTAGAACCACCTGTGCGCCGAGTTGGGGATCGGTGGGAACCGGAAGGCCAGCGCCTGACCCTCCTGTAGACTGTGGGTGGGCAAGTTTACTGAGTGGAGGTCACCCGATGCACCGGGATTTGTGCGTATGTGCAGGACAAGGCGGCTCGTATTGTTACGTCCAAGAGTGGAGGGCACAACTATTATGCCTGAGAGACCGTTTTGTGTCGCGAGGAAGCGTTGTGCGTGGCTCTGCCCCGCCACCAGTTCAGGCAGGAGATAGCGCGTCTGCTGTCGTTTTTTCCGCGAAGGCGAGATGGCCTTCAGGATCCCACGTGAACGCGCACCGACCTGGCCCGGTAGGCCACGGCGTTTGCTATGCACCTTTTGAAGTTGCGCAGGCAGTTTCCTGTCCCACGAGTCCGTCACCAGATAGCCTGCAGGTGGACCGCTTCGTACAACCTGGGTACGCGTTCGCGGGGTGCCCGTCATCTCACCTTCATCCGCCTCAGGCAGGTGTGCACGCTCACCTCTCATACTAGGGTGGCGCACGAAGGCCGCGAGAGGTGCGATGGTTTTATCCCACGAGAAGTGTTCAGCAGCAAGCCTCTGGGCGTTCTCGCCACGCCTCACTGCTTCATCGGGATTGACAAGTATGCTCAGCACGACATCCTGGAGGCTACCCGGGTCGTCGTGGGGTACTACCCAACCCGCTTCGTATTCTCGAATGTACGGTGCAACTTCGCTGAACGCGGGATGGATAACAGGCAGACCGCACCAGAGGTAGTACACGGTGCGGCTGGGGAACGCCAGTTCGCGCTCGGCGTTGGGCATGATCATGTCCACCGCGACATGCGCCCGCGTGTACTTTTCTACAAGCTTGTCGTGTGGCAACAGGCCGGTCATGACCGTCCGCTGGGAGGCGCCCAATCGTTCTAGAAGAGGACCGTAAATGCCGGTCGGGATTGGGTAGAAAGGGTGCTTACCGCCGATAATCTCAAGTTGCCCGGTGTTGCGCTCGTCGAGGATAGCGGAAACAGTCAGCAGGGCTGGGGCGGGGTTTTGCCAGGGTAGAAAGATCCCTCCATACACGAATCGAACGTCGACGTTCTGCCAGTTGGCGGGCCAGACGTGCTCAGGTCGCATCGGGTCGAGCGAGTAAGGGATAGTGGCAAGGGAGTTTGTGAGTTCGTCGGCGGTAAGTCCGGTCTGGGCCAGCCACGCCTGGAAATAGTAGCGTTGGCGCTCACCGATGCAGGTGAAGTAATCGCCCCTCGAGAGATCGGCGATCTTTTCGAGCGAGTTGGCGCGCGCATTGCTGTGACCCTGGTACAGTCGCTCGAGAAGATGTGGGCCCGTGAGGTCAATTGCGACGGGCACATTCGGGCGAGGGGTCCACGTGAGGTTGGGCCAGCCGCAAGACACGATCACGTCGGGTACCATCTCATCGATGATGGACTGAAGATTGTTGGGCGACCACGCGCCTTCCACATAATCCGGCGGCACACCTGCTTCCCGTCCTTTAAGTGCAGGGGCAGGCATAGTATAGTGGACATTATGACCCTGTGCTTCGAGTCCCTTACCTAATGACCAGGCGCGGATTCCTGATCCCGTTGCGGGAATGTCGCCAACGGGTAAAACGTCGGGGCTGATAAGGAGCACTTCTTTGGGCAAATCGCCCCACAGGTCGCCGATACCGAATCCGTTGAGAAGCGCGTAGTGTGCTGCGGAATAGGCGGCATCAGTTTCGTGATTTATCCAATTAACGCGGCCGGGCTGCCCGAACAATTCGAACAGGTCGTGGTCGGGCCGCACTCGTCGGGCTTGTATCCATTCGCGCTTGGCGCGCGTTTTTTCCAGGTTGTCGCTGAACTCATTGGCGGCAAGCAGGGCGGCGACCGCATTGCGGTGGATGCTGATGTCTGGGTCCTGGTCGGCGTCGGCGTTGTTCCAATCGAAGTCCGACAGGGACGTGCCGCCGGCCTCGATGAAGCGCACAGCCCTGCCGCCCAACAGAAGTAAGGCCGCGCTCAGGATCGTGTGCACATGGCTTTCTTCGTAATTCTTGTAGATCGTGTAGAGAGCGTTTCGCTCATAGAGTACATAGGTGCGGTGGGCCGACATACTGCCTGCGGTGCCGTGGTGCCGGTGGTATGTGATGGCCGTGGGCGTCAGAGTAACACGGTAGCCAAGCAGCCACAGCCTCCAACCCAGGTCCACGTCTTCGAAGAAGGCGAAATAATCCGGGTCGAAACCGCCGATTTCCAGAAAGATCTTGCGGTCAACCAGCATTGAGCCTCCGCAGGCAAAAAGGATGTCGCGGGGCGCGACCTCGTCGGGCTTATACGGTTTGCCGTACGAGGGTTGAAAGCCGAAGCCGTGAAAGTTCACTCCCGATGCTTTAAAGTCGATCTTCTCGCCCGTCCAGTCGAGCATCAGCGATGCGGTGCAGACCAGGCCGGCATCGCGCCCTTCAAGCACCGTCGATACCATTTCGCTGAGCCAATTGGGTTCCACCCGCGTGTCATTGTTCAAGAAAGCTACGTAGTCGCCCGTGGCATGTTCGGCTCCATAGTTGTTGCCGGCTGCGAAGCCCAGGTTGGCTCCCGTTTCAACGATGCGCACCCCTGGAAAATTGTCGTGCATGAAACGCACGGACTCGTCATGCGACGCATTATCCACCAACATAAGCTCAAGGCGGTCAGATGGATAGTCCAACGCAAGCAGGGACTTGAAGCAAGCCTCGAGGTGCTTGAGGCCGTTGTAATTCAGCACTACCACGCTGACTGTTGGTAGCGTATCACTCTTATAAGACGTCATACGAGTTATTTCATTTACGCAGGAAGCGGGACACCGAGCGTGTGGCTCGGAAGACGCGCCCTGATTGCAAACCCTGCAGGAGCTTCTCCAGATACAGAATATGCTCGTCCTTGGCTTTCACGTCGCTTTCAAGTCGAGCCATGTAAGCCTTCTGATTGGTGAACTCGGCTTCGTAGCTACTCTGTATGTTGATCACGTGCGCCTGAAGTTCACTTATCTGGCTGCGCAAGGCCTCTGCCTGGGTGTCCTGTGTGGCGATCCTGGACTCCAGGCCCGCGATGTGCCTGTCGCGGCGCTCCATTTGTTCGCGGAGGCGGAAATCCTCATGGTTGCCCGATTTCAAGTTTAGCAGGCTCATCAGAGTCTGGGTTAGCCCCAGGCGCACCCCGTTGGACGACTCGCTGTCGGGAAGTGGAGGGTAGGCGGCCTGCACTTGCCGGATAACCTCCTCAAGGCCGGGTCGAACGGCCACAAGCGCACCACGATAGTTCGGCTCAGAGCGATCAGCCTCAAAAAAAGTGAGGTTATAGAAGCGGTCGAGGGCATGCTCGAATGCCGAAGCTTTTTCGTCGCCCAGAGAAATGAGGTAGTGCTTGGCGACCATCATCAACAGCCAGTTATACACGTTGGCTAACCTGAAGGTCTGGGTCTGCCAACCGGCCTGTGCGAACTGCGCTGATGTGCGCTCGAAATCGGGGAGGCCAAACTCCCGGTGCTCGGCCAGTTGTTCCTGCTGAGCATCCATGATCCAGCGTATGTACTCGTCGAGGGTTTCCTCGGCCAGATCGGCTTGGAGGGATTGTATGGGGTTAATTAGCAGGGCGGCATGCCGACTTACGCGCATAATCTCGTTGAGGAAGGCAGCACGGTTGGGGTCAGGTATATGTTCAAGTACATCAAGGGAGGTGACAACGTCGAACGAGCCATCGGCGAATGGCAATCCGAGTCCGGTGCCCTGTATATAGCCAGGGATCGAGCCGTCATCAGGAACTACGTCAAGTATGGTAAGGTCGTAACGCTCATGGTCTACGAAGTCGCGCAGGTTGCCGGGGTAGCCACCGACATCGAGGATGCGCAAGCGCTGAGGGTTGCCAGGCGATTGCGCGCTGATCTCCGTGTGCAGTATCTCCGTTAGGTGCTGGGCGATTCGCAATCTGCCATACTGGTCGAAAGGGATCGTCAGCAGGCGGCCTTCGCGGGGCGCAAGGCTCGTTTCAAGGTCGCTTGGGAGATAGTCAGTCATAGGATCGTAAGTCTTAGAGCGTAGATTTTAAGTCCGAACGACCGGCGACAGTTCCTCGATCGATTCTGTCGCCGGTCGCCAGTTGCTACTTCTTGGTAAAGAATGCCATGGGCGCTCCACGCTGCGTGTCTTCTTGCTTGTAGGCAACCACGCTCACCTGGGCCGCGAGATTGCGGGCCACATGCATGAATGCTTCGGCCTCAAGAGTTGCAGGCGCGTCCACCACGATGGGCCGACCGCTGTCGCCGCCCTCGCGGATCCGCAGGTGGAGGGGGATCTCGCCGAGGAAAGGCACGCCATAACGCGCAGCCGCCGCCTGTGCGCCGCCGTGCCCGAACAGGTCGGTAGGCTGGGCGCAGTGGGGGCAAACAAAAGTGCTCATATTTTCTACGATACCGAGCACCGGCACATTCAGCTTCTTGAACATCATAAGCGCTTTGCCAGCGTCCATAAGGGCAACGTCTTGCGGTGTAGACACCATCACAGCGCCCGTGAGTGGCACGGATTGGGCGGTGGTGAGTTGTATGTCACCTGTGCCGGGGGGCATATCCATCACGAGATAATCAAGTTCACCCCAGTTGACATCGTACATGAACTGCGTGAGCAGTTTGGTGAGCATCGGGCCGCGCCAAATGACCGGGCTGTCGGCTTCCACAAAGAAGCCCATCGAGATCAACTTTATGCCGTAGGCCGTAATGGGATTGATCTTATTGTCAGCTCCCTGCGTGGGTTTGGAGGACGCCCCCATCATCAGCGGAACGTTCGGACCGTACACGTCGGCATCGAGCAGACCTACTCGCGCCCCGTCGCTTGCCAACGCAAGTGCCAGGTTGACGGCTACGGTGCTCTTGCCGACGCCGCCTTTGCCCGAACCAACCGCGATAATATTGCGCACGCCCGGGATGCCTTCACGCTGGGTCATCGTGCCTGCGCGTACACGCGATGTTACCTCGGCAGCAACCGAACGCACACCCGGGAGCGCGCTAACGACACTCTCAGACTGCTGCTTAAGTTGTTCCTTTACGGGGCAGGCAGGAGTTGTAAGAACAATAGTGAATGTAACGTCGCCGTCAGGACTGATATTTACGTTTTCTATCATGCCCAGGGTTACAAGGTCGCGGCCCAGGTCGGGGTCCTTGACTACGCTCAATGCTCGCAATACTTCATCTTTTGTCAGTGACATAGCATTATTTCCTTCCTCGAATCATACGAGCTTCTAGTTATGAGGTTATATATTATGTGGTATTTTGAAGCGCCGCAGTTCAGTAGCGTTCGTATGTATGGTACTGCCTTTACGGGGGTATGTCAATGAGCCGATCTTTCCTGCTGGACACGAATGTGCTATGATCAACCTGGCAACCGTGTGCAGGTCAAACACGGACGGAGCGAGATATGTCGAACATAGTGGTACAGGGCGTATTGTCATCAAACACCAACATGAGGGGTAGCGTGAGCGGACTGGGCCGAGCCTTCGCGATGGTTGGCTTGGGGTTGGCCGGGTTAGTGCTTGGCGGATTTCCCTACTGGGCGGCGTGGCGCGTTATGCACCCCGTATTGGAAGAAGCTATGCCAACAGGCGCCGATCATCCCCTCGATATAGAGCTAAGCAGTGACGCCACGCCTGAATATGTCGTGTTCCCAGCGCAAAACGGTAAGGAAGTGAGTGGTTGGTTTGTGCCCGGGGGTGACTCGTCCGCGAAGCCCTGGCCCTGTATCCTTCTGCTATATGGGTACGGCGGCTACAAAGAGCAGATGGTCTATTACGCCTCCATGCTGCACGATGCGGGATTTGCCTGCTTCATGTTTGATATGCAGGGGACTGGATTGCTGCGTGGTCTACCTGTCACCATGGGATACCGCGAGCGCTGGGATACCCTCAGTGCCTTAGCCTACATCAGCTCAAGGGCTGACGTGGATTCGGAACGGATCGGTGCGCTGGGGGTATCAATGGGAGCCGCCACGGCATTGATGGCGGCAGAACTGGCCCCTCAGATCAAAGCTGTGGTCTCGGACTCGGCATATGCAGACCTCAATGACATGGTGCAGCCGGGCCTGCGAACGTTCGTAGGGTCGCCCGCTACCTTGTTTGCTCCACTCATTATGCGATGGGCCGAGCAGATGGTGGGCATGAAAACCGGCGATGTACACCCGGAAGCATCGGCAGCGCGCCTCGGTAAGAGGCCACTGTTTGTGATCCATGGGGCAAACGACCAACTGACGGATCCCCGGTCAGCGCCCCGTATTTACGCTGCGGCGAGTGGGCCAAAGGAGTTATGGGTGGTGCCGGATTGCGGCCACGCCAGGGCGCCTGAGGTTGCACATGAGGAATACAGGCGGCGCGTGAACGGCTTCTTTACGGAGGCATTGCGGGCATGAGAAATAGAGCATCTGCCTCACTCGACGGGGCCGAACTAATCTACAATTATAAGGGGCGATGATGGCTGTAGTTAAGAACAACAAGAGCGAGCAAGAGGGCGACACGGCGCTTGAGGCCGACGGAGCGCAGGGAGACAACGCAGGTGCGCCTGAGACGGCGATTGCGCCTCGGCCCACGACGGCGCAGAGCCTTGCCCATTTGCACGAGATGCGGGAGCGAGCGTATCAGGGTGGAGGCGAACGCCGCATCCAGCAACAGCACGCCAAGGGCAAACTGACCGCTAGAGAGCGCATTGACCTCCTGCTGGACGACGGATCGTTCGAGGAGATCGATATGTTTGTGACCCACCGTATCTCGGACTTCGGCATGGGCGAGCAGCAAGTGCTGGGTGACGGAGTAGTGACCGGGTGGGGTCGCATTGAGGGGCGTCTGGTATACGTCTTCTCGCAGGACTTTACGGTCTTCGGTGGGTCACTGTCGGAAGCCCACGCCGAGAAAATTATCAAGATTATGGACATGGCGATGAAAACCGGCGCGCCTGTGATAGGGCTGAACGACTCGGGCGGGGCGCGCATTCAAGAGGGTGTGCTGAGCCTGGGCGGGTACGCTGACGTATTCCTCAAGAACGTCCTGGCCTCAGGCGTGGTTCCTCAGATCTCGGCCATCATGGGGCCGTGCGCGGGTGGGGCCGTCTATTCCCCGGCGATGACCGACTTCATTATGATGGTCAAGGACACATCATATATGTTCGTGACCGGTCCGAATGTGGTCAAGACGGTCACCCATGAGGACGTAACGTTCGAGACGTTGGGTGGGGCAGTGGTGCACAATAGCGTGTCAGGAGTCGCACACTTCGCGCTCGATAGCGAGGAGGAATGCCTGATGACCATCAGGCGGCTAATGGGTTACATCCCCTCGAACAACCTGGACGACGCGCCATTCGTGTCGAACAACGACCCGGCCAGCCGCATGGACGACGATTTGAACTCGATCGTGCCGGACGTGCCTACCAAGGGCTACGACATGAAGGCGGTTATAGCGAAGATCGTGGACAATAGCGACTTTCTGGAGGTACAGGAGCACTTTGCAGGGAACATTATCGTGGGCTTTGCGCGGTTGGGTGGGCAGTCCGTGGGTATCGTGGCCCAACAGCCGTTGATGCTGGCGGGAGTGCTCGACATCGATTCTGCGGACAAGGCCGCCCGGTTCGTGCGCTTCTGTGACTGCTTCAATATCGCTATTGTGACATTTGTGGACGTACCCGGGTTCCTGCCGGGCACCAAGCAAGAACATGGCGGCATAATCAGGCACGGGGCGAAGTTGTTGTACGCATACTGCGAGGCGACCGTGCCGAAGATAACCGTAATCACGCGCAAAGCTTACGGCGGTGCCTATGACGTGATGAACTCGAAGCACGTGCGTGGCGATGTCAACTACGCATGGCCCACTGCCGAAGTAGCCGTGATGGGCGTTGACGGTGCTGTGAACATCATTTTCAAAGACCAGATTGAGAGCAGCAGCGATCCTCTAGCCACCCGCAAACGGCTGGAAGCTGAGTACATCGAGAAGTTTGCCAATCCCTATGTGCCTGCAGGACGGGGCTTCATTGATGACATCATTGAGCCTAAGCAGACGCGCCCCAAGCTTATCAGCGCCCTCCAGATGCTCAAGAATAAGCGAGACTCGAACCCACCGAAGAAGCACGGCAACATCCCCCTGTAGACGACGGACGACCGACGACCGACGGCGGACGGAGCTACATTATGCGTGATAAGCAGCTCGGTCGTCCGTCGTCCGTCATCCGTAGTCCGTCGTAGCCCAGCTTTTCCACATCCCCAACTGGTATATAATCCCCTTAGTCGAATGAACCGGCGAAGGGGGTTTTGTTATGGGACACATTGTAGCGCAGGCGGCTGAGGACTTGCTTGACATGGCATTGGCCGTGCCAAGCAATGGATTTGTCAGGCTGGTGGACTACATGGGTAGCGACCAGAGCATCGTACAGGCCGCGCGCGTATCCTACGGTGCGGGCACGAAGTCGGTGCGCGAAGATCGCGGTCTGATACGATACTTGATGCGACACGACCACACCACGCCCTTTGAAATGGTGGTTTTGAAGTTCCATATCAAGGCACCCATTTTCGTGATCCGCCAATGGATACGTCACCGCACAGCCTCTGTCAATGAGGAAAGTGCGCGCTATTCGATCATGAAAGAGGAGTTCCACGAGCCTGCGTGGGCCGATGTCGGTTTCCAGAGCAAAGACAACAAGCAGGGCAGGTCGCCGGACGAGGTGCCGCAGGAGCTTGTGCAGCGCTTCCTCACCTTCCTGAAAGAAGACCGCGACACCGCCTACGCGCACTACGAGGATTTCCTGAATAACAATGTGGCTCGGGAACTGGCGCGTATTGTATTGCCCTTATCCCTCTACAGCGAGTTCTACTGGCAGATGAACCTGCATAACCTATTGCATTTTCTACGATTGCGGCTGGACGCACATGCGCAAAAGGAGATCAGGGACTTCGCCCAGCAGGTCGCGACTTGTGTGCAGGCAGTTGCCCCAATAGCCTGGGAAGCCTTCGAGGAGTATAAACTTCGGGGTGCGTCATTTTCGGAAACCGAGCTTGCTTACCTCAAGCAGATGATTGCGGGACAGCCGATGCCGATCGACGCATTTGGTGGGAGCAAGAGCCTTCTACGCGAGTTTGAGCAGAAGTTAGGGATGAGTCTTGCGGCTACGCCGAGCCAGCCATTGGTCACACCCGGCGTTCCTGCGCTCACGAACGGGAACGGTACGCACTGAGCCGCCCGTCGTAGCGCATAAGTTCGCGGTCGAGGCATATCGGCATTTGGTATAATTGCGGGTATGCCCATTGATAGCGCACATCTGAAAGTTGCTCTGCAAGAGGAAGACGTTGCCACCCACGATATGGAAGGTGCCCCCGATCTGCACGCTCTGAAAGCGGAGATCATTGAGCGCGCACACGAACTGGGGTTCGACCTGGTGAGGTTTGCGCGTGCCGGGGCGATGCCCGACACTCAGAGGGTGCTGGAAGAGCGGATTGACGCGGGACTATTGTCTGGGCTGACCTGGTTCACGAAGGACAGGGCACGTGTGGCAAGCGACCCACGCAACCTGATGGTGTCGGCGCAGACTGCTATGTCGCTAGGGATAAGTTACCTGGGCAACGAAGAGTACACACCTTCGACACCGGGCGAGCCGAGAGGCAAGGTGGCGCGCTACGCCTGGGGTCTCGATTACCACGAGGTGTTCAAGGCCAAGCTGACTGCATTGCACGAGTTTGTGCAGGAACGTTTGGGGCCTCAGGTTGAAGCGCGTACTCTGGTCGACACGGCGCGCATTGTTGACCGAGCCGTAGCCCGGCAGGCGGGCATGGGCTGGTTTGGCAAGAACAGCAATATTCTGAACCGTGAGCGCGGCTCTTGGATCCTGCTGGGCGAGCTTTTGTTGGATGTCGAGTTGCCGAGTGACGAGCCCGTCAGAACCCACTGCGGAACCTGCACCCGCTGTATGCCTGCTTGCCCCACCGGGGCGATCCTGGCGCCTGGAGTGATCGACAGCGATCGGTGCATCTCCTACCTGACTATCGAACTGAAAGGGCCGATCCCACGCGAGATGCGTTCGCTGATTGGCGACTGGGTGTTCGGTTGCGACATCTGCCAGGACGTGTGCCCGGTAAACCGCAAGGCCATACCGGGAGAGCATCCTGAGTTCGCGCCCGATGCGGGAATCGGTCCAAGCCCTGTACTGACCGAATTACTTGACATAACGGAAGAGGAATTCAGGGTCAGGTTTAAGACCAGCCCGGTAAAGCGGGCAAAGTGGGCGGGCTTGCGGCGGAACGCTGCGGTGGCGCTGGGCAACGTGGGAGACCCTGCCAGCGTGCCTGCCCTCGTGCGGGCCCTGAACGGGACTTCCGAGCTTGTTCGCGGGCACGCTGCCTGGGCGCTGGGTAAGATCGGTGGCGAACCTGCATTGATGGCCCTTCGAGAGCGGTTCGCAACAGAGGACGACGAGTGGGTCAAAGAAGAAATAAGGCTGGCCATTGAGTCGTAGATCGTAAGTCGAAGATCTCAGGTCACGGGCGATTTGTGACCCGTCAATTCTTAGTCAAGTTAACGACACGTATATTGAGTATCACATTTAGTTCAGGAAAGGGCATTTCGGAAATATCATGGGAAGTGGATTTCGGTTTGAACTAGAGAAAGAGCTTGCAACGCCGTACGGCAGCGCGCGGGTGGGGCAGGTTAGTACGCCGCATGGGGTGATACAGACCCCCGTGTTTATGCCTGTCGGCACGCAGGCCAGTGTGAAGTCACTGTCGCCGGACGAATTGCGTGGGGTGGGCGCGCAAATCATACTGGGGAACACCTACCATCTCTATTTGCGTCCCGGCTCCGACCTGGTGGCCGAGTTTGGCGGCTTGCACGGCTTCATGGGTTGGGACCGTCCGATCCTGACCGATAGCGGTGGGTTCCAGGTGTTCAGCATGGCACAAAACCGCAAGATAGATGATGAGGGGGTGACTTTCAAATCGCACCTTGACGGCTCGACGCACAGGTTCACGCCTGAAATGGTCATGCGCGTGGAGGAACAATTAGGCGCGGACATCATTATGGTGCTCGACGAATGTACGCCCCACCCTTCCTCGCACGAATATAACCAAAAAGCACTGGCCCGCACTCATGCCTGGGCCGAACGTTGTTTGCGGGCGCATATTGAAGCGGGCGCCAGCGCGAAACAGGCGCTCTTCGGGATCGTTCAGGGGAGCATTTACCCGGATTTACGCCGTGAGAGCGCTCACGTCTTGGGTGGGTTGGAATTTCCCGGCTATGGGATAGGCGGCCTGAGCGTGGGTGAGCCCAAAGAGGATATGCACAGGATACTGGAGGAGACCACGCCCCTGTTGCCCACGCACAAGCCGCGCTATTTGATGGGCGTTGGATCGCCCGAAGACCTAGTGGAGTGCGTGGCGCGCGGGATAGATATGTTCGACTGCGTATTGCCGACGCGCGTGGCGCGCAATGGCGCCCTGCTTACGCGGGATGGCCGCCTGGCAATAAAGAGTTCGCGTTATGCCCACGAGAAGGGGCCTGTGGAACCTGACTGCGACTGCTATGCATGCACCCATTTCTCGTTGGGGTACATGCACCACCTGTTCAGGGCCGAGGAGTTATTGGCCTATCGACTGAATAGCATACACAACTTACGCTTCATGTCTCGGGTCATGGCCGAGATCAGGCAGGCGATCCTGGACGACACATTCAACGATTACAGGGTGGAGTTCCTGGCGCGTTACAAGACATCAGACCGGCAGGCGGGTGTCAAGCAGCGGGAGCTATGGATGGCTGCCCATGGGCGCAAGTAGAACGGGAGTCGCTGAGGGCACTGGAAGAGGCTGGCGGTCTAAGGCGTGTCCCTTACTTCTTTGTAGATTATATTTGCACGGGCAA
>DATINP010000082.1:0-14911 GCA_035474135.1 Chloroflexia bacterium | reverse complement strand
GTCTTGCCTGCCGTAAAGGTACTCAGATCAACCAGCGACCCGGTCGCAAGAGGCAGCCTGGTGGGTGCATGCTCAGGATGGTCTCCCGACATGTGAGAAGCCGGTGCCTGGGCTGTGGGAATCGGCGTGGTTTGCCAGGGAGCAGGCTTGGTCGTCTCAAAGCCGAAACTCTGTACTTTCCGAAGAAGCGCGGTCTTGAGGCCGCTGAAAGAAAAGTCGTGCGTGCCCTTAAGCCACGCGCGCGGGAACTGGAAGCGGCGTGGATCGCCACCCTCTGCAGCACGCTGGATCGCGGGGCCACCGGGATAGCCCAGGCCCAATATGCGCGCGGCCTTGTCAAATGCCTCGCCGGCCGCGTCGTCAATAGTCTTGCCCAGCAAACTATATTCGCCGTGACCGCTCATCAGGACAAGCTCGGTGTGCCCGCCCGAAACGATCAAGCAAAGCGCTGGGAAGCGCGGCTCGTGTGGAGGAGTGTCTTCACTTGGTAGGGTCTCAGGTATGAGCCAGTTAGAGTAGATGTGACCCTCGATGTGGTTGACCGCCACCAGTGGCTTGCCACGCGCAAACGCTATGGCTTTGGCAGCATTCACGCCGACCAGCAGCGCAGGTGACAGCCCCGGCCCGCGGGTGACAGCCACAGCATCGAGGTTCACCCAGGTCATGCCCGCCCGGTTCAGGGCTTCTTCCAGCACCGGAATAATCGTCACGATGTGTTGGCGCGAGGCAAGTTCGGGCACAACGCCGCCGTATCGTTGGTGCAAATCTATTTGTGAGGCGATCACATTGGTGATGATGTGCCTGCCGTCGCGAACAATCGCAACCGAGGTTTCATCACATGAGGTTTCTATTGCCAGGATGTTCATCTATTTCTCAAATCTAGTAGTTGCCTACTGTAATTTGGTCGGGTCGACTTTGTGCGCGGGGGGAGTCGGTCCCTGGAACGCCGCTCGCATGCGGTCGACAAGTTGCTTGCGGAGAGCAGAAATGCGCGACTCGTACTCAGGTGAGCCTACGGGTTCGCTCCACATGATATAGGCATCTTCGCCATTGTCGCTGTAATAACGCTTGCGGACGCCTGCAATCTCGAGGCCATATTTGCGATATAGCGCCTGGGCTGACAGATTAGAAACCCGCACCTCCAGCGTAAGGCGATGTGCGCGCATTTCGCGAGCGATATCGGCCAGGCCCAAAAATAGTAGCTCACCCGCGCCATACCCGCGTTGGGAGGGATGCACCCCTATCGTGGTAACGTGTGCCTCGTCCACCATCAGCCACAGCCCCGCATAGCCTACGACGGCGAAATCACTCCGACCGATGTCACGCGAGCCATTGTGGGTATGCCCGTTGGACTGTTTATCATGCGCATCCGTGTGTTTCCAGGGCAACAAAGCTGACCAGCGCGCCAGCAATCCTGGCTCATGGCTATTCGCGCCGTTCGAATTACTGTGTTCAAGGATCTTGAGTTCCGGGTGTTCCAGTGAGGTCAGGTTTGCCTCTGTAGGCTCGCGCAGGCCCAGCCGAGAAGCAAGCTGAGGGGAAACCCAGCGCACGACAATGTAGCGGTTGGTCTCGGGAGTCTTTAGCTCACGACGGTAAGCTGAGGTAGGCCAGGGCATGGTGAAGCATAAACGCTCAATTGCTGAAACGTCCGCTATGTCCTCGGCTGTCATGTTTTGGAGTAAGTAGGGCATGATGTCTAGTGACTGCTGTGCATAATTCGCCGTTAGTTACACGGCAGATGCTTCGGCGTGTTGGGCAGTTACAGTTGGCTGAAGATATATCGCCTGGAGAGTCGCTGGATCGTCCGACTCTCCACGGTTAGCGCGCTGAAGTGCAAGCTCGGCCAGGTAGGAGGCACGCCGCAGTCCGGCCGCCGCGGGTGCAATCGCGGCAGAGGTACCCAGCACCCGCGTTAGTGCCTCGGCGGTTTCGGCTGTGATCTCGCCGCAGAATAGAGTAGCAAGGCTTGCCCCACCCTTTTGGGTTGCCAGCGCCATTTCTTCTGCCGTGGTGTTGGCGTATGGAGTGAGGCGCTGCCATTGGGTGCCCTTCGTGCGGTATAAAGCCCAGGCCAATCTGTGCCTACCCATGCTTAATACAGCGCATACCTGGGCTGCTGTCACTGCCACCTGGGAATAAGCAAGCGCATCGAGGCTTGGCACGCCCCACAAGGGCAGTCCGAGTGAGTAGGCCAACGTCTTGGCCGTGCTCAGGCCAATGCGCACTCCGCTGTATGAGCCGGGGCCGGTTGCTACTGCGATGCCTGTCAGTTCGCGCACAGTAGTATGTACCAGCCCCATGGCGCGCTGTACATTGGGCAGCAACTGGGTGGTCTGTTCGCGTCCCGACTCCCATGATTGCTCGTAGAGGACGCCCCACGAAGGCCTGTAAATCGCGATACTTGTTATGTCTGTGCTTGTATCTATGGATAGGATCATAAGCTATTGCGTAATACCGGTGGCATCCATCAGGCTTCTATCCGAATGCAGCTTTCTTCATGTCATCGAGCAGTTGTTCGTAGCGTTGGCCGTAGGAGAAGAAGCGGAGAGTGCGCTTCGTGTCATTGAGGTAATCGAACTGTATCAGTAAGCGATCATGTGGAAGATTAGCTTCTGCTTCGGCGGGCCACTCTATGACTGTGGCCCCTCTCCCTTCCAGGTAGTCGTCG
The DNA here is from genome assembly GCA_035474135.1 of Chloroflexia bacterium. Taxonomy (GTDB): domain Bacteria; phylum Chloroflexota; class Chloroflexia; order QHBQ01; family JADMIH01; genus JADMIH01. Next base: position 12,240 of record DATINP010000082.1, on the reverse strand, counting down.
AGGCCCAATGTCGAAATGTCGTAAGCGCCGTGCAGCCGGTAAAGATCGACATGCGCCAAGTGAACCCTACCGCCCTTGTACTCATTTATTAGCGTAAAGGTCGGTGAGTTGACATAATGACTGTCCAGGCCGAGACCCCTGGCAATGCCCTGGGTAAAAGTAGTCTTGCCCGAGCCGAATTCTCCTTCAAGCAGTATCACGTCGCCGGGCGCGAGCAACCTGCCCAGATGAGCACCGAGCCGTCTCGTCTGGTCTACGCCATGACTGACAATGTCCAAACCTGCCCTTGTTGCCACGACTGTTGTTGAAATCCTCTCTCCAGGTACCAAACTTATCGAACTTATCGTTTCTTCTTGTTACTGCTGTGTGCTACCACCGCCTCAAGTACTGCTGCGGTTTCTTCGGCTGTGCGTTCCCAACTGAATTGCGATGCTTGCTGTAGTCCTGCCCTGCTCAAGGTGCTTGCCTGTACGCTATCGGTAAGAACCTTATCCAGCGCGGTCGCCCAGGCTTGCACATCTGTCGGTTCGAGCAAGATACCTGCCGTGCCGACTACCTCGGGCAAAGCCGACGTATTAGACGTTATGACCGGGGTTCCGCAGGCCATCGCCTCGAGCGGAGGCAGGCCGAAACCCTCGTAAAGCGACGGGTACGCGCACACATTCGCGATATTATACCACAGCGCTAGTTCATCGTCAGGCACGCGGCCTAACCAGCGCACCCGCCCCTGCGATGTGAGGCCAAGGCGCTCAGCAGAGGCAAATATCTCGTCGTAGTACCAACCTTTGCTGCCGCCGATGAGCAGGGTGACGTCAGCAAACTCAGGTTGGGCCGCGATACGTGAAAAAGCCTCGATGAGCGTAGTCAGGTTCTTGCGCGGCTCCAACGTGCCGATATACAGGACGACGCGTCCGGTGATACCCTTGTCCCTGCGGAACGCGGCCTTCTCGTCCGGTGACGCGGGCGTGAATTGCGTGCCGACGCCGTTATGCACGGTGGTGACACGACGTGGGTTTGCCCCGAAGAACCCAATGACGTCCTGCCGAGTGGCTTCTGAGACTGCAATTACGTGAGAAGCGTGGCGAACCGACCAGCGGGTCATTATGGTGAGGTAGAGCCGCTTGAGGGGGTGGAACGCCTGGGGATACCGCAGGAAGCCCACATCGTGGACGGTGACTACAGTGGGGCACGTGGAGAAGATCGGGCGCACGTTGACAGGGCAAAAGAGTAAGTCCAGCCCCTGGCGGGCCGAGGCGACGGGGAGCACGGTTTGCTCCCAGAGGATGCGGATTGGCGCGCGCGCCGTTGGGAACCGACTATGCGCGAAGTGTAGGTTGGGCGCGGCGGAAAAGCTGTCCGGGATTGGCGCCCTGCCGGTTAAGGCTGTGAAGGTGGTAGTGGGCTGCAGCCGGGGCATGAGATCAACAAGTTCGTAGATGTAACGACTAAGCCCAGCCTGCCTGTAGTTGCCCGTGAAGGCCAACAAATGAGCGTTAATGCCTATATGCATAACACCAATTATAACAGTAAGCGGCCTGCGAGAGCCGGAAACGCTACGTGGTTCAAAAACGACTACGTAAAATTACGTATCTTCTACGTAAAGGACTAATTCTATGTGCGTAGCCACTTACTCACAGAAACGTTTCGTGTTATACTCATTCCGCGAGGCGATTGCGCCGATCTCACGGTATAGTGGTAGTACTTTTAGACTAACACACGTTATAGATCAGGCGTAAGAGTGCAGCGACAGTACTACGCCAGGTACTTGTCATAGGGCTAATCCTTTTGTGACGACTTTATTGATTAGGGGTCGTCCGATTTTAATGTAACACAGTTGAGTAGTAAAGACTAAGCACTGTGCATCACCGGAGGAGCAAATGATCAATAGCGTGCTAAACTATGCTCGGTATGCCTTGGTCGGGCTGGGAGTTACTGCTGCACTGGCATTAAGCACTATGGCTATCCAGCCTAACGATAGCGTCAACTGGAGCGCTGCTAATCATACTGCCGCCGACAGTGTGAATTGGAGTCGCCCGGGCGGTGACCCCTCGAACAGCGTCAACTGGAGTGCTGTTACGCATATTGTAGCCGACAGCGTCAACTGGAGCCGACCAGGTGGCGATCCGTCAAATAGCGTCAACTGGAGTGCCGTGACTCGTGTTGTGGCCGACAGTGTGAATTGGAGTCGCCCAGGTGGTGACCCCTCGAACAGCGTCAACTGGAGTGCTGTCACCAGAACAGTTGCTGATAGCGTGAACTGGAGCCGCCCAGATGGCGATCCATCTAACAGCGTGAACTGGAGCTAAGCCGCAGGAGTTGCGTCGAGCATGGCGCACCGCCAAGTACAGGAAGTGAGCGATAGGGAGGCCCCGTGTGGGTCTCCCTCTTTGTTTGGATGGGTAGTGAACTTGACGGCTAAGGGGTGATTTCGTATAATGTGAGGACAATCGGGCCAAGGATTCTGGCCCACTATCGGTAACTTTGGGGGTGTAGCTCAGCTGGGAGAGCATCACACTGGCAGTGTGAGGGTCTGGGGTTCGAGTCCCCACATCTCCACAAGAGAATAGGCGGGAATGAGGTCCGGGTACTTTAGGCATCCGGACCTCATTCCCGCCTATGTAGCCAATAGGGATCGTGCTCCTCAAAATAGGTGCTGTCATTGTGCCTCTGAAACGGCTGATCACTACCAGGCAATTCGCTAACTAATTATGGTATTGTGGATTGAGCCGGGTGCAATGCCTAGCAACCTCTGGTGTAGCGCCAATGACTGTTGCTCCGTCAGGCTTGCAATTAAGTCTGCTGCCAGGCGCTCAGGTTGTGGCAAGTCAGTCGTCGCGCTCTCCCAATATTCAACAAATGGATTGGGTAATCCTCTAAAATTTCGGTTCGCAGGATCCCAAGCCTCACAGTAGATTTCAAATAGATCTCTAATTACTTTCCGTTGACCATATTGTTGGGTCAATAGTGCTGGGTTGTTATACACATACCTTTGCATAAGGGCCTTTAAGAGATCTACCTCAGCCCGAAAACGCGGTAGTACGTGAATGAAGCTTGGCTCACCTGATGGATCGAGTTTAAGCGCTCTCGTTTCGTCGCCCTCTGCTTGGGGGTTCTTGTCGTGTCCGCGCACATACCTTCTAATCAAATATGAGGCAAAAGATCCCAGTGCTATTTGCTGTTGTCGGGTGCCATTAAACGGACTATCTAATGCATCGGCACCGCTAAGTATCAGCAATTCGTTGAGGAAGTCAGAAGCTGCTTCCTTTGGTAAATCTTTTATTCTCTTATGGTGTCCCTGCTTCTCCCAGCGTGCATAGACAGTCATCAAGAACTGCTCACGTTGTGAAGTTGGATACAGTAGTCTGTCTAATGGAAGCAATCCTGCTCTATAGAAATCCTCTACGTCATGTACCGCGTAAGTAACATCATCCGCCCAATCCATTATTGCTGCCTCTGCGCTTTGTTTGTCGCCTTTCGCAGCTAGCTTATGTGCGAATCCGAAATCATCAGCCTCACTAACGTAATAGCCCCATTTTTCTGCTTTTTTCCCGTTCTCAGCACGAGCCCACGGATATTTTAGGCTAGCGTCAAGTGTAGCCCGTGATAAATTTAGGCCGAGATACTTGCTATTCCTGATGGTGAGTTTAGTAATAATTCTGAATGATTGAGCGTTACCTTCATAGCCGTCTGCAATACCATGAGCAACAAGGATCTTTTCAAGCTCTTGCTCACCAATATGCCCAAATGGAGGATGGCCCAGATCGTGGATCAATGCTGCTGCTTCTACTACATTAGCATCAATCTTGCCAACGGTATCTTGGATCTCAGGTTCCTCAGTATTCCGCAAGTACTCAGCGATGCGCTTGGCAACTTGCGCTACCTTGATGCTGTGGGTAAGCCTGTTATGAAACACATGTCCCTCAGCAGTGTGAACTACTTGGGTGACACCGGCCAATCGCCTAAATGCTGTGCTATATAATACCCTATCGCGGTCGCGCTCAGATGTGAGCCGTTGATCATTATGATGTGGCTCGTTCTCGAAATCGTGTCGCCTATCTTCTCTGTTAGGTACGGGCATAGAACTGGACGTATGGGTCCTGATGTCGTGCAGAATATGGGGGTAGAATTATTGCTTAGAGTTCGAAACTTATTTTCTTGCCTGTAACTTTAAGTCTACTGTCACATCTAACTCGCCCTGCTCGACCAATGATCGGATAGCCGCACTAGCTCGACGGGCGTCTTCAGTATATAAATTACTGGCAACCTGAGTTACGATGTCCATTGGCTTAGAAGGCATCTCAGACTTTTGCACAGCGCGTAGCACGGTCTCTTCCATAGGTGATCTATTCATTACATTGCTCCTAACCTATTAGCATTACAAACAACCATACAAAAGATGTCCTCATCGGACATTGTAAGTTAGAGATCGTCTACCAACGGTACGGTGATGTATTTCGCTCTCATATATAAATTTACCATTTCTTCTGCAGTATTGCAATATTGTTTTGCACATTGCAATACTGTTTGGCGTACTACTGGCCTAGCAAAGCATTCATTCTTTCGGCTGCATCTCTCTGCTGAGAGCGAATAATATGCTGATAGATATCCTGTGTAATGCTAGCTCTAGCATGCCCGAGGATCTCACTTACTGGGCTTACTACGATTTAGTTGACACGGGATTCGGTTCGAAATATCTCTGTTCAAAAGTTATTGGGGTCTTCTGGGTTGGCCGGGTTGTCTGGCCCGTTTGTATTACTTGGGAATTCTTAGGCATCATTTAGACTTCCTCCATATTGTGGACAAGAGTCTTTCTCTTGTCCACTTTTCTGAAGTAAGCCCAGTTTTTGGCTGCCATGATATTCGATCGTTGGCAAGCGTCCGGCCTGGTTGGTACTCTATAACCAAGACAGAAGCTAGCAAGCAAGGTTCCGCAGAGATCGCCGTCGCGAAAAGACTGCATACTAGCCCTTGACTTGCCGATCGGTAGCTTGTATAGTCGGAGTGAGCTATGCAGTTCGCGTCTTGCATTATTTGCATGATTATCGACTCGCTATAGGCTTACAAAGGCATAGCCTATGCGGAGGAACTTATGAAGCGGGTCATTGAGTTTCCAATGGACAACGGCGAGATGCTGCTGGTCGAGGTGGAGGACGCCGGAGGCTCGAGTTCAACGCTCCGAGGCGGGCACTCGACGGCAATGATCGAACGTGCCAGGGTCACTTACGAACAGGCAATAGACAGCATCAGGCCAGCTGCCGAAAGCATCATTGTCCGCATGCGCGAACTCGTCGAACCTCCAGATGTAATCGATCTCGAATTCGGAATAAAGCTAAGTGCCGATATCGGCGCTTTCCTGGCATCGACCTCGGCCGAGGCACAATTCACGCTCAAGTTGACCTGGAATCGTCGTTTGCTGCGAACACTGCCGGACAACAACCATAGCGCCGCGTCCGAGAATGCAAGCAACAGTTCCGAGGATTAATAGCACCTTATTGGCCCTCTAATGGGCAAGCTTATGCCTGATCCCAGTTATCACAATTTCGACCTGTTCTTCCAGCGCGAGGGCGATGCCTATCGTGTTCGTGCAGATTCGGCTGAAGGGCAAGCCTCAAGCACGTTCATCCCGCCTTTTTCGGATATCGAACTCCAGAACTTCATCCTCACCACGCGACCGGGCATGCGCGGCGTTCGGCGGATAGACTCGCCGGATGTTGCCGCTGCCAAGAGGTTCGGCGGTACGCTGTTCCAGGCGGTGTTCAATGGTGATGTTCAGGGGTGCTGGCGAAGCAGTCTGAGCGCTTCTGCTCAGCAGGACACACGAATTCGAATGCGCCTGCGCTTCACCGACACGCCCGAGCTAGCCGACTTGCCGTGGGAATACCTCTTCAGCACATCGCTCAATAGGTTCCTGGCCCTTGATGACGAGCTTGCTATTGTGCGCTATCTTGACATGCCTGAGCGTACTCGCCCCGTGGCCGTGACCTTGCCTCTGCGTGTTCTGGTAATGATCTCCAATCCTGGGGACTTCCCTCGTCTTGATGTGGAACAGGAATGGGCGCAGATACAGGAAGCGCTTGGCCCGTTGGAAGAAAGGGGCCTCGTGCACCTCGATTTGCTGGATGATGCGACACTGCCTGTGCTGCGAAAGAAGCTCCAGTCGGCCCCCTACCATATTCTCCACTTCATAGGGCATGGAGCATTCGACCGGCAAACGCAGGAGGGCGTCGTCGTACTTAAAGACGAGAGCGGGCGTGGTCGTATGGTGAGCGGCCAGCAACTTGGTTGGCTGCTGCACAACTACCGAACGCTTGCGCTCGTCATACTTAACGCGTGCGAAGGAGCACGCGCCGACCGGACCGACCCGTTCTCCGGTACTGCCCAAAGCCTAGTACAGCAGGGCATTCCTGCAGTGGTGGCGATGCAATTTGAGATAACGGATGGCGCGGCGAAAACCTTTAGCCAGGCTTTCTACGCGGCCATCGCCGGCGGCCACCCGGTCGAAAATGCCCTGTTTGAAGCGCGCATGGCGATCTTCACCGAGAATCACGCCCTTGAATGGGCAACTCCTGTACTCTACACGAGGGCCGCCGACGGTCATCTTTTCGACTTCTCGTCGCTGCCCGCTCCACCACCCATCGTCACTTCGCCGCTTACCGCTCCTGACGGCCCTAGCGTTGCTGCGCCCGAGGCACCCCTGGCCACTGACACTCAGGTCGAACCGAATGCTCGGCCTCCCATCCTGGAGGACGCGGCGATCGTAAGTCCTCAACTGCGTCAAGTAGAATCTGCTGCGGCCAGCCCGCAGACTTCGCCTGTGAGTACGCTTTATAGGGAAGCGCAAGAAGCAAACAAGAAGGGCGATTGGGAAACGGCCATCGAAAAGGCACGTGGTGCGCTTGCCCTGGACGACGGGCATCTGGGTGCAGCAACGATCCTACGCGATGCACTAAAAGAAAAAGAGCGTGCCCGTTTGCAAGATGTTGGCCCGGCCCAAACTCATACAGACGGCTTGACCGAGGCTATGGCGGCAATTTCACGGGTACGAGAGAAACTACCAAGCGACAGTGATGTCAATGACGCAATCTCAAGCCTGACCGGGCAATCCGCAGACGCCGCAAAGCGTGCCGCGATTCCTGAGCAAAGCGCCCCGGCCACGAAGGCGACGGCGGCGGGAGCAGGCGGAACAGGGCGCATAGCAGGCATTGCTGCTGTTGCAGGGTTGGTGGCACTCGCAGTGTTGGCGTTAATTTTCCTCATCAAGCCCGGAGATCAGAACGCGCAGGTTTCCAGCACGCCCACTCCCCTTGGCCTGGCGGCTGCCGCCTCCGCTACGGAGGTCGCTAGCCTGGACCAGAGCACTGCGACCATACCTGGTGTCGCTGAGGCAAACGACACTGCCACTCCTTCATCGGATGAGACCGCCGAGCCAACAAGCGATTCTTCAGTCGCCGGAACTGGAACGCAGGGTATCTTGCGCGTGAGAATGACAGGCATGCCCGAAAATATAGATCCGCAGCGAACGGATGGTGAGGGCATAGGTATCGCGAGCCTCGCCTATGAACCACTGCTTGGGCTAAATGACAAGCTTGAAGTGGTGCCCGCCGCTGCGGAATCATGGGAAGTATCGGCTGATGGTCTGCGATATACTATCAAGCTGAGGGATAACTTGAGCTACTCGGACGGCACTCCCCTTACAGCCGGCAACTTTGTATACGCGTGGAAACGCTTGCTTGACCCGCGAATCAACGGCAGGCCTTACAGCTACCTCGCCTACGACATTGCCGGCGCGTCAGAACTTGACTCGACGCCCGCGACAGATACCGCAAAGATTGAGGAGTTGATGGATAACCTGGGCGTCAAAGCCATTGACGACCAGCATATTATGTTCACGCTTCAAGCCCCTGCGTCCTATTTCCCTTACATATTGACATTGTGGGTGGGCGATCCTGTGCGGCAGGATCTCGTTGAGCAGGGCAGTGATAGTTGGGCCTCGGATTCTGACGGCTTGTATTACATTGGGAACGGCCCATTCATACTGAAGCAGTACAATGACCAGGGCATTTCACTGGGAGCAAATTACAATTATCGCCTGGGAAGCCCCAAAATCAACGAAATTGATGGTCTTTATATAGCCGATCCGTCAACAGCTCTTGAAGCATTCAGAGCAGGACAAGTCGATGCCTTCATTGTTCCAAGCTCAATCTACAGCGGCGTATTTAACGATCCTCAATTTGAGTCGGAACTGATCGGAAATGAGGGGAATTGTACGACCTACTTTGCCTTCAATACTACACATGCCCCGTTCAATGATCCGAAAGTCAGGCAGGCCATAGCCCGTGCGCTGGATCGTGACAATTGGGACCAGGCTGTCCTGTATGGTGGGGGTCAACAAGCATTGAGCCTGATACCTTCGAACGAGCGCGGCTACGCACCGGAAGCCAACACGTTGTCGTTCGACCCAACAGCAGCAAAGAGCCTGCTTGAAAGCGCAGGGTTTGCCAGTGGACAGGACTTCCCAACTGTCACATTGCAGTTCCCGTCAGATTTGCAACAACAAATGGAATGGTTGCAAACCCAACTGAAAGACAACCTCGGCGTAGACGTAGACCTTCAAACGGTTGACAATGATACGTTTAACACTTTGTTGAACGAGCAATCGACCGTGCCGGGAATATTTCTTATTAACCAGTGCGTGATATATCCTGATCCTCATGCCTGGCTTACGGTGGGGTTCAACTCCTCATATGGGCCGCTATTTACGGGCTGGATAGATGAGGAGTTCGACAGGCTGACAAACCAAGCAGACGTTCAACCGGACGAGACGCTCCGGCTGGATCTTTATCGTCAGGCGCATGAACGCTTGCTCACACAAGCATCGATAATCCCCATGAATTACAGCGCGACTGTTAGCCTGGTAAAGCCTGATATAACGGGCGTGGCTGATTATCCGTCATTTGAGCAACTCATAATTCCCGGTTCCCTGAATATTGAGAATATCGAGGTCGGGCCGTAGGCGGACATTACAGCTTAGCGCATGGTAAACCGGGTAATTAGATGAGTGGCTTCGGTCGGGCACCGAATCCTGATTTGAGTATCGAGGATTCCACTTTCTACCAGCCAAATAAGCACCAGGACGCCTCTGTCCTTACCGGCAGAGGCGTCCTGGTGCTTATACCACTATTGTCGAGATCTTACTAACCAACCCCCAGTATTGCCCTGATCGTTCCTTGTGCGAAGTAGATGACGAACGCAATTGCACACACCCACATCAGAGGGTGTATCTTATTGCGCTTTTCCGAGAAGAGCGCGAGCAAGCAGTACGTGATGAACCCGGCTCCAATGCCGTTGGTAATAGAGTAAGTGAGAGGCATCAGCACCACCGTCAATACGACCGGGGCCAGTGTGCCGAAGTCCCATTCCAGGTCTCTGAGAGACGAGAACATGACGATGCCAACCACTATTAGAGCGGCTGCCGTGGCCTGCTGAGGAACGATGGCTACGAGTGGTGTGAAGAAGGGCACCAGCGCAAAGCAGACACCCACCGTGATGGCAGTGATACCCGTGCGCCCGCCGGCAGAGATGCCTGCGCCTGACTCGATGTAGGTGGTGGCCGACGAGGCGCCAAACGCTCCTCCCAGTATGGGGCCAATGCTGTCAACGAGCAGAGGCTTCCCTGGATCGGACAACTTGCCCCTTGGTGTAAGGAACCCGGCCAGAAGTGCGAGGCCCATAAAGGTGCCGAGTGTATCAAAGAAGTCGGACAGCATAAGAGAGAAGGTGTTGAGCGCAGCGGAGAGCGGGGAGTCTCCGAACGATCCGAGGTCAATCCCAAAGAAGCGCGGCGTGGCGGGTGCGGATACGACTGAGTTGGGGATGATGGCCCAGCCTAACTTGGGGTCGTAGATGTTGTAGAGAGCATTGAGTATGATGGCCACAATAGTAGCCACGATAATGCCGATCAGTAGCGCGCCCCGGTTGCCTGTCTTGTACAGCACGAGAGATACGAACAATCCGACCAGCGTGATCAGGATTGTCCAGGAGAAGAAGTTACCTAGCTGCACGGGAGGCACTGTGGGATCGAGAGCATAAGTCGGGTTTCCGGCGACAATACCGCCCTCATTTAGCCCTATGAAAAGGAGAAAGAGGCCAATACCTGCGGCAATCGCCTTTGTAAGGGTCGCCGGTACCGCCTCCATAACTGCCTCGCGAAACTTGGTAAGCACAAGCAGGGTAATAATGATGCCTTCCAGCACAACCAGCCCGAACGCCTGGCCCCAGAGCAGGCCGCCCGCTGCCACCAGCGAGAACGCAACAAAGGCATTGAGGCCCATGCCGGATGCCATTGCGAAAGGACGGCGTGCGTAAACGCCCATGATAATACAAAGGGCTGCCGCCACCCAACATGTGGCCGATAGCACTTCGCCGAAGTTTAGCTGGGTACCCGCCCGGTCGGTGACCTGGGTTAGAATGCTGGGGTTCACGAAGGCGATATATGACATTACCAGGAAGGTCGAAAGCCCCGCCATGATCTCGCCCCTGAGCGTGACCTTCCATCTCTTCAGGCCGACATAGTCGCCTGGTCCCCCTCCACCGCCCGCGAGTTCGCGCTGGATGGCGTTGAGGTCGTCCGGCTCGTGTCCATTCGAGCCTGGAACTGTGCGAGGCATATCCGCCGGCACCATGGTTGGTGTGGATACTGGGTCGACAGTTGTCGTTTCGTTTGCCATTTCTGCTCCTCCTCCTCTCCACTATGAGTCGAATAGGCTGTCAGCCAGGCTCAACCCGCGCTCCGGGGCGGCCTGATGTAAGGTGCCACTATTGGCACAAATAGCCGTCCAATATAGGACGGCGAAGTAAGTTTGTGTTTTGACCGGGGTGCGTGTCATGTACGGCCCGCCGATCCTTTGATCACCTCCTGCATGGTGATTTAGCAGTTTGGGCCACCATTATACATTTATATAGCAAGGACTAGTTGGATGTGCATAACTCCAGAATATGGACGACTAACGATCGTTGCCACTGGCGGTCAGCCGTTGGTCGTCCGTCGTCATCGAGCCAGCTAGATGCATGAGGCATCCACCGATTCTTGGTTGTTCTTGCTACGGATGACGGTCACTAGGGTGAAGGCTTCGTACCAACCGTAGTCAACGTCGTAATCGCCCAGGTAATAGCAGGTATCCCCGCAGTCAAAGCAAGGATCGTATGTGTAGTCGCTGTATTCCAACGTGAGATTGACGGCTTCGCCGGGCCAGGCTTCTTGGGCATCGGCCAGGATTGTATTGCCCCATGCCTCTGCATCGGCTTTAGTGACGCTATCGTGAACGCAAATGAATGAGTCGCCCTTTATGAAGATCGAAATCGAGTGCGAGCCACTCGTATTGACGTACACGAAATCTGCGCTGATGGTACAATTACCAATCTTGTACTTATTTATGATGTAATTGGCGAACTCTTTGTTGTCGGTGGGAACTTGGTTGGAAGGTGGAGGTGGAGGCGTTACCTGCACCGGAGTGGGGGCGACGGCAGGGTTTGCGGCAGGTACTGGTATAGGTGGGGGCAACATGACACTGGAACTGGCATACTTTTGCTGATAGCGGAATGTGCCTAGTTGCGACAGAAGCACATTGCTTGTGACTGGGTTCTCCGGGTGGTACTCGAATACTGCGCGTTCGAAGTATTGCACTAGATAAGGCTTCCCATCAAGCGTACTCGTCTCGATGAATTCTTCGGATATTGGATAGCCTTCTTGGGTCAATCCGCCGTGAGCATTCCAGTATTGAAGAAATATCCCTCCCAAGTGCTTGCCCGTCTCCGCAAAGAGCCTTGTTCCCACATCGGTATTGGGTATCTGGTTAGGCGCGCCATAAGGATAATTCCCGTTGTATGCGAATGCTCCTAGCAGAGACAAAAGAACGTCGTTGGGTGATGGGTTCTGAGGATGATACTCAAAGATAGCGCGCTCGAAGTATTGAACCGTGTAGACTTTACCGTCGGTGTCGGAAATCTCGCCTATCACATTGCTAATCGGATATCCCTGTTGTGCTAACCCGCCATGATCCGACCAATATTGCAGGAAACGGCCTGTGACCGTTTTCCCGGTTTCGGGAAAGGTATGGTTGGCTTCTTGGGCGTATCCTCTATACGCAGGTAGAAGAGCCAGCATAATAACAACTGCAAACAAGATTCGCCAACTGTCTTTTTTCGACCACATGGTAGCATCCCTCCTACTAATGGCTTACG
>DATINP010000081.1:0-12708 GCA_035474135.1 Chloroflexia bacterium | reverse complement strand
AAGTCGTAGAAGGTAGAGCCTGGCAGCACGTCTTCGAACTGCTGTGCACCTGGTGTCTGGGTCAGGCCTGCTGCGTTGGCGTCTATCTTCGATAGCTGGCCTCTGGTGACGTTAGCGTTGGGGCGGAAGTACGGCAGACTGTCAGGTCCACATGGCTCGCCTACTCCTCCGCATGGATAGCCACTGACCAGACCACGGTTGGTAAGCCTCCAGATGAAGTCGTAGAAGGTAGAACCCACGGCTACGTCCTCGTACTGCTGAGGGCCGGCAGGGTCATTGAAGCCTGCTGAGTTGGAGGCTATCTTTGCGAACTGTCCCCTTGTGACATTGTTGCCTGGTCGGAAGTAGGGGTCGTTATTCCCGTTGCAGGGTTCACCTGTGTCACCACATGGATAGCCGTTGATGATGCCTCTACAAGCTAGGCACTGGATATAGGCGTAGAAGGTGTGGTCAGATGGCACATCCTCGAAGGACAGCGTGCAGGCAGTAGGTGTTTCTGTGGCAGTGGGAGGGGTGCCTATTGCTGTTTCAGTGGGCGTGTTCGTGTCAACAGGGGTATCGGTCAAAGTGGGAGTATCGGTAGGGACCGCTGTATTGGTGGGAGCGGTAGTGGGAGTATCGGTAGCTGTGGATCCGCCTGGGGTCTGCGTGGGCAGAGGAGTATTGGTATCGGTGGGAGTATGGGTAGGAGTATTAGTTGGAACTACTGTAGTGGTATTCGTCGGAGTATCGGTCGGCACGGCAGTGCTCGTGTTGGTCGGGGTGTCCGTAGGAGTGTTGGTTGGGATAGGTGTGGCACAGCCCGACGTATAGTGCTCAATAAGCGTGCGCTCTACTCCACCCACACTTTGCGTGCCTACAGCCCACATGTCGTCCGTTGACAGCGCATCTATGCTGGTCAGGGTGCCGGTGGTGGGGTTGGGCACGAGCGTCCAGCTAATACCATCCCAGTGCAGAAAACCACTATCTCCCACAGCCCACGCGTCGCTCGCAGTTATTGCCTTGACCCCATGCAAAATACCCACGTTCGGTGCTGTAACCATGCTCCAGGCTGTGCCATCCCAGTGTTCAATCCCGTTACCCACCGCCCACACATCATTGGCCGAAACGACCGACACGCCCGTGAGCGCGCCATTGTCCGGACTGCTGACCAAGCTCCACGTACTGCCTTTCCGGTGCTCTATATATTGGTGGAGCCCATATGCATCCTCGCCCACGGCCCACATGTCGTCAGACGTTTTCCCATCTATACTTTGCAGCCTGATGTACCGGCTTGGATAATTATTATCAGGGCTCCACTGGACGCCGTCCCAATATATTTTGACGTCATGCCAGGAGGATCCGCGAGCGTAGCCAACAACCACTACGTCATTCGGCGCCAGGGCTTTAGCTGATTCCAGCCAGTGCTGTTCAATGCCAAAGTCCCCCATAGGAACTTCACTCCAGTCTGTGCCATTCCAGTGCAGCATGAGCATATAATGGTTGGTATAGTAGGGGTCCTGAGTAAAGTCTCCCACAGCCCACACATCGTTTGATGCAGCCCCAGCCACGCCCCCCAGGAAGTTGTTGTAAGACGGATTATGGTTGGGGCTTGGCACTATGCTCCACTGCGCGCCGTTCCAGTGCTCCGTAAGCGTCAGGTACCGTCCCCCTCCCATGTATGCCCCCACAGCCCAGATGTCGCCGGGCGAGATCATAGTCACAGCATAGAGCTCGTTTGGGCCGCCGCCCTCGTTCTGGCTCGGCACTTCAGTCCAGGCCATGGCACAGGGCGTGGGGGTCGCTGTGGGGCAACTGCTAGTATAATGCTCAATAAGAGTGCGCCCTACTCCACCTACACTTTGCGTGCCTACGGCCCACACGTCATCCGTTGACAGCGCGTCTATACCCTTCAGAGCGCCGGCAACTGGGTTGGGCACGAGTGTCCAGGCCGTACCATCCCAGTGCAGATAGCCGCTGGTTCCCACGGCCCACACATCGTTAGCGGATATTGCTGCAACACCCTGCAACGTACCCGCGCTGGGCGCTGTAACCACAGTCCAGGCAGCACCGTCCCAGTGCTCTACCTTATCTCCCACGGTCCATATGTCGTTAGCCGCCACGCCATCTATCCCGTTGAGGTGGACGCCGGTGTCAGGTGCGGCGCTCGGCACATCGGTCCAGCCGGTCCCATCGAAGTGTTGCACGAGCGCATGGTTCTCGAAGCCGTTGTAGCCTACCGCCCAGACGTTATCAACTGCCAGGTCCTTTACTGCGGTGAACGCCGCTCCACTCACTCCCATGAAACCTCCTGGGTCAGACCAGGCAGTACCGTCCCAATGCATCACCAGGGACCGTGGAGAAGTGTACCTGTAGAAGCCAACAGTCCACACGTCATCTGTCGCACGTGCATCCACCGCTGCCAGATAGTTTTCATAGTTGCCGCCCGGATCGGGGTTAGGTATGTTGTTCCACTGTGTGCCGTCCCAGTGGAGGGTAAACAGGTGGTGAGTGGGGTGCGCCGGATCGTTGTTGTACTTTCCGACAGCCCATACATCGTTTGATGCTACCGCCGACACGCCCGCCAGTTCGTTGTTGTACGTGCCAGGGTTGGGCGCAGGCACTATGCTCCATTGCGTCCCATCCCAATGCTCGGTGAGAGCCAGGTACCTGCCGGTGCCCGTGTACGATCCGACAGCCCACACGTCGTTGGCCGAGATCGCGGCCACGGAGTAGAGGTCGTTTTCGCCTGCGCCCACATTGGGGCTGGGTACCACGATCCAGGCGGGGTTACACCCCTGTGGCACAATAGGCGCGGCTGTTCCGGTCATGGGAGCCTGCGCGTTGGTTGTGGTGGCTAAAGCTGTACTAATGATGGCGGCGGTCAGTAGCAGCGCCGTTAGTAAAGCGTAGAGAACTGTTGCCGAGATTGTTCGCCTGGTTTTATGCATAATAATTTCTTCCTTGCTCATATAATATTGTATATCGCTTAAATTATGCACGTATTCTCGCTATAATGAGTCGTACATTATTTCGTACAAAACTTGTCATAAGATGCATTAGCACAGGATTCCTTTATCTTGCAAGCGAGCTCCACATCAGATTTCAGTCATTGGCTCAGGACTCGGCGTAAGGCGCTCGACCTGACCAGGCAGGAGCTTGCCTTCAGAGTGGGGTGTTCGCCCACCACCATCGAGAAGCTGGAGAAGGGTGAGAGGCGTCCTTCCCAACAGATTGCTTCACTGCTTGCCACTTGTCTTCAGGTGCCGGCTGAGGCTGTCGCGGATTTCGTGCGCTTCGCCAGGGGCGGCCCATCATCACCGGCCTTTAGCGTCGTGGGGACCGAGAATACGCATCTTCCGTCGCCCGCCACCAGTTTCGTTGGCCGCACAGCCGAGATCAAGACCGTGGAGGAATTGCTGCAAACCGAGGGGGTGCGTCTTGTCACCTTACTTGGACTGGCGGGTATCGGCAAGACTCGGCTGGGGCTGGAAGTCGCCCAACACATGGGCATGTCGTTTCCGGGCGGTGTCTACTTTGTGCCACTCTCCTCTCTTAGCGCCGCGCAGGACGTGATACCTGAGATCGCGCGGGCGCTGGGCGTGCGCGAGTCGTCCTACCGCGCCTTATTGCCTTCGATTATAGCGCGCCTCGTAGAGCGCCCTGTCCTGCTCGTACTGGATAACTTCGAGCATCTGCTATCTTCGGCAGAGGGGGTGGCCGACCTCCTGTCGAGCGCGCCCCTGTTGAGCGTGCTGGTGACGAGCCGCAACGCGCTTGGGGTGTACGGTGAATACGTATTTGATGTGCCGCCGATGTCCTTGCCACGCCCCGAAGAGACCGGAGAATATGGCGACCAACTGGGGCGATTGCACGAGTACGAAGCAGTATCGCTGTTCATACAGCGCGCAAAGGCCGCCAACCCGGCCTTTCAGTTGACCGAAGAGAACGCGAGGACTGTGGCTTTGCTCTGCCGGAGACTAGAAGGCTTGCCCCTGGCGATTGAATTGGCGGCCAACAGGATGCGGGTTTTGCCGCCCGCCTCGATCCTGGCACACCTGGGTAGCAGGCTCGATATGTTGTCGGACGGAGCGGCCAATCTGCCTCCACGGCAGAGGAGCCTGCGTGGCGCTATTTCCTGGGGCTACGACCTGCTTCAACCGGAGGCGCAAAGGCTGCTTGGCTGGCTTTCGGTGTTCGCCGGGGGGTGCTCGCCGGTGGTAATGGAGAGCATGGCTAAGGCGCAGGACGTGCAGTACATGGATTTGCTGTCTGGGTTGTCGGCCCTGGTGGATAGCAGCCTGGTGAGGAGAGAGCGGGGCGATACGGACGCGGATTTGCGCTTCACCATGCTTGAGACGGTACGCGAGTATGCAGCCGAGCGACTCGATAGTATGGGAGAGAAAGAGCAGGCCGAGCGATTTCTCGCGGACTATTTCCTGGCCCTGGCCGAGCGCGCCGAACCGCACCTGGAAGGGAGCGAGCAGGCAAGCTGGTTGAAGGAATTGGAAACGGAGCACGACAACATTCGCGCCTCCTACCAGTATTATTCGCGTGTAGGCGATACTATTTCGGCGGTGAGGCTGGCGGGCGCATTGCGGAGGTTCTGGTATCTGCAAGGCTACCTCACCGAGGGGCGCACCTGGCTCGCCTCTGCGCTTGCGCACCGCGATCAACTGGATGCCGCACTGCTTGCGAAGGTGCTGCATGGGCTTGGTACGCTCGAATGGGCTGTGGGCAGGCTCGCCGCGGCCGAGGCCTATCTTGGTGAGAGCCTTGCTATTTCGCGCACGCTGGGCGACACGTTGGGGGTTGCCAACATGCTCAACAACCTGGGCATCGTGGCGCTGGCGCAGGGCGACTATGCGGGCGCGGTGGCCTACCACGATGAGAGCCTGTCGCTTTACAGGCAGGCAGGTGACAGGTGGTATGTGGCGCTGGCGATTTCTAACCTGGGGCTTGTGGCCCTTGACAGGGGCGATTATCAGGAGGCGCGTACGTTGCTTCAGGAGAGCCTGGATATACGCCGCGAGTTGGACGACCGGCAGGGGATCGCGCAGTCGCTCAACAATCTGGGAATCGTGGCGCGCTGCCTGGGCGATTATGACGAGGCATACAGATTGCATAACTTGAGCCTGGAGATGTTCCGCGGTTTGGGCGACCGGTGGAACGAGGCGCTCGCCCTGTCTAATCTGGCATATGCCTGTCTGAGCACAGGTGAAGAGGGCAGGGGTGCGGAAGCAGTCGAGTATTTCATGGAGGGCTGGGCCTTATTCGACAGACTGGGCGTGGGGTCGGGCAGTGTGGTGTGTGTGGAGGGGTTGGCGTGCGTGCTGGCCTCTGAGGGCGAGGGCGAACGGGCGGCGATTCTGTTCGGGGCGGCTGAACGTTTGCGCGAAGGGTTGGGTGTACACATGGCCTCGTACAATCGCGCTATGTATGAGGCGGCTCGGAGCGCTACGGTTGCCCTGCTGGGAGAAAATGAGTTCGAGCGAGCATGGCAGGAAGGGAACAGCATGGCTATCGAGCGCGTGCATACGTTGATCGCAAGCGACACGATGGGTTAGCGAGCCAGGTTGGTATCTCCTGCTCTGTAGACGGTTTCGGTCCACAGCACTGCAAGCTCGGTGCGAGTGTGTTTGTCGAGCGCCCTGAGTATGCGGGCGATGTGGGCCTTGACAGTGGTGGGTTCGAGGTAGAGGGCGGCTGCGATCTCCTTGTTGCTCTTGCCGGCAGCCAGCAGGCTCAGTACCTCCTTCTGGCGGTTGGTGAGCCTGCCGATAGACCCCTCCTCTTCGAGAGACCCGCCTTCTGTGCGTTTTCTGCTTGCTCTGTCCATCTCTTTTTGCCCTCTTTGATCGTAAGCTAAGTGGCTTGTGTAGCAAGTATATAGAACTTTTGTTCGTATTTCAAGTACCCAAAAGGGTTATTTTTAGAACACATCGCTTGACACGTATGTTACATTGAGCGTAAGATTACCCTTGCACATTGAAACCGGACATAAATGGAAGAAGGAACAACAGCAACAATTATGGCAACTACTAAGAAAACTACTACGGGCACGACCAAAGCCAGGACCACGACCCGAGCTTCGGCAGCCAAAGGTAAAAGCACGACAGCGCGCACTACACGCTCATCGGCGGGCGCGAGCGTGCGTGGCAACACCAACCTCGTAATAGTCGAGTCGCCTGCCAAGGCCAGGACCATCAAGAAGTATCTGGGGCGCAACTTCACGGTTGAGGCCAGCATGGGCCACGTCCGCGACCTGCCCAAGTCTACCCTGGGTGTAGACGTGGAGCACAACTTCGTGCCCCAATACGTCGTGCCACGCGACAAGAGCAAGACCGTCAAAGACCTTAAGGGGCGCGTGCAGGCTGCGCGCGCCGTCTACCTGGCAACAGACCCCGACCGCGAAGGCGAGGCCATAGCGTGGCATGTGCGCGAAGTGACGGGCGCCGGCAAGGACGGCCAGCCGGTCTTTCGTGTCGAGTTTCACGAGATCACCCCCGGCGCTGTGCAAGCCGCCGTTGCTTCCCCACGCGAGATAGACATGCGCCTGGTGGATGCACAGCAGGCTCGCCGCGTGCTCGACCGCCTGGTGGGCTATCGCCTGTCGCCGTTGCTCTGGAAAAAGGTGCGAAGAGGGCTATCGGCGGGGCGCGTGCAGAGCGTGGCCGTGCGCCTCGTGGTGGAGCGCGAACGCGAGATCGAGGCCTTTGTCGCCGAGGAATACTGGTCAATCGAGGCCGACCTCAGCAAGATTCCGTCAGGCAAGAAGAAAGACGGCTTCCATGCGGCGCTGTCCCTTATTCGTGGCAAGAAGCCCGATTTGACTAATGCAGAAGACTCTCAAAAAGTGGTCGATGCCCTGAACGGGGCCGATTACGCGGTGGAGAGTGTTAAGAAGCGCGAAGCCCAACGCAGGCCGTCGCCGCCCTTCACCACGTCCACCCTCCAGCAGGAGTCGTCGCGCAAGCTAAACTATGCTGCGCGCAAAACGATGCTTATAGCGCAGCAGCTATATGAGGGTATAGACCTGGGAAGCGAAGGCTCCACGGGTCTCATAACCTACATGAGAACCGACTCGACTAACGTAGCGTCCATAGCGCAGCAGGAAGTGCGCGAGGTGATAGCGGCGCGCTTCGGCAAAGAGTACGTGCCCGCGACGCCTCCCACCTACGCCCGCAAAAGCCCCCGCGCCCAGGAAGCGCACGAGGCGATCCGCCCCACGCTCGCGGGCCGCGACCCAGACTCTATCAAGCAGTACCTCTCTCTCGACCAGTATCGCCTCTACAAGCTGATCTGGCAGCGCTTCGTCGCGTCGCAGATGGCGAACGCTGTGTTCGACCAGACGACGGTGGACGTGGGCGCAGGGCAAGCGACCGACGCCAGGCCTCGCCCCTACACTTTCCGCGCTACAGGCTCGGTGATCAAGTTCCCCGGCTTCATATCAGTGTACAGGGTCGGGCATGACGCGGGCGACGAGGACGACGAGATGGATCAAGCCGCACTTCCTCCCCTGACCGAAGGGGAACTGCTTGAGTTGATCAAGCTGTGGCCCAGCCAGCACTTTACCCAACCGCCTCCTCGCTACACCGAGGCCACGCTGGTGAAGATACTGGAAGAGCAGGGCATAGGTCGTCCCTCCACTTATGCCCCCATCCTGTCCACTATTGTGGATCGCGGTTATGTGGTAAAAGAGGAGAAGAAGTTCTCGCCCACCGACCTGGGCATCGCGGTCAACGACCTGCTTGTCGAGCACTTCCCCGACATCGTGGACGTGGGGTTCACCTCCAACATGGAGGAAGAGTTGGACGAGGTGGCTTCGGGCGACCGCAAGTGGCAGCCCGTCATCTCGGAGTTCTATGCTCCGTTGGAGGCCGCGCTTGCCAGGGCCGAAGTAAGCGTCGGCAAGATAGACGTGGCGCGCCCCGAACCGCAACGGACAGGCGAGATCTGCCCCCAGTGTGGCGAGCACGAGCTAGTCATACGCGAGAGCCGCTTCGGGCCTTTCATCGCCTGCTCAGGCTTCCCTAAGTGCCGCTATACCCGGCCCATCGTGGTTAGCACGGGGGTGGAATGCCCCAAGTGCGGCCAGGGGATGCTGATCGAGAAGAAGAGCAAGAAGGGTCGTGTGTTCTACTCGTGCAGCCGCTACCCCGAGTGCGACTTCTCGACCTGGGATAAACCCGTACCCCTGCCATGCCCGAACTGTGGCGGTCTGATGACCGTTATGGGACGCACGCAGAACGGGAGCGCACCCCAGAAGGTGAAGTGCACAGTATGCGGCACGATAGCCGAGTGGGACGGCAAGGCCCCCGAAGAAGTCGAGAAGGTGTACGTGGCACGAGGGGCGTGACGTTATGTCATGCGTTACTGGTTCTAGGTATCAGGTGGCGAGCGTCGGCACGTAAAGTGGTCTAACCCGGATACGCGCCCGCCAGATATAGCTGTGATCGTTGTACAAGTCCAATAATCACAGCTATATCTTCTCAATAATGAGTCCCTGAGAGCCTTCTTCTAAAGCGTTTGATTCGTCCAAATGCCAGTGGTGCCCCTTTGGCACTTCATCATTCACCAATGTTAGCAAGAGGCGAGCAAGCGATATTAAGCCTGGTTTGTTTGCCTGAATGACTGTACTATTGCCTTCGATTCTTGCTTCAATAATTGCTCCGTTCTCCCATTTCATCTGCAAACCATGGTCACGAGAATAGTTGGGTACTTCCATTTCAATGATCATTGGATCCTCACTTCAAGGTCAGCATCATACCTTGCTTGCTAGTCAGGCGAGAAGGAAGCCGAATGCCCACCAACCCCACCTGCCTTGTCATTCTGAGCGTAGCGAAGAATCATCCTCCATACCAATATGCCGCAGGACCGATTCCTCACTGTGTCCAGAATGACAAAAACGTCAGAGTTCGCCCCTTTGTCCATTACGTACCACGCACACTACGGGATGATGTCCGGATTGCTAAGGCTGTTCACACGGTTCAGCGTGAGCCACTCCAGGTAGTGCTGGCCGACATTGCCTTGCTCTACTTGCCAGGTGGGGTCGAAGCCGGGGGTGTAGGTTAGCACCCGGCGCTGGTAGGCCTGTATCAGCACGGGCATATCAACGCCGCCGACGCGCATCTGCGTCCAATAGGCCTCGGTGATCGGGTAGCCAAGCACGAACGTCCAGTCGAAGCCGTAGGCGTCGTTCATCCCTGTGAGGTATGTCCAGAAAACGTCGGGTATGTTGTGCTTGGTGGCGTCTGCGTAGGCAGCGTAACTAACGGGCATGGTCATTATGGGAAGCTTGGACACATTACCGTGTACGTCTATCGCGTCGTCAACGGGTTGGCCTGTGCGGTCTTTTGCCTGGTTCTCGCCATGAATGGTAGCGACTGAGAGCAGATCGGCGTAGCCCGGGGTAAGAGGGTTGTACTCACGTGGGTCGCCCGCGACGGGGATGGTGCACGGTATGGTAGTTGATACGCGCTCGATATCGCCCGTTTGTATCTCGCCGCTGATCATCTCCACAGCCAGCAGGCCGTTGGTGGTGTAGCCGGGCGATTGGGGGTCGGCGTTGGGGCTGTTTATCTCCATTCTGCTCTTGTCGTAGTATTGTACGAGCCTCTGCTGCCCCTGACCCTGCGCGTACTGCTCATAGCGCGTCAGGATGGGCGCGGGCCCCCACAGCCATGAGCGTGCCACCTTGCCTGCTGCCACCGGCGCATCGGCCTTGTTCCACACTTCTGTGAAGGCGGGGTTTGGGGGCAGGAGCCACGCCACCCGCACGAGCTGTGGAGTGCCGTACCCTGTCTGGGTCTGGATGTACACCATCTTATTGCTGTCGAAAGCGAACCCGCCCGCTTGCCAGTAGTTCCGGAAAGTGGTGCGGAAGGCCAGGGTGCCCGTAGGCTGTTGGGTGACGGTTATGGTTTGCTCGGCTGAGTTATCCGGGTCGTAGGGACTAACTTCGACGTTCCACGCGGGGGGAACAACGGGCGGCTGCCTGTCGCCGACCACCTGACCGCCCTGACCGGTCTCCACATCATAATAGCATTTGTCGCAGGCGTAGTCGCCAGGGGTGAAAGCGCCCAGGCCGGGTGTCGGTGACGGCTGGGTGGCGGGGTCGGCGGGCTGTGTCCACCTGATCGCGGTGTTGCGTATCTCTACATCAGTGATGCCGATCTTGCTGTCGCCCAGCATCTGCGATGAGCCTTTTATGGTGATCAGTTGCCCCGTGACTACGTTCTGGATGTAGAGAGTATCCGCATAATAGCCACAATGCCCGCACACTATATGCGACGAGGTGTAGGCGACCCAATCGCCGTTGACGGCCAGCGAGCCGGGCACGGCCGCGTTCGTGGTGACAGGCCCGAAGTCGGCTATTGTGAAGGGCCCGAACCCGAAAGGTCCCTCGGTGGTGAAATCGTTGGGGTTAGTGGAAGGTGTGGGGGAGGGAGTTTCTGCGAGCATGTTATCCGCAGATGCTTGCTTCGCCGCGCCGGGCTGTAGCAAGAGGGCTGTGCCGAGCGCGCACATAGTTAGCAAGCAGAGCAGTGCTACCTTGTTCTTCGTGTTCATCCTGTGGCCTCCTGAATAGTATCCGTATATATTTGTAGGACGAACTAGGAACCGGTGGGTTGCAGGGTGAGGTCGCCCGAACCTGTTCTACATCTCCCCTACCGAAGCCAATCAGCTACGGCGTCAGGCAGGTTGGCCGTCAGACCATTCTTAATCGTGCAATCGGGGAGCGAGTCGAGGAACGCCTGGCCGTAGCGCTTCGATAATACCCTGCGGTCGAGCACCGCCACCACGCCCCGGTCCGACTTGCTCCTGATCAGCCTGCCGAAGCCCTGCTTGAATTTCAGGATCGCTTGCGGGACAGAATATTGCAGGAATGGGTCTTCAAACCCCTCCGAACGAGCGGCGAACACCGGGTCGGTGGGTACAGAGAAGGGCAGTTTGGCTATCACCAGCACCGAGAGCGCATCGCCCACGACGTCTATGCCCTCCCAGAAAGACGACGTGCCGAGCAAGACGGTGCGCGGGTTGCTCTTGAATCGCTCGAGCAGCTGCCTGCGCGAGCCATCTATGTTATGCCCAAGCACCATGATCCCGCTGTCCTCAAGGGGGCGCTGGATGGCGCGGTAGGTGGTGCGCACCGCACTGTGCGACGTAAACAGGACGAGGGCGCGCCCCTGGGAGGCTTTGCAGAGGTCGATGAGCGTTTGCTCCAATTCGCGCTGGTACCCCGCCATGCCCGGCTCAGGCATATCAGTAGGCACGTACACGAGGGCTGACTGGGCATAGTCGAACGGCGACGACAGTTGCAGGTCCACGCCTGTGCGCAGGCCGAGCCGCTCCCTTATATAGGAAAAGTCGTTGTCGGTGGAAAGGGTGGCCGAGGTCAGGATCACCGACTTCTTTTGCGAAAAGAGGTGGTCGTCCAAAAGCTGCCCGACGTGGAGAGGCGCGCAGCGCAAGGCGACATCGCCCCCCTTCGCGCGCGCTTCCAGCCAGTACACAGCGCCGTCGTCGGGATTGATGATTGCGGCATTGGCGTTCGAGCGCACATCGTGCAGACGCGTGATGTTGTTGCGTAGCTCCAGCGCTATGTCAGAGTAGGAGGCCACACCGTCGCCATCTATGCTTCGGGGCATAGAGTTCCAATCCACGTCACCCATCAGGGTGGTAATCCGCGCCAGCCCTTTCTCTATTTCCGTTAGCTGCAGACCTAGGTTGTCCCACACCAGTTCAAGCTGGCCCCACGTCGGGTGGCGGCGCACATCATCTGTTATGCGCTGGCGCAAGTCGTATATATTCTGCTCATCGTTGTAAACCTCTACAAGCGTATTGAGTGTGGTGAATAGCTCGCCTGCCGACCCCTTTGCGCGGTCTATCACTGTACGCAGGCCGGAAGATACTTCGTCTACCGCGACAGTGAGATTGCGCGTCGAGGTCATTTTGGTTGCCGCGTGGGACTTCATGTTGTCAGCGGTCTTGAGGCGTGACATTTCGCTAGTGAGCGCGCCGTGCAGCTTGCCCAGGAAATCGTCTGCCACGCCCAGTGAGTTGGTGGGCGCACTAAGCTCGGTGAGGAGCTTCATCACCATGGCCCGGTCAACCGTGAAGCCGAGCGCATCAGTGGCCTCGTCCTCCAGGTTGTGGGCCTCGTCTATGACCAGGTGGTCGTATTCGGGCAGCACGCCGCCGCCCATCGCCAGATCGGCCAGCAGCAGAGAATGGTTTACCACCAGCACGTCGGCTATGCGCGCTTTGCGCCTTGCCCGGTCGAAGAAGCACAGACCCTTTTGCTTTATCTGGCATTCATATAGTGGGCAGCCTTCTTCGCTCACGCACACATGGCTCCATACTCCGTTCTCCTGGTTCAGCAACAGTAGTTCGTTGCGGTCGCCGGTCGCGGTTTCGGGAACCCAGATCATAAGCTTGACCATCACGCGTAGTTGCTCTATCGAGGAAGGAGAGCTTTTGCGGAAAGAGTACCAGCGGCGCAGACAGAGATAGTTGCTTTTGCCCTTTAATAGCGCGGCCTTAAAGGTGGACGACGGACGACCGACGACCGACGACGTTTGCTGACCGTCTGCCGTCTGCCGTCCGTCGTCCAATACCTTGTGCAGCACCGGCAGGTCTTTGGTGAAAAGCTGGTCCTGGAGGTTGATAGTGTTCGTAGATACGACCACGCGCTCCCCTGTGCGTAGGGAAAAGAGGATCGCGGGC
>DATINP010000080.1:0-3018 GCA_035474135.1 Chloroflexia bacterium | reverse complement strand
CGCCCAGAACGAGGCCACAGCGCCCGCCTGGTATGCTCGCATATCGAAGGGGAGGTTGTGCAGGGTTTCGGTGCGAAGCTCCACGGGCAAGGGGTCGCCCTCGGTATAGCCTGCGAGGTCTTCAGCCGGGTAGCCGAAGATGACGAGCGCCTGTTTGATGTGTCCCCGCAGACGCGGGTCTATTTGAAGAGTATTGCGGTCGGGTTGAGAGAGGACGTGAGGTTGGATGCGCTTGTTGCGGGCAACCTCAGCGATAAGCATGGGGTCCTCGGATTTGAGGAGAAGGTCGCCTTCGGGGGATTTGACGAGCTTGATGCGGCCAAAGCGCGAAATATAGTCCTTGATGTCCGCCAGCACATTATTGGGGAGGTCGAACTTGGAGTAGCGTTGGAGAGAGGCCGCGGCGTCTTCGGCTGTGAGGCCCGCCGAGGCGGCGTTCCACAGTGAGAGTGGCGTGATACGGTAGGTGTGGATGTGCTCGGGGCTTTTTTCCAATTCGGCGAAACGTGCCAGTTCATCGCGGGCCGATGTGTATAGCGAATTGTCCACTTCGAGCAGGAGAGAGCGATCGCTTTGCACGATAAGTGGGTTTTGAGGTGCGTACACCATTGATTATTTCACCTCGTTCCATCTTAATTTTCTGCGCAAGCAATAGCACTACGCAGACTCTCATTCTACCACAACGATGGCATGAGAACCAAAATATCCACATCCGACCGTATTTTGGAAGGGGTAGCCTGCTGGCAACAGTTGGGGGCAGCTTACAGAGTATTCAGAGCCCACTACAACCTCTAGCCCGTTCTGCTATAATTGCGCCAGTCCGAAGGAGCACAACCAACAATATGCCAACCATGCCTGAAGAGCTACAGCAAGCGTGCGACATAGGGTTGGACGCCATGCACAATCACCCCCGATGTGCGTTGTTGCCCTATTTCCGATGGACCATTTACCGGGCGCTCGGACCGCTCAATAGCATGCAGACGCGCTTTATGCGGGTTCGGCTGGCACTGTTAAGTGCGCGAAAGGTCCAGCATGTATGGCAGGAAGAACGGCCCGGTGATACCCAGGTTCAACGCCTCATTAGCCTGGCACAGAAGGTGTTGCGAGACGAGGTCCTTCCCGAAGTAGGCCGTGCCCAAGCTGAAGATGCTTCCGATCAGATCGCTGCCCTGGCAGTCGAAAGTGAGGAGCCTGGCAAAACGAAAACCAGCATTAGAGCACAATCAGCCATGCTGGCCGCAGTCGAAGCGCTATTCGAAGCCTCCGGAACCTACACGTTCTGCACAGCATATAACCATGAAGGTGAAACTGATGTCGATTTAGACCCCTGGAGTAGTGACGCGGCTCTTTATGCCGCGGTAGCTCTCTCGGGTGCTGTCTGGAACGTAGCCCAGGATCACGATAAGCGCCGCGAATTCTGGGAGTGGTGGCTCCTTGAGGCCATTCCCAGCCTCTACTCCGAAAGCGGTTGTCAGGGAGAGTGAAAGAACAGCTTTTGCAGTACGTGACCTACCGGTCAAACGACCTCGCGTAACTTCCCGGTCTCCATGTCGTACACGAAGCCTCGTACCACCATGTGGTCGGGAATCCAGGGGTGCGACTTCACCTTCTCAACTTGCTTGCGGACGTTCTCTTCGATGTCAGTGAAGGTGTGTATGGCTTCCGGCCCTGCTGCCGCTGTGCCTGTAGTTTGCCGCACTTCGGTGAAAAGCTGCTCGTCCGTGAAGCTCATCATTCCGCAGCGGCTGTGGTTGATTATCATCACTTCCTGCGCACCGAGCATATAGTGTGACACCAGTAGCGAACGGATAACGTCCGGCGTGACCACGCCCCCGGCATTGCGGATGATATGCGCGTCCCCCTCTTTTAGCCCCAGTATCGCTTCAACCATCATGCGAGCATCCTTGCATGTGATTACGGCCAGTTTGAGGGTGGGCGGCGCGGGTAGATTGTGGTTGATGTAGCTTTCCGAATACAGTTGGTTGGCCTTCAGTACGTTGTCTATGACGCTCAAGTGTGATCTCCTGGTGTGTAGTTGGATTAGCCCCTACATTGTAATGTATGCACAGGAACAGGAACAAGATTTGACAGTGGATGCAGAGCCTGGTCAGCATCTGTTATGCTGTGCTAGCCTGAAAGCGCGCGGATCATAAGGCAGATTGTCTTTTTAGGAACCATATAAACATGATACCTAAAGTCAAAATACTAATATGGTTGGTCTTGCCCTTATTGCTATCTTCTTGCACCCTTAGCAACACGAGATCTCAGCCATCACTGCCTGCCATTCCTGACTATCCGAGTGCGGAACAGCCCAATCGGAACCCCATCGAATACAGCAAATACCAGTCTTCACAAACTGCCTCGTTCGAGACGACGGATCCTCCGGATACAGTCCTGGCATTTTACCGGGATAATCTGCCGGCTTCCGGCTGGAGCACCGGAAAAGCCGGATCGCAGGGTGATGCTCAATTTACTCTGGTGGCAGGCTGCCAGTTATCGCTATTGAACATAAAGGCGAGGGTTACCCCACCAGGTAAGACGTCAGTCGAGTTGGCACTAAGCGCACAGTTCTGTGACTGATAGCGGCGGTCTATTGACCGACGGGCTTGCGTGCAATGTAGACGAAGCGGGAGAGGCGGCGCTCGCTCGATATTGTGTGAGCGGTTGCTAACATATATTGCAGGTCATCAAAACCGGCCTGGCCTTCCATTTTGACGAGGTCGGCTGCGTGCTTGATGCGCGCTTCGTGCCAGTTCTTCGTAACCATGGCAATAGTGGCTGTCACGTCCTCGACCCGTGGCTGCTCAAATCCCGCCGCTTTGATGAACTGTTCGTGCACGCCCTGTGGAGTGAAGATAAACTGTCCCATAGAGCTGCTGCGAGCCATAATCTCGTCCCTCAACAGCATTCCCGTTACTACAACAGCATCGGTGAAAAGTATGCGCCCGCCCGGCCGCAGCACTCGATACCACTCGCGCAGAACATCGAGCCTGTTGTAAATGTGGTTGATGGCGTCGA
>DATINP010000079.1:0-4840 GCA_035474135.1 Chloroflexia bacterium | reverse complement strand
AAGAAGCGAGCGTGGCGTTCGCCGAGCTCCTGGGCCTCTCCGCTCTCAACGAGCCGCTCGCGGGCGTACTCGTGAATGGTTTCAAGCATCACAAAGCGAGGCTCCCCGCCTTCTATCTGTTCCTCCCGGTTGAGTAGGCTCTTGTCAACCAGTGATGCCACCTCGTCCAGCACATCTACGCTCAAGGTGGCCAGGGATGTTAGACCGGCGATCGAATGTGCGTCTGGCTCAATTTCCGGGCCGCAGATGGCTTCGATAGCTTCCAGGGTGCGCCCGCCCTCGAATACCGCCAGTCTTCGGAAAATCCTTTGCTCCTGCTCATCTAGCAGTTCGTGACTCCACTCAATCGTACTTCGCAGGGTTTGCTGACGAGCGGGCAAGTCCCTGGCCCCTCCTGTGAGCACAAGCAACCGGCTTTCCAGACGCTTGAGCATAGCTTGCGGCGGTAGTATATTAGCGCGTGCCGCCGCAAGCTCGATCGCGAGCGGAAGCCCATCAAGCCGGGCGCAGATGCCCGCTATGGTAGGCGCATTTGCTTCGGTCAGCGCGAAGCTGCTGCTGACTGACATAGCGCGCTCTATAAAGAGACGGATAGCATCGTATTGGGCAAGCTGAGCGGCCGAAGGCAGCTGCTTTGGATTGGGCAAAGCAAGCGGGGGTACCGGAAAGTCATGTTCACCGCTCAAACGCAGCAGCGCTCTACTGGTGACCAGCAATTTGAGATTCCGTGCATATGAGAGCAATTGAGCAAGCAGGGGCGCAGCCTCTACAACCTGCTCGAAGTTGTCCAGGACCATGAGCAATCGCTTATCGCGCAGATACTCTCTGAGGCTCTCTAATAGCGATCGAGTGCCTGTTTCCTTCACGCCCAGAACTTCCGCGATCTCCGTGGTCACCAGGTCGGGTTCAACGATGGAGGCGAGCGAAACAAAGCAGATGCCATCCTGAAAATGGTCGATCAAATCGGCGGCGACCTGCACGGCGAGGCGGGTCTTGCCTGTGCCTCCCGGCCCGGTGAGAGTGAGCAAAGCTACGTCGTCCTTCACCAGCAATTCACGTAAAGCAGCCAACTCCTTTTCGCGTCCGATAAGAGGAGTACGCATCAGGGGCAGATTATGGGGCCGTGCGTCCAGCGTCCTCAGGGGTGGGAAGTCGGATGGAAGGCCGGGGCTGACCACCTGGTAGATGTGCTCAGGCTGTACCAGATCTTTGAGCCTGTGCTCGCCAAGGTCGCGCAGTTCTACATTCGAGGGCGGATGGTCCCGCACCAGAGAAAATGTGGCATGTGAAATCAGGGTCTGTCCACCGTGCGCAGCAGAGCGCAGCCGTGCGCAGCGGTTGACCGCAGCACCGTAGTAGTCGCCGGCGCGCAGGTCAGCATCACCTGTGTGCAGGGCTATTCGCACCTTCAGCTGAGAGGGTATCAGCCAGGGCTCATCAAAGAGGGATCTCTGTATGTCAACAGCCGCCTCTATAGCATCTGTTGCTATAGGTAAGACGGCAAATCGGCTGTCGCCCTCTCCACGTGGTCTGACCACGATGCCATTGTGCCTTGTAATAGCAGCTTCCACCAGGGCGTCGTGCCGGACGAGGGCAACGAGCGCTTCCTCGGGATATTGCTCCCACAGCGTTGTGCTTCCCTCTATATCAGTAAAGAGGAAAGTAACTGTTCCGGTTGGCAGGTCGGGCATAGGCTGACCCTCAGAAAGCAGTAAATGCGCCGTATGTGAGTTACTCTGCCCAAGTACCTTGCGCCATTATACCACTTGTGTCTGATCTGTTCCTGCTCGCATACAGCTGATCAACGTCGGCCCTGTCTTTGCATCGGGTTAGAATTGTAGCCGACGGGGAAGATATATTGCTTTCTGTCGCAATTGAAGCAAAACCGGTTTTTCAGGAACCGCTTGGCTTCTTCCAAACTCTCAAACCAGTGCTGATTCAGGCATTCTTCCCTCAGTCGTCCATTACAACTCTCTATTCACGGCTTGTGAAGTATAGCCACAGCATACGGATATCTGGTAGAATAGGCCCATTCAGCCTGGCGCTTATCTGACGGCGCGGAACGGCCGCACCTGCTGAAGTTTGCCTGGAGCCGTGGCAGGCGAGTGCCCGGCGTGCTTCGGAGGTTGCGACCGGTGCACAGTACAAAGTCTGGCCCCGCCCCATTTCTCACTACTTCTCGGGCCGCGAATATGAGCACAAAATGGTGAAAATGGTATGGCAGCATCACCATATAAATCAGTCATTTCCCCGGTGCTCGTGGGGCGGGCCGTACAACTCGGCGCAATAGAGCAGTCGTTGGGTCACTCTATACTGGGTCGTGGGCAGACGGTGCTCATATCGGGCGAGGCGGGTATCGGCAAATCGCGCCTGGTGGCGGAGGCTATAGTGCGCGCCTCCCAGCAGGGTGTAACGGTCTTGCAGGGGAACTGCTTCGAGACCGATGGCGTCCTTCCCTACGCCCCAATTTGCGACCTGCTCCGCTCCACTATTGGCGCCCTTCCCGCGGACCGGCAAGCTTCCATACTCGCCTCGATCGGCCCTGAGCTATCCAAGGTATTGCCCGAAATAACCCTCTGGCAGCCGGACATTCGGCCCACTCCCATGCTTGCGCCCGAGCACGAGAAGCGCCGCCTGCTCGAGGCGTTCAATCTCTTTTTCAGCCGTCTTGCGGCGTCCGACCCCCTCCTGGTAGTCATCGAAGACCTACACTGGGGCGACGACCTGAGCCTGGAGTGCCTGCTCGAGTTATCGCGCCGCGTCATTTCGCAGCGAATCACTCTGGTGCTTACCTACCGGAGTGACGAGGTGCACCCCAGCTTGCGCTATTTGCTGTCGCAGTTGGACCGCGAGCGCCGTGTCGTCGACCTGGGCCTGGGTCCACTGAGCATGGGTGAAGTGGATGAGATGGTGCGCGCAATCTTCGACATGCAGCGTCCGGTGCGCGCCGAGTTTCTGGAAACCATATACCCTCTCACCGAAGGCAACCCATACTTTATAGAAGAAACGCTCAAATCGCTGATCGCCTCGGGTGACATCTTCTACGCGGATGGCGAGTGGGACCGCAAGCCGATGCAGGAGATACACGTTCCTCGCAGCATACAGGATGCCGTGCAGAGGCGCGTGGCGCACCTGGACATGGCGACCCGCGAACTGCTGGCGCTCGCGGCCGTGATGCGGCACCGGTTCGGCTTCCCACTCCTCCAGAGCCTGTTTGAACGCAGCGAAGACGTACTTGCTCAACAGATGAGGGAGTTGGACACGGCTCAACTGGTCGTCGAGGTGTCAGCCGAGCAATTCGCGTTCAGGCACGCGCTCACCAGGCGGGCCATTTACGCGCAATTTCTGGGGCGCGAGCGCAGGTTCTTGCACCGGGCCGTTGGGGAGGCAATAGAGCAGACCTATACTTCCACGCTCGATATGTACTCGCCCGACCTCGCCCACCATTTCTACGAGGCAGGCGTCTGGGACAAGGCCTTGCTCTACTCTCAGAAGGCGGGTGAGAACGCGCTCTCTCTCTACGCTTTGCGGGTCGCCTGTGAGCATTTCACCCGTGCTCTGGAGTGCGTCGGCAAGCTTGGCGTCCTGCCCTCCACCTCTTCCACTTCTCCCACTTCTCCCACTTCGCCGGCTTCTCTTGCCTCCCTATACCGCATGCGCGCCGGGTGCTACGCGACGTTGGGCGAGTTCGACCTTGCGCTCGCCGATCACGAGGCCGCACTCCGAGCCGTCCAGGGTGGAGAGGACAGCCGCGCCGAGGGGCAGACCCTGCTCGACCTCGCCAACCTGTGGAAAGCTCGCGATTATACAAGAGCAATGGGCTACATCAACCGCGCACTTGAACTGGCACGCCGCACCGGCGATGCGCCCTCCCTGGCGCGCAGCCTGAACCACGTGGGCAACTGGTATGTCCTCCTCGACCGTCCGCACGACGCGATCAGGTGCCACCGTGAGGCTCTTGAGATCTACACAAAAGCCGAAAACCGACTCGGAATCGCCGAGAGCCTATTCTGGCTGGGTGCCGCCACCTACAGCAGCGGCGACCTGGTTCAGAGCGAAGATTGCTACAGGCGGGGTATGGGGATATTCCAGGCGCTGGACGAGCGGACGCGGCTGGTCAATGGGTACGCTGCTCTTGCTATCCGAGGAGCAACCCATCTGACCGATACGATGGTGTTCGCTGCGCCTGGCTACCCTGGGCCTGACCGCGACGGCGAGATAGCCGTCAGCCTGGCACACAATATAGGCTCTGCGCCCGGCGAAGCTTTCTCGCGCGCTATGCTCTCGTTCTGCCTGGGGGGCCAGGGCAAGTTCACGGAGGCCCTCGATTGCGCCCTCGAAGGACTAAGAATCGCCGAGGAGATAGAGCACAGGCCCTGGATGTATATGACGCTGCACGCGCTGGGAGCCGTCTGCTTGGACATGGTTGCGCTCTCGCAGGCACGCGCATACCTCGAAAGGGCGCACATGCTCGCCAGGGATCTTGGTTCGCTGTACTGGACCCGCAGCGCTGCCGCCTCCCTTGCCCTCACCTACATCGCACAGGGCGACCTATCCCAGGTAGAGCCGCTTCTGAACGCTATCTCCGGCACCGATTCGCCCGCAAGCACAGGAATTGCGGACCCGGCACCCACCGCCGCACAGAGGCTGTGCCTGTACGCTCGGGCCGAGCTTGCGCTCGCCTCCTCGGATCCGGAGGGGGCGTTACGCCTCGCAGATCGTATGATCGAGTGGGCGGCGATCCGGCCCGGTAGTGGCGCGATACCACGACTGTGGAAGCTTCGCGGTGAGGCACTGGCGGCGCTACGGCGACCGGAAGAAGCCGAAGCCACCCTCCAGG
>DATINP010000078.1:0-16969 GCA_035474135.1 Chloroflexia bacterium | reverse complement strand
AGTGTATCGGCTGTGCAAATAGTCTGCGATTACTCATCTACCTTCGGCAGAGAGCACCGCCGAACTAATTCCTTGCTTGTCACTTCTACCGCGCCCAGTTCCACGGCGAGAGCGCGCTTGTCGGGCGGCAGGTCGTAGTGTGGGTGGCGTGGGTGCCTCTGGAAGGCGCGCCGGGGCAGGCCCAGCCGCTCGGCCATCGCGTGCAACTCCTCGAACCCCTCATTCGAAAGATCGTCAGTTGCCATATGGCACCAAAGTCGCCAGCCTCTCGGCCCGCTGTCATATTCGCGTATGGGATCGACCAGTATCATTAGCACCGACACAAGATAATAGTATGCATTGTTTTCGAGGGTTGCCTTCTTGACGCGCTCCCGATGCACCCTCTGCGATTATAGCTTAAACGCCCTTTCGTCTACCCTTCCTCGTTTCTACTTGCGCCTGGCATGTTAAATCGGTTATAAGAATTATAGCCCGTGTACCATACACGCGCTTTGCGGCACAGCAAATCCCCGCCCGGCAGCGAGTATCACATGCATTAAGGATAGGAGCTATATGGAAGGCATCTGGCTTATTAGTTATATAGTGTTGTGGCTTATAGTATTGAGCCTTATAGTGCTGGTTCTGCTACTTTATCGCCAGCTTGGTATCATGTATCTTGGTAGTGCAGAAGGCGTATCGCGTGACGGCCTGGCCCGCGGGAGTGCTGCTCCCGATTTTGCGCTGACCGACCAGTACGGCCACCCCCAGCGCCTCGCGGCATACCGGGGCAAGCCCACAGCCTTGATCTTCGGCTCGCCCAACTGCGGCCCATGCCGCCTGCTCATCCCTCAGCTTCACGAGTGGGCCAAGAAGCACCCTGACATGAACGTGCTCTGGCTGAACGCAGCCACCCCCGAAGAAAGCGCGCGTTTCGTCGCCGACGTGGGTGCCACTATACCCGTCGCCCCTTACTCGCCCGAAACGAAGCTGTTGGACACTTACAAGGTGCGCGTTACTCCGTTCCTCTTCATGCTCGACGACGGTGGCGTTATACGCGCTAAAGGCCTCGTCAACAACAAGAGCGGGCTCGACCTCTACTACCGCGAGATGAAGACGGGCAAGTTCGAAGAAGCCGCGGAGGACGAAACAGAAGACGAGGCCGTCCTACAGGAAGTGACGCACTAGAAAACCCGGGGTAAGTAATTATGCTTCAAGACAGAGTAAAGCTGATCAGCGAAACCCTGGCCAGAACTGTTGACCGGCGTGGCTTCCTCCAGAGAGCGGGGGCTACCGCCTTCGCGGGGCTAGCTGCGCTGGCGTCGGGCCACATACTCAAGAGCGACACGTCGGCTCGTGGCTGGGTAGTGCCTGCTATTCCCCAGTGTAGCCCTCCCGGCCCCTACTGCAACCTGAACGGCACAAACGAGCCGAACGGCTGCGCCAACTCGCACCCGGGCGGCCCTTACAGTTCGCGCTGTTTCGAGCATCTCAATAACGGCCAGGTGCTGCAATGCCGCGTATCCTACCAGTGGTACAATGCCGGCTGTTGGACGCGCGCTGCCGGTGGTGGCTACTGGACTTGCTGCGACTGCGAGTGCGGCAACCCTGTACAGACCACGTGCGGTTGTGCGGCCTTCTCCCTCAATCCCAATCCCGGCAACGACCGCCCTGGCCAACCCGGGGGCCGCAACTCCTGAAGCCCAGCCCTCACAAGGAAGGATGGTCACATGACCCGGCGCTTCTTTGCTTCTCTCATCCTGGGGTCAATACTCACCCTGTCGCTATTTTGGGCAACGGCCCTCTTTTCGACCACCACCCAGGCCGCGCCTGTTGCTTCTCTTTCTTCGCCGTCTGCCGCTAAGACGCAGGGTCCGGATGCACAACCCGCGGGTACGTGGGATTATGTCGCACCTTTGCCCACTATCTCCCTGGCCGACTTCTATCCATGTTCACCTGTGCCCTGCACTCCGCAGGGGGTGGACACTCCTGCTCGCATCAAGCGCGCGGTTGCAGCTGCCTACCCTCCCAATGGCAAGGTATACCTGTTCGGCGGCAGGCACGGCCTCGACGGTAACGAGGACTTCCCTCTGCGCTGGGTGTTCGAGTACAACCCCGGCGCAGACACCTGGACACAAAAGAACGCTCTGCTCGACGGCATTGAGACCCGAGAACGCTATGTAGCGAATATGGCCGCCGCCACCCTCACCGACACCAATGGCCCTCGCATCTATGTGATCGGCGGCACCAGCATCGACTCGGTGCCTACCCCGGCTGTGCGTGTGTACGACCCCAATGCCGATGCTATTAGCGTCCTGCCCAGTGCGGACGAGTGGCCCGCCAACCCTCAGCATAGCCCCGGTGGCTGGGCTGTGTACGACAACAAGCTCTATGTCTTCGGCGGCTTTTCGGCTCTTGGCGGGGGGCCGGTCTTTGCCGACACATGGCGCTTCGACCCAATGGCCGCTTCCGGCTCGAAATGGACGCAACTGAACCCGCTGAGCGTGGCTCGGGGCTATATCGCCGGAGCCGAACTCGACGGCAAGATCTACGCTGTTGGCGGCGACACTTGGGACGCGGGGACGGGTAGCCTTGTGCCTTCCAACGTCGTGGAGATGCTCGACCCGTCTCAACCCAACCCCACCTGGGTTACGGTGGCTTCCCTACCAATTGCACGCGGCGATCTGCAAGCGTGGGCCGATGACACGGGTACCAATCACGAGATCTCGGGCAGGATCATGATAGCGGGCGGACCCTTCCCTGTCCCCGATGCCAACTCGTACATGTACGATCCTGTTGCCGACAATTGGTATGCGGCGCCCGGCATGGCCCACTCGACCCGCAACTACGCCGGTGCCCAACTTAACGGCTACCTGTACGCTATCGGCGGCTATGACTACAGTGAGGGGTCGCCCAACGGCGCGAATTTTGTTCAACGATACGATGCCACATCTCCCGAAGGCACACCTACGCCCACCGCTACAGGCACGCCTCCAACCAGCACGCCCACCCGCACTCCCAGCATCACCACTACGCCCACTGCTACTGCATGCGTTACCGCCTACAACTATGTCGCTGGCACTTCCACCATAGTGCCGGGCACGACCGACATCGGCAACCACGACGACGACCTAGTCACGAATATTGCTTTGCCCTTCCCGTTTAGCCTGTATGACCAGACCTACAACTCGGTAAACCTGTCGTCCAACGGCAACGCTCAGTTCACCAACAGCGACCTATCGCCCCAGCGCGAATGTCTGTACAGCGCCACCCTGGGCAATTACGCGATCTCACCATACTGGGCCGACTTGCGTACCGATGGCACGAACGAGGGCATCTTTACCGTCGTGCAGGGCACAGCCCCCGACCGCACCTTCTATATAGAATGGCGCACGGAGTACTATGATACAGGCGGCGTTGCCCACTTCGAATTAGCTCTCCACGAGGGCGACGCGGGCCGCTTCGACCTGATCTACGGTCAATTGGACGAGGGGAATACCAGCACATCGGTGGGTGTGCAGGAGAGCAACGACAACTTCACATCCTATGTCTGCGACGGCACGGGCGGCGCGCTCTCAGACGGCCTCCTGCTCCAGTTCAGCCTGCCCGTGTGCGCCACTCCCACTGTCACTCCAATAGCCTGTACGCTGCAATTCGAGGATGTGCCAGTAGGCAGCACTTTCTACACTTACATCCATTGTTTGGCGTGCCAGGGCTTCATATCAGGCTATCCATGCGGCGGGGCGGGCGAGCCTTGCAACCCCGACAACGACCCATATTTCCGGCCCGCAAACAATGTCACGCGGGGGCAGGTCGCCAAGATTGTGTCTAATGCCGCAGGCTTCTCAGGTACCACAGGCGCACAGCAGTTCGAGGACGTGCCTGTTGGCTCGACCTTCTTCGATTTTGTGTACCGCCTGTACAGCAGAGGGCTTATAAACGGTTACCCATGCGGCGGAGCAGGCGAGCCATGCGGCCCTTCTAATCTGCCCTATTTCCGACCAAACGGCACGGCCTCGCGGGGGCAACTGGCGAAGATAGATGCCAACGCTGCGGGCTTCAATAACCCATCAGGCGCACAGCAATTCCAGGACGTGCCCGTGGGGTCCACGTTCTACGACTATATCTGGCGGTTGGCCGACCGAGGGCTTATAAACGGCTACCCATGCGGCGGAGCAGGCGAGCCTTGCGGCCCCGGTAACCTGCCGTATTTCCGCCCGTCGGCCAACGTCACCAGAGGTCAAACATCCAAGATCGTGTCAAGCACGTTCTTCCCTGGCTGTCAGTAACGAGTGGCTGGTGACCAGTAGTGATAAGTGTAACGTCGTCGGTCGTCCGTCGTCGGTCGTCCGGCTACTTATCGCTTTCCTCAGCAACCTTCGGCTCTGCGGGGGCTTCGGTCATCGTTTGCATGAAGCTTGAGGCGGCGTTGATCACTGCGGGCACTATGCGCTTGCCTGCCGCGCTGCCAAGTACGCCGCCTGCCAGCCCACCGAGGAACGTGCCCACCACGGGTATGGGGACGATAATAGACCCGACACGCATCCCCGTAAGGATACCTGCTCCCAGTCCTGCGGCCCCGCCGATCTGCTCGTTGCGATCCTGCTCTTTGCTTTCCATAGTAGAGTTTCCCTTTCGTGATACGTCGTGAGTCACATCAAAATTAGACCATTTGGACTACACTAAAACTGTCCCGTTTTGGCTCGCTCAGGTCATTAAGTAAATAGGACGCGCCTTGCCATGGTATCTATACGCAACACGTTGGGGTTTTGTTCCACGATTCCGCGCAAATCAAAACGATGCTAGTCAGGGAGTGCCGTAAACTTCTATTTCGACCGCGCCGGTGTTGCCTCCGCTCGTTTCGACAGCCTCGAAGCGCAGGCGTTGGGCGGTGAAGTCGGTGCTGAAGTAGTGGATACTGCCTGCATCTGATAGCGTAAAGGGACCATAGCTTTGGCCGCTGTCTGCTATCACCTTGAAAGTACGAATCTCGGCCGAGGTGCCCATTGTGCGGCTCCAGAAGCCGATGCCGGTAATATGCGCCGAGGTGGGCAATTCGACCTCTATCCAGGCTTTGTCTCCGTCACCGTTGCTCGACCACTGGGTGGCGGGGTTGCCGTCGAATGCGTTGTTCGCGCCGAAACTGCTTGTGTTGTCACCTCCATAGTTGCTGCTCACGCCTGCGATCTTCGCGCCGCCTGAGAGCAGGGCCAGGTTCGTGCCAGTGGGCCGCGTTTCCGGCTGTGTCCCGGCTGCATCGCCTTTCGGTGTGTGGAATGTATAGTCTTGACTGCGGTAGAGAGTGCCATCCGGCCCGACACCTTGCAGGCGCACATGGTAGTCTGTATCAGGTTGTAGGCCGCTCAAAAGGGGGTGGTGGTTCTGGTGAGCACCGCCCGCCATATCGCTATCAGTAGCCAGTTGCCCGTACTCAGTGGTTGTTCCATAAGCAGCGGCACAAACAACAGGCACGCTCGTATCAATCAGCACAGTTACCGAGTTGGGCAGGGGATCGCTGAATACAGGCCCTTTGGATAGGATCGCCTCCAGGGGTTGGACCGTGGCATCCTGTTCGCTCGGCACGGTGGTGGGTGTGCTCGTCAGGCTGCCGCCCGAATCGCAGCCGGCGCTTGCCAACAGAATCAGGAGGGAGGCGAAAATGCCCAGGATATTGGTCGCATGGTTGTGACCGCGGTTCATTTTAGTTGGTTTAGATAAACTACCATGTCGGTCGGCGGAACCTGCAAGCCCATGCTGCCGAGCATGGTTGCGATCTGCGAGCGGTGTTCGGTCTGGTGGTTTGGCACCTGTAGGAGCATATGCCATATCTTGCGAGTATGGCGTTTGCCGTCCGGCGCGGTATACGTCAGTACCCTTTCCAGTTCGCCATCAGTGATCACACTGAGGTACTGTAGAGAGTCGGCGTGAACGCTGTTCCACCAGTTGATGATAGCGGTGAGGTCTACAAAGTCCTCGCCTTTGGGCAGGCGCAGGGGAGACTCGCCCATGCAGCGCTGTATCCACAGCCATTGCGACTGCGCCATATGAGCCAATGTGTCGTGGATAGAGCCGTACACTCCCTTTTGCAGTTCGGCCGGTACTTCCTTTAGCTTCTTCTTCTCAAGGTCCTGGATTAAGGGCAGGTGGCGGTCGCGCGCCCATATCGAGTACTCGAAGAGGGTAGTGAGCATCTGCGTATAGATGCCGCTCGTGCCGAAAGGCGCGGGGTCAGTGCCTGGTTCGTTTGTTAAGCTGGATGGATTGGTCATGTCATGCCTCTTTCTCGTTGCGTCAAGCCCGTTACACAAGAAACCGCGCGGCCAGTTTGTGGGTGAAGGCAGTTCGTGTGTCGCTCAAGTTCCAGTTGGCGAGTTCGCTGCGCACCAGATCGGGGTGTTTACGGCTGATATCGCGCAGGGCGTTGCCCACCGATTTTCGCACGTATTCACTCTCGTCATTGCGTAGCGGCGACAGGTAAGCAATGGCGACCTGCGGATTGTCACTGAAGTAGGGACGGGGCGTCCAGATGCGCGGCCCTTCGGCGGCGGCTCGCCTCACATTGGGGTTGGTATGTTCGAGCCACTGCCGGATAACAGACAGCACAGGTGCATAGCCTTCGTTGGTGCAGTACTGATCAAACGCCTGCGCCAGTATTTCTTGCACGTGCCAGTCGGGGTCATCGCTGACGGTTTCCAGCAAGAGTGCGAACGCCTCGGGTGATACGTGGGCGATCATGCCCAGTAGAAATGTCGCCAGCATACGCGCCTGATAATACGGCGAATCGAGCAACTCTTTAGCCATTGCGAGGCTATCAGCGGTCGTGTTTGCGCTAACCAGGATCTGCGCTTCGGCTTTGATTGGCCCAAACCCATGCAGAACGGTCTGCATACGGGCGATGATGGGTTGGAGGTCCGTCATGCCATTAATATAACCCTGGGCGCCAAAAGCTTCAACTCTGGCACGGGACTTGCGTCTATTGGATTACATCCATTACATAGGAGTTGGGCATGGTTGGCATGCAAGAAGAAGCAAAAGAAACGGCTAAAGAGGCCAGTTTACGGTACGTGACCGACAGCACACCCGGTATAACGCGCAAGCGTGCGGGACGTGGTTGGCACTATACAGATCCGGATGGCGCCCCGATACACGATAAAAAGGTGCTGGCCCGCATAACGTCTCTTGTGATACCGCCAGCATGGACACAGGTGTGGATCTGCCCCAGCCCCATCGGGCACATCCAGGCGACGGGGTTGGACGAACGTGGGCGCAAGCAGTACCGGTATCACACACGCTGGCGCGCGGTGCGCGACGAGAACAAGTACGGGCGCATGCTCGATTTTGGCAAGGCGCTGCCGAAGATACGCAAGCACGTGGATCACGACCTGTCGCTTAGCGGTTTGCGCAGAGAAAAGGTTCTGGCGACGGTTGTAAGCTTGCTTGAAACGACCTTGATCCGGGTGGGAAATGAGGAGTATGCGCGCACCAACAAATCGTTTGGGCTGACTACCCTCAGAAACAGGCACGTAAAGGTAGACGGATCGCAGCTGCGATTCACGTTCAAAGGCAAGAGCGGGAAAATGCACAGCATAGGTATACGTGACAGGCAATTGGCCCGCATCGTCAAGCAGTGCCAGGAGTTGCAGGGCCAGGAGCTATTCGAGTACGTGGACGACGATGGCGAACGGCATGTGATAAGGTCGTCTGACGTGAACGAGTATTTGCAGGAGATCAGTGGCGAAGACTTCACTGCCAAGGACTTCAGAACCTGGGCCGGTACCGTCCTGGCCGCGACGGCTCTTCAGGAGATGGAGACAGCGGATGCAGGAACAGAGACAGAGGCAGAGAATGCTCGCAAGCACAACGTCGTGCAAGCCATTAAATATGTGGCCGGGCGCCTCGGCAACACCCCCGCGATATGCCGCAAATGCTATATCCACCCGCGTATTATGGAAGCGTATCTGGATGGGACGCTCGCCGATAGCCTGAAGGCAGGACGCGGCATGGCAGGTCTGCAACGGGAAGAAGCGCAAGTGCTGAGACTGCTCCGCAACCAGTCGGCCTCCAGCCACAAGTAGGCCATTAGCCTGGCCAGCCTTCTGGCGGCTCGCAGGGCGTGCCCTCCGTGTCTACCCAGCCGTACACACATCTTGCCGACGCCAGTTCGGTGTCACCCTCGCTGTTTGCAGACCGTATGGACTGGCTAACAGCGCACAATCGGCCCTCTATGCCATCTATGGTCGAGGTTATAACCAGTTGGTCGCCCGGCAGCGCGGGGCGCTTGTATTCCAACGACATGTAGTTGGCGCGTAACTGGTAGCCGCGCTTTTTGTATTCTGCTACGGGCCAACCCGCCTCTTCCATCGCGTCGCGAAATGCGGCGTCCAGCCAGTCGGCGTATACGGTGTTGTTTACGTGGCCCATCGAATCGGCCTCATACCACTCAGCTTTGCGGTTTATCCGAAATTCCCTGGGAACAGCAAGGAGTTGGACGGACGGAGCTTCATACGAGCCGAGTGGCGCGCCCGGCACATCAAAATCAATGCCGACCTGGGGCGGGATGGGCCGAGGCATACCCGTCTTACGGTCAACATACACCCATTCTGCTATAGCCTCTGCCACCAATCGCCCCGCGGTAACGTTCTCTACGCGGTATTCGCGACCGCCGCGTACGCGCACGAAATGGGAGGCCCATGTTGTGATCTCAAGCATTTCGCCGGTATGAGCAGGCACAAGGAGCAGTAGAGTCATGCGCCGCACCACCCATGCGGTGCCGTGCGCGGCATGAAACTCGTCTCCGTAACCTCCGTCCGCCGCCGCATCGATGGCAGACGTTTCGAGCAGGCGCAACACCCCCGAAGGCTGCAACTGCCCCCAGGCGTCCCCTTCGTGGTTCAGCACCTTGTGTTGTTGGGTGAATGTGCGCATTACGTAGCGACAGGTATCCAGAATGTGATTCGTGAGCCTTTGCCGCTTGCGCTTTCGATCTCCATGCCCCCGCCAGCTACCTCAATGCGTTCCTGCATACTATGGAGGCCAATATGCCCTCGCTCCAGCGAACGAGCCACGGCGTACGCAGCGTCGAAGCCACGGCCGTTGTCGGTTATGTCCATCCTGAACTGGCCGCCGGAAATGCTAAATTTGACCCACACCGAGTTAGCATCGGCGTGTTTGCGCACATTCGTGAGCGCCTCCTGTAGCAGGCGATAGAATGTCGCCTCTACTGTGGGGGGCACACGTTTACCGTTACGCTCATCCTCCATGTGCACTACTATGCCTGTGTGCTTCATGAAATCGTTCAAGTAAGCGGTGGCTGCTATGACCAGGCCCAGGCTCTCCAGGATGGCAGGGCGCATGTCGTTGATCATGTCTCTCAACTCCTGCACCACCCCGGCCATTCCCTCGTGTATCTGGGCCAACTCGTTTCTAGCGTCCTCCGTGCGGCCCATCTCCACCAGCCTGCGCACGCGGTCCACTGCGAGGATATTGACCGCGATCGTTTGTAACGGTCCGTCGTGTATGTCAACCGCCACGCGCCTTCGCTCGGCGTCCTGGCTGGTCAGAAGTTGGTGGAGCAGTCGGGTACGCTCTTCTTCGCGTTGCCGCAGATTCGCGTAGAGCCTTGCGTTAGATAAAGCTATCGTCGCATGATCTGCGAACGTGTTGAGCAGGTCGAGGTCGTGCAGGGTAAATATGTTTGCCTCGGTGTGCACCAGCGCCAGCACTCCCACGTTGCCGCTCGAACCTTTCAGGGGCACCGCCAGGAGAGAATGCAGGTTCTCCCTTTCGTTTATGTACTGGGCTATAGGGCGCTCGTCTTGTTCCAGGTCGCCTACTAGTATAGCCTCGCCGGTCACGAATACGTGGCCTATCAGCCCAGCATCTGGGCGCAGCCTGAGCGTTTGCATGTCCGATTCACTATTGTAACCTGCTGCCCAATAGAGTTCGTTAGCTTTCTCGTCGTGAAGGAATACCGCGCCGTTGGCGTTCCGCACGATTTCGCTGGCGCGCGTGACTATGGTTTGGAGCACCGCATACACGTCGAGTCTTGCGATGGCTCCTGCGCTCTCGGCCAAAGCCGCTTGTTCTGCAGCCTGCGTTTTCGCCTCCTGGAGAAGGCGGGATTTTTCCAGTGCAATAGTAGCGTGATCGGCCAGGGTCTTAAGCAATTCACAGTGTGTTTGGTCGTAGATACCGATTTCGCGATGGGTGGCGGATAGCACACCGATACAACCGCGCTGCGTAAGCATGGGTATAGCCACGAAGGAATGGAGGCCTGTCAGCCCGGCGACAGGTCGGTACGTCGAGTCGTTTGCCGTTTGAATATCGTCTACCAGAATCGGCTGCTGCTCAACCTGGGCTTTGCCCAGCAAACCCTCTCCCCCTTTAACAGCGTATCCGACGATGCCCTCTGTGTAGGGACCAGCTATGGCCGCGCACACAAGGTCACCTGACTGGTTCGCCAGAAGCAACGCGCATTGCGAGTCCATAAGGAGCCTGCTGCCCGCCTGGACTACTGTTTGCAGCACACTGTCTGTGTCGGCATGGGCGATGAGTCGAGCGTTCTCGGCCAGCGCGGTCTGGGTCTCTGCTTGCCGGGCGGCCTTTGTGTAGCGGTGGGCATTGTAGAATGCAACGGACATATACTCGGCCAGTTCTTCCAACACTTCGACGGTATTCCTGTCCCACTCTCCAGGCTGTTCGCGTCCCACCACCACGAAACCAACAGGTCTGCCCTCCGATCTGAAAGCAAAAAGGGCCACAGACTTGATGCGCCAACGTTCAAGGCGGGCCTGTGCAGCGGGATACAGGCCCAGGTCGGGCACCAGTATCGGCTCGCCCTGTAGAGCACGTCGCACTATTGCGGGTGGGAAGATATCAAGGCTGTACGTCTCGGTTGCCAGCGGCAGGCTCTCGTCTTTTCTCCACACGGCTCGATTGTTATAGCCTTTCAGATCGCGAGTGAACGTATGGACAGAGCAGAAGTCTATGCGGGCCAGTTTGCCTGCGGCCTTTGCCACTTCATTGACAAGCGAGTCAAGATCAAGGATGCCCGTGATAGTTTGCGAAAGGTTATGAAGGCGCTTGAGGACAGCCGTCCTCCCTTCCGCTCGGTCGTACAGTCGCCATATCTCGATGGCAATAGTCAGGTGATGAGCCAGAGCCACCAGATCTTCGCGCTCGCCTCGCTCGTACTCGGTTCGTGTCGAACCCACTTTGAGCGCACCCACCAGCCTGTCCTCTATGCTTAGTGGCACTGTAACCCCTTGCAGGATGTTGAGCTTCTGCATCAGCGTCTCCATGCGCCGTGGCGTAACGAATGGAGTGCACAGATTTACCGGGTTGCCGGTGACATAGATTAATCCGTTGAATACTGCTTTTAGCCAGTCGAGATCCTGGACGGTGGAAATGGGATAAGCGCGTTTGTATAGAATACCGGTGCCGCGCCTCTTCTCCAATAGCGCGATCTGTTCGTCGTTGATGCCTGCCACCTGTACTTCTTGCAGGTCGTCGTCGAAGAGGACGATTGCGACAATGGGATAAGTAAATGCTTGTGCATACGCCTGGGCAATCGCGTTGAACAGCGCGCGTTGATTGCCTGCCTCTATAAGCAGGTCATTTATGCGGGTAACGACCGGGAGGACTCTGTCTGTCGGCGCGCTCGGCTTGCGCCCTACGAATTCATCCAGGGTAAAAGCTGCGCCACTCATCGAGGCCATTCGGTTCGATTTGAGTATTCTAGCCATGTCTTTCACCTGTCCGATCCTTCTTGCTAATCATACGTTGCGAGATGAGTTTATACAAGTGGTAGGGGATAAACCTTCAGACTCAGGGTAGAGAAGGCGCAGGGGTTTTGCTCCCTTCAGCGAGGGGCCGGGGTGGGGCCTCCGATGGCCTGCTCCATCTCAAGCCGGACCGGGACGGCAGGGGTAAACGTTGCGGGCACACTGTACACTGTGCTATGATCTGGCATAGAGCCGAACACGACGTGTGCTAGAGACGGTGTGGAAAACAGACGATAGCGAGTATAGAGAGCATAAATTTGGAATCCCTACAGGCACGCTGGGAAACATATCCCACGCCCGACCCGGAACAAGTAGCAAGTATTCAATCTGCGCTGGCGCATTTGCAGCTTACCCCCCTTATGGTAAAGTTGCTGGCTAACC
Organism: Chloroflexia bacterium; assembly: GCA_035474135.1. Classification (GTDB taxonomy): domain Bacteria; phylum Chloroflexota; class Chloroflexia; order QHBQ01; family JADMIH01; genus JADMIH01. The sequence continues at coordinate 4,829 of DATINP010000078.1, read as the reverse complement.
GCGGTGTCACAGACCTGGAGGCTATAGAAGCATTTCTTACGCCACCCGATCTGTCCACTTATCCCGATCCCCTGCACCTCGTTGGTATGAGCGAGGCGGTTGAGCGCATAGCTCTTGCCATTAGCAACCACGAACAGATCGTGGTGTACGGCGATTTTGACGCCGACGGCGTGACGTCTACCTCTTTGCTGACCATCGCCCTGCGCCATTTCGGGGCCACTGTAGAGCCGTATGTGCCCAACAGGGTGTCGGAGGGTTATGGCCTGAACGCGACCGCAGTGCAAGAGATCGCACGGCGAGGGGCGACCCTGCTTATCACGGTGGATTGCGGCATATCGGGGCGAGGCGAGGTGGCCGAGGCCCGCCGAGCGGGGTTAGACGTGATCGTAACCGACCACCATCATTTGCCCGAAGATTTGCCCGAAGCCCTCGCCTGCATAAATCCCAAGCAGGCCGCGCCCGGCTGCGATTGCTACCAGGACCTGGCGGGAGTGGGCGTGGCCTACCAGTTGGTGCGCGCCCTGGTCATGAAGTTGGGCAAGCCCCCGACCCTGCGCAATCTCGACCTGCTGGGCCTTGTCGCCATTGGCACTGTGGCTGACGTGGTGCCGCTCAGGGGGGCTAACCGCTCGCTGGTAACACAAGGCATGGCTGCAATACAGCGCCATAGCTTGCCTGGCCTCAGGGCGCTGCTGGAGTTCGCTCACGTAGATCTCCGCAGCGTGGACGCCGAACGAATCGGATTTGCTATCGGGCCCAGGCTTAACGCGGCAGGCCGTGTGGACGATGCGAGCACCGCCTACCGTCTTTTGATGACCGAGAATGCAGTGGAAGCACGCGACCTTGCCCAGAAGATAGAAGCACAGAACAGGCGCAGGCAGGCCATCATGAACTCGGTCGTAGAGCAGGCTCGCGAGCGCGCCCGCCGGTTGGGCGACGATGTGAAGCTGATCGTGTTGCACGACGCGGGCTGGCCTTCAGGCGTGGTGGGCCTCGTGGCGGGTAGATTAGCCGAGGAGTTTGGCCGCCCCACTATCATCCTGGAAGAGGGCGCAGAGGAGAGCCGAGGGTCGGCCCGCAGCGGTTCGCAGTTCAACATGATCGCGGCGTTGACCGAGATGAAGCACCTGCTCGTTAAGTTTGGTGGACACGAGGCCGCGGCGGGTTTCACGATCAAGACTGACAGGATAGGCGAGCTAGCTACAGGTTTGAACAGGCTAGCATCGGACCAAACGAACGGTGCGCATTCGCACCCTGTAGTTCGTGCCGACGCCGAACTCAGGATGGCCGAGGTAAACGACCGTACCTTCGATAGCCTGGGTAGGATGGCTCCTTTCGGCGCGGGCAATGCTGCGCCCCTGTTCCTGGCGCGTGGCCTGCGTGTGATCGACGCGGTCGCCCTGAGCGACGGTAGCCACCTGAAGCTTTACCTGGCCGACGCTGAAGGCGCCGGTCACTCGCCCGTCGAGGCGATGGTGTGGAGGGCTGGCCACCTCTACGAGACGCTGCGCCACAATGGTCGCGTCGACATCCTGTTCAACATCGAGCGTCGCGACTGGAAAGGCCACGTCCACTTACAGTTGAAGGTAAAGGACCTGCGCGTCGTCAGTGACCAGTGACCAGTAGAACGAAGAATGACGCATGACGTACCGGCCACCGGTCACTGGTCACCGGTCACTCACCACTGGCCTCCGGGTGTAAAATAGCAGCATGGGTATCCTGCTGCCGGTGGCGCTGTCGCTTATTGCCCTCGCTATCCCGATTGTAATTTTCTATATGCTCCGCCTGCGGCGCGAGGAACTGAGTGTATCCTCGTCTATGCTGTGGCGGCGCGTGTTGCAGGACCGAACCGCCAATGCGCCCTGGCAGCGTTTGCGGCGAAATCTCTTGCTCATCTTGCAATTGCTCCTGCTCGTTTTGCTGGTGTTGGGGTTGGCGCGTCCCTTTGTTTTCACGCAACCCAAAGTAGCCGGAAACCTGGTGCTGGTGATGGACGCTTCGGCCTCCATGCAGACCACCGACGAAGTGGGCGGCGAGAGCCGGTTCGCCAGAGCACAGGCCGAAGCCGACGATCTGATAGACGGCATGGGCAGCGACGCTCGCGCTACACTGGTGTGGGCTGGGCCGCAGGCTCTAACCGTTATACAGGCCTCGGGCGACGGCGCGGCTTTGCACGCCGCTGTGCGCGGTTTGGCTGCCTCCAATGGGCGGGCCGATATGACGGCGGCGATCACCCTGGCGGGAGCCTCTGCGCGCCAGTTGGGCGATGCCACCGTCGCGCTTATATCGGACGGCGCGTTAGAAGGTGCAGGCGACCTGCCTGCCGTGCCCGCCGAGGCGCGCTATGTCCATGTGGGCGCCTCAGCACGTAACCTCGCGATCACCTCGCTGTCGTTGCGAGATGCGCCTGATGGGCCACAACTATTCGTGGGCCTTTATAACAGTGGCGATACGCAGGCAACTGCCCTGCTTTCTGTATCAGTGGACGGCCAGCTACGCGACTCGCGCAAGGTGACGCTCGATGCGGGTGCCGAACAGAGCCTCACGATAGAGGGACTGCCTCTGGATGCGCGTATGGTGGAAGCTCATCTTGCCGCTGACGACGCGAGCACCGATCTATTGAGCGCCGATAACGTGGCGTGGGCGCTCAGTTCACATTTATCGTCACAGAACGTCCTGCTTGTAACGGAGGGCAACGGCTTTATCGAGAAGGCGCTGAACCTCATACCCGGTGTGCGCCTGTCGAAAACCACGCCCGCACAGTATGCCCCCTCTGAGGCCTTCGGGCTGACTGTGCTGGACGCGACCATGCCTCAGGAGTTACCTGCGGGTAACCTGTTGGCCTTTGCTCCGCCCGACTCCCCGCTTTTGCCAGTGTCAGGTACGTTGCAGTATCCATCAATAGGGCAGGTGGACGTGAACGACCCTTTTGTTGAAGTTCGTTGACCTGTCGGGGGTACATATTGCCGTGGCCCAGCGCATTGTGACCCCACCGTGGGCAAGAGTAGTGGCGCGCACTACGTCGGGCGACCCGCTTATCCTTGCGGGCGAAACCGGGGGCAGACGCGTGGTTGCATTGGCGTTCGACCTGCACCAGACCGATCTACCATTGCAGGTGGCCTTCCCCATCCTGGTGTCGGACCTCGTAGAGTGGTTGCAACCCCAGAACACGGTGAACGCACCTCCTACGCTGGCGGCGGGCGACCCGATAAGCATCAACGCCCTGCCCGACGCCGACGAGATCGTGGTTACGCCGCCCGGCGAAGGCGCGAAGAGCACTGTGCTCACGCCCGCCGGTCAGACATCGTTCGCTGGCACGGATCAGTTGGGCGTGTACACCGTTGCACAGAATGCGAAAGGCCAGCCCGTGGGCGAGCCTGAGCAGTTTGTGGTCAATCTGTTCAGCCGCGACGAGTCGAGCATCGCGCCGCACCTTGGCCTTACCTTCGTGGGAACGGGCGAGAATCTACCTGTGAGCGACAACGGTGGGAGCGGCACGCCTCTTGAGATATGGCCGTGGGTGCTACTCGCCGGGCTGGCGATACTTGCGCTGGAGTGGTGGGTTTACAACAGGCCAGGCGGGATCAAGTTACGGTGGCGCAGGCCGAAAGCGAGCGATCGTTAGTCTATTGCGCCATAGTGGGTGCTGTGCTCTGCAATAATAGGTTGCCGAAATCTATGCCGGCGATCCCGGCATTCTCGCAGCATTGTCGCCATTCCTCCGTGCTGAGATTGCCCGAAAGCAGGCGGCCCAGCACCTCGAATGGCCTTATCTCCTCGCCGCCACGCCGTGCTGATGTAGGCTGGCCGGGCGCGGCTTTCACAACCCAACCGGCATTGTGAAGGGCGAGTGTAAGCGCGGCGCCGATGGCGGCTGAGGCGCTTTTTGCTTGCCCAACTCCCCTGTTGCTATCGATCTGCTTTTGCGACTTCTCGATCAACTTTACGCTGAAGACGCTCATATTCCTGGCGATTTCGGGCAGCGTCTCTGGCGTTATGCCGGCCAGCCCACCCGAATATCTGCGCACCGTTTGCCGCCACGTCGGGAAGTAGACTTGGCTGCATATATTCTCCCAGGCAACGGGCTTGAGGCTGTCGACCTTCGTCTCGCCTATATACTTTGCGAATACCTTCCCTTCTAGCTGTGTAATATCGCCAACCAGAGAAATAGCTCTTGCCTCGCTATCCACTTCCCCGGACGCTTCACCGTCGACGTCCATCAGCGCTTCGATGCGCCTGGCCATTGGCGGGTGCGTAGAATACTCGGCAAACCTGTCTGCCTTACTCTCTTCCACTTGCTTTTCAGCTTGACGCTTTATCGCGTCCGCCAGCACATTTGAAGACATAAAATGGTTGATACCCTCTGCGATGGGTGGAATATAACCTGCATCAATCAGAGGCGTGATATTGGATCTCCAGTACGCGTCGAATATGTCGTCGCTGGCAAACACCATGCGCAGCGCCGATCTGGCAGTAGCGGCACCCGTAATGCGTGCAGACAACCTGTCGGCGGCGTATTCCTGGTAGCGCGATATCTTGAGCGTAATGTACAGGAAAATATCCACGTAGGGGAGCATGATAACGTTCAGCCAGGCGCTGTAACCCGAACGGCCCAGGCCATGAGCCACACCAAGCATGGCGTTATGCGCCTTATATATCAGGGGGCTAAATCTGGTGTCTCCTCCATAATAGTGCCCGAACTCGTGCCCCAGCACCGCGCGAAGCTCATTAGCCGATAGCGTCCCGAGAAGCGGCAGCCCAATACCCAACACTTTGTGCCTGCCAATGCCCAGTATGCCACCTCGTTCACTCACCCAGGCGTTGGCCAG
>DATINP010000077.1:0-5791 GCA_035474135.1 Chloroflexia bacterium | reverse complement strand
TCGCCCAGCTTGCCTGCCTTGTCGCCCACCTGCCACCTGATGGGCTCATCAGGTTTATCCCTGAGCCTTACTGCCTGGTCGAAATAGGCAGATCTCGGCTCCTCTGACGACTTAAGGGAAGCCTGCTTCTTGCGCTCAACTTCTAAACGAGCCTCATCGGTGCGCGCCCACAGGCCGGGCATGTTGAGCCACGCTAGGCGCAGGGCACCCAGAAAGCCGCGAAACGTGGTAGCAAGATAGTAGGCTCCAAGCACGAAGATAATCGCCAACACCAGCGTCTCAACATTCGAGCGCTGGGCAATGGTGATGAAGAACTGCACCCGCCATGCGATGAGCACTACCAGCGCGAGCGACACAGGGTTCAGCACGAGATACACTATTGCAAGCCAACGCACCCGGCTTGCATAGCGGTCGGGAGTGGGAGTGAGTTGCTCTTTGACCAGTTTCTCGCTTAGGGCCATTGGTTACTTTTTCAAGGCAGTATGTGATGATAACCAGGGCGCAACCGTTATCCTTCGAGTGCGCCCCCATGTGCCTCCAGAATCGTGCGCACCAGTTCTTTCCGGTCGTCCTCCACGCGTACAGTAAGGCGAGCGGTGCTCTCCATCATGGAGCTGGAAAGGGTGTCGGCGGCGCGCGCTATCTCATCCTCGCTCCGGGGCTGACGCTCTCCTATGCCCAGTATCCTACCGCCGCCCATTGGCTCGTCGGGCGGGATGGCAGGGTCGAACACCACGGGTACATCGTCCAATTCTTCGGCCGGTGCCTCCCCTTCGCTGCTCCATGCGTGTACACTCACGTTGATGCTGTCCGACGCAAACCCCCTTAGATGTAGTTCGGCTATGGCAGCCTCGGCCTCCGACGCGCCAGTAAATAGCGCGCTAATAGAGCCAGGCGTCGAGGCGCGATCGGAGCCGGGGTCATTTTTTGCCATGCTTCCCTTTATCCTTGTCATCAGGGGGCAGATATATCATGCCGGGGGCAAGAGTGTCGAGGTCGGAAGGCGGCTCGTCGTGGTCGTACTCGCGCCGGTCGTAGAAATCGGCGTCGGGGTCGGCGCTATCAGGCGAACCGAGACCTGAAGGCGACTGGTTCCTAGCGGCATCCGCGCCCACGCGGTCGGCCTGGGCATCCACCTCGCCCTCGAACTCAATATTGTTGAAACCGAAGCCGCCGGCACCGCCACCGCCCAGGTAGGAAGAATCGGCATGCGGGGCGTCCATATACTCGGCGGGGCTTTGTTCGCCATCGTCGGGCCACGAGCCTTGCTGATCGGATTGGGTGCGCCGGTCCCTGGGATCAAGGGCACGCTGCTGGTCGGCGTAGTTCTCGGCGTGCTGGCGGCGCAGGCGCTCTTCCTCGGCACTTTCGCGCGCCCTCAGGAAGTCAGCAGTGCTAATCTCACCAGCCTGTTCGGCGTAGGTCTCGGCCTGGGCAGGATTATCGCTGCCCGGCCCGAAGCCACCTTCCACTTTGTTTCCCCCACCGATGCCGCGTCTCGGCTCGTTGTCAGCCTGCTCAGCTTGCTTATCTTTGTCACCCATCGAGTTGCCCTCCTTTTTTGGACATTACCAAATCGAGTGCCCAACCTATTGCGGCGCCGGCGATGATCGAGGCGATGCACAAGACCCACCAGTTGGTTCGGGCCGCTACACTCTGGTTGATTACCCCAAGCGCGAAGAAGAACACCAATAGCCAGATAAGAACGCCATAGATCGCGCCGAAAACAGCTTTGTGGAGACCCAGGCGGTAAATGATAGGGAGGTAGTATACAATACCGATGCCCAATAACCCAAAGATTATCAGGAGAAGCAGGACGCCTACGAGAAATGACGCGCCGGCTCCAGGTGCTGCAGTTATTGTCGATCCCGTGAGGATCGAGCCGAAGAGCGAAACCGTGTAGAAAATGTCGCTGGCCTGCGCCAACACGTCCGCGATCATAAGCACCAGGATAAAGGCCACCCCGCCCGCTAGGCCAGCGGTAAAGCCTTCAAGAAGTTTGGTCGAGGTTTTCTTTCGTTCATAAGAGCGAGCCAAGTTATTCTCCGAGTTAAGGAGCAATGGACGATAGGCCGAAGGGCGTATCGTCCATTGCCTTATGCTAGTGCAACTATTAGGACGGGTTGTAGTCCGAGTTGCGGTTGTAGTCCGCGTCGCGGATGATGGTGTCGTCGGTATCGTCGACCACATCCGTATCAGCAACGTCTTCTGCTGCGTCGGTTGTGCCCTTGCCTGCGGCGCCACCAACGGCTCCGCCAATAGCAGCACCCACGCCCATACCAACAGGACCACCTATCGCGCCGAGAGCAGCACCTGTGGCCGCACCCGCGGCGCCACCGGCGGCAGAGCCTGTTGTCTCTACAGCATCATCAGCTTTGCCCGCGCCTGCAATGCCTGCGCCTGTGGCTCCGCCAATAACTGCACCAAGGCCTGTGCCAAGAGGACCTGCAACGGCTGTACCAATAGCAGCACCCGCAGCAGCACCCGCAAGACCGCCTGCGGCTTCAGTGCCTACGCCCGGTGTGCTATGTCCGTCGCCATACTTCCAGTTGGGGTTATTGTAGTTGCTGGCATCCGCATTGACGTCGCGTGCGCCGTTAGCGTTCAGTACATCAAGGGTTGCCTGCTCTTGTCCTGCGGGCACCCGTGCGGTGACCAGTACGCCGCCGCGCTCTACGCCTGTCTGGTACAGACGGGCTTCTTCTTCAGGTACGCCTGCATCTACCAGCGCGCCAATGATACCACCCGTGGCTGCACCTATGCCTGCGCCAACAAGGGTAGAGGCAAGAGCAGTGCCGAGGGGGCCGGCGGCCACTACAGGGCCGATGCCGGGAATTGTGATAGCGCCAATGCCAATCAAGAGACCGGCCAGGCCGCCCAGTGCGCCGCCTGTCATTGCGCCGGTTGCTGCTCCACCAACGCCGGTGTCTGTAGTGGCCACGTCAGCCACTGTGGTGTTTCCCGCGGGGGTGGTGTCATTTGAGCGCATAGCAACACCAATATCATTAGCATTAATACCTGCATTGCGAAGCTGTTGTACAGCTGCTTGTGCCTGGGTTACATTGTCAAACAATCCTACTACAGTTGTCATTGTTGTTATCCTCCGTTATCGTGTATTGAACGTGACTACAATCGAACTTGCGGTCCTCATCATGAATAAGCATGAATTGTGCCAGCCACCGCAATATGAGCTAGCCATTTACTATTTCGCCGCCATTGATATGGATCACTTGCCCTGTGATATAGGAAGCATCGTCCGAAGCTAGAAACACGTAGGCAGGTGCAACCTCGGCCGGTTGCCCGGCGCGCTTCATTGGAGTGTCAGAGCCGAACGTGGCCACGTCCTTGGCAGGAAAGGTAGCCGGGATCAGCGGCGTCCAGATCGGCCCCGGAGCTATACCGTTGACACGGATGCCTCGGTCCACCAATTGGCCTGAGAGCGACCGAGTAAATGCAACGATGGCCCCTTTGGTAGAAGAATAGTCGAGCAAACCAGGGCTGCCCTTATAGGCCGTAACTGAGGTCGTGTTGATGATGGCGCTTCCCTTCTTTAGATGAGAAAGGGCTGCCCTTGTCATGTAGAAGAAAGAGAATATGTTCGTACGAAAAGTACGCTCTAATTGCTCCGAGGTTATATCCTCTATGCTCTTCTGGGGGTGCTGTTCTGCGGCGTTATTCACCAGCACATCGAGCCGGCCCAGCTCACGCACAACACGTGCTACAGCGTCCTTACAGTGGCGCTCATCACCGATGTCGCCCTTGATCAACACGCACTTTCTCTGTTCCTGTTCGACTTCACGCGCGGTGTCCTCGGCGTCTTCCTGCTCATTCAGGTAGCAGATAGCCACGTCTGCCCCTTCCTTTGCGAAAGCGATTGCAACCGCACGTCCGATACCGCTATCTCCACCCGTGATCAGCGCTACTTTTCCGTCAAGTTTGCCCGAACCTCGCTGCTCACTTTTTTCTGATACGGGCGGCGGTGTCATCTTGCTTTCGCGACCTGGCTGCTGGGACTGATGCTGAGGTGGTCTCTGCTTTTGTTCCTTTTCCTTGTCTTTGTTGGCCATTGGTGCGTTACTCCTTATCTCCTATGAGAATTGGGCAGGCCCACGTATAAATGCGTGGACCTGCTCTGGATTGTGGACTATCGACTAGTAAACGAGCCGGAAGGCTGTACTCATGTCAATAGTCCCGAACGTTTTTCTGTATACAAAAGCCTTTAGGGCTGCATAGAAGGTATCGGTAACGGGCTAGGGGTCTTGTCGACGGCCGTTTCTGTGGGCATGATGCCTTCTGTGGCGGTAGCTGTGACCGTCTCTGTTCCCAGGGCCGTTGTTGTAGCCTCAGGCGTGCCGGGGGTGCCCGGGGTCTCTGTGGTTTCTACGGTACCGGTGGGAGAACCTTCTACTACTGTGCCTGTAGGAGCGGGAACAGGCGCTGTGGGTGTAGAGATAGGCTGGTCTGAGCAGTAGCCGTAGTTGCGATAGCGCCAATCAAAGTAGTGCTGGCCGATGTTGCCCATCTCGACCTGGAAGCCAGGCTCGTTGGTGGGTACATATGTAAGCACGCGGCGCTCATACGCCTGAATTAGCACGTCCTTGACTTCACCCTGAATCTTGGCTTGCGCCCAGTATGCTTCGCTGATCGGGAGACCCGATGCGTAGTTCCAGGGATCGATCAGTCTCTCGTTCGTGATCTGGCCATTGCCGTTATCCACGGGGCCGGACGAATTGAGGAAGTCCCAGAAAACCTGAGGGATGTTGTGGTTGTTCTCGTAGTGAACGAGGTTCACACCTGTCATTGTACCCTTGGAAGGGTCGTCCCCTACGACTCCGTTGCGGTCTATCGTGGCTGTCACGGTCTGACCGGTGCGATCAGTGGCGTCATGGTCGCCTGCCTGCGTGTTAGACACGCCTGCAAAGGCATGATAGGTCGGGGCGAGGGTATCGCCAAAGTCACCCGACATCGGTATACAGGCCGAGTGGAACTGCACGAAGTCGGCATCACCAACCTGTATAAAGCCGCTTATCAGTTCAACCGTAAGCAAACCGTTGGTTACGAAGAAGGGATTGGCGCGGTCGCCTGTAGGATTGTTTACTTCCATGCGCGACTTATCGAAGTACTGCACGATGCGTTGGCCGTTGGTGCCCTCATTGTACTGCTCGAACAAACCTGTGGTGTTCGGGCCTGGTCCCCAGAACCATGTGCGGGATACGTTGCCACCCGCGACCAGGGAGTCGGTTCGGTTCCATACTTGCTGGAATGCCGGATCGGCGAAGGGGAAGCCACCCATGCCACCTGCCACGTAAATGGAAGTTGGTACGGGGATTGTCGGTACCACGGGGAACTCGGTACTGACCGGGCTGGCTGTGCCCGTCATTACTACGGTTTCGCTCGCCTCAGGCGTGGTGACGGAAGCCGTACTTTCTACCGTCATGGTGCCGGTTATCACGGAAGCCGTGGCCTCCGGGCTAACACTTGGTGTCGGCGCCGGTGTTTGGGCCAGCGCTGCTGCGCTAAAAGTCAACAGTGCCACTCCGAGGGCACCAGCGGTCGTGAACCATTTTTTACTTTCGTTCATTGGTTATTGTTCCTCCTTAAACTGCTATGACGTCTTGGTAGTTTGACCAACAGTTTTGTTCTTGCCGCCCTGTTTTGCTCACTTGAATGGAGTTACGCGAAGATCACTTTCCCGCTCCTGATCTTCGCGCTCTCTCAGCCCTGCGAGGGGCTTGCACGGTTTGATATAGCAGATTGTGTGCCAGACCCTCGAAATCGTCGTCTTTCAAGT
>DATINP010000076.1:0-63634 GCA_035474135.1 Chloroflexia bacterium | reverse complement strand
TCTGCTGGCGGGCGGAGTATTGGTACCGTTGGCTCTGTCGCTGGCGGTGGGGTCCGGTTGGTCGGCGCGCTTCTGGGACTGGCTAATGAGGCTAGTGCGGCGTGCTCCCCTCGTTTCGCGGTTGAATTGGCGGGACACTGTAGTATCTCTGGCAGCGGCCTATGGCAACTGGCTCCTGTACGCCCTGATCGCGGTGTTCGCGCTGGAGGGCGTGGGCCAACAAAGCGGCGCGTACATTATGGAAGCGCCCGCGATTATCGGCTGCTTCACGGCGAGCGTGCTGGGGGCGGCTGTAGTGCTGTTTGTGCCGCAGGGCATCGTGGTGCGGGAAGGGGTGTTCGTTTACCTGCTGGGCGCTCTCCTCGGAGTGCCCGTGCCCGAAGCCATCGCCGCGGCTGCCCTCACTCGCCTGCTTGCCACGCTCGCTGACGGTCTCTGGGCGGTGGTCGCCCTGCGCTTTTGACGAGATAAGCCCCGGCTGGAACTTTCCACACCCCCGGCGCGTCATATAATGGAGCGACGACGGACGACCGACGATGGAGTACGCATGACGCATGATGCATGACGTATCACAATTCTTCACGGAGAAACCTACCTATGGCTAAGAACCCGACGCCTGAGGGCGAACCGCAACGTAAAGGCTCAAACCTGCCTATGCTGGGTGGCATTGGCGTCGCGCTGCTGGCTATCATAGCCGTGACAGTGTGGTACGTCAGCAGGCCGGGAAGCACCAACCCTGTAACGCCCACCCCCACACCCATTGCTACCAATGTAGCTCTCATCAGCCCAACTCCCCTCGCGGGGGCGGCCACTTTCACACCCGTGGCGGGAACCGTCATTACCGGGCCGCACGTGCTCGGCATTACGGCAGGCGTGGGCATGAGCAGAGGCACAATTGCAGGAGCCGCACCCATCGCGGTGACTTTCTCTGACGATATGGACCAGGCGTCGGCGCAGGCAGCCTTCGCGCTCGCACCGCAGGCACAGGGCAATTTCAAGTGGCAGGGCAAAACGCTGCTGTTCACGCCTGCATCAGCCCTGCAACCCTCGACACCATACACCATAACAGTGGCCGCCGCCGCCAAGACCACGGGCGGCGCCGTGCTGGCCGCGCCCATGTCGGCCAGTTTCGAGACCGCGCCCGCACCTGCTATTCTGCGCACCTTGCCCAGTACCGGGGCCAGCGAGGTGCCCACCGACGTGGTCGTAACGATCTCGTTCAACAGGCCCATGATCCCTCTCACCGCGCTCGATAACCAGCCCGACCCTTCACAGTGGGCATCGATCACGCCCAGTGTAGCAGGGCGGTGGGTATGGCTCGGCACTTCCGCCGTGGGCTTCCGACCCGACCCCAAAGCAGGCTTCAGCCCCGCGAGTGATTACACCCTCGATGTGAAAGCAGGCTGGACTGACGCGGACGGCGTGGCGCTCGCCCAGGGCACAAGCGTCAAGTTCACCACGATCAAGCCCTCCGTCCTGAGCGTCGAACCATATAACGGGGCAAGCGGCGTGTTTATTGATAGGCCTGTCGTAGTGCGCTTCAATATGCCGATGAACCACTCGACGCAGGACAGTTTCCGCATGGCCGAACAGGGCGGTGGCAACGCCGTCGCGGGCGCGTTCGAGTGGTCGGCAGACAGTACCGTGATGACCTTCACCGCCTCCAGCCTGCTCGGCTTCAGCACGGGCTACGAAGCCGCATTCCAACACGAGGTGCAAACCGCGCAGGGCAAACTGAGCGACCTGGCGGGAGGTGCGCAGACTAATACCTGGACATTCACTACCACGGAAGCCACCCGCGTTGACACTCATTATCCAGATAGTTCGAGCGGCCCCACGCAACCCACCCACAGCTTCGGCTTTAGCTTCAACAATCCTATCGCGCCCGACCAGAACGTGGCCCAATTCCTGACCATATCACCCCAGCCCGAAGGCTACAACGGGCAATTGACTGCGAGTTCGATGGGGGTGTACACGAGCGGGGTCAAACTAAAGGCCAACACCACCTACACCTTCTCCCTTGCGTCCGGCCTGAGGGACAAGTGGGGCTTCGACATCCCTGCGACTTCGTGGGAAGTGGCGATCGGGCCTCTCATGCCCGCCGTGACAATAAAGGGCGGCTCGTTCCAGCCCATCTACTCCGAAGCGCCCACCTTCGCGCACCTCGAAACCGCCAACCTTGCTGAGATAACCTTGCACCTCAACTCTCTCTCAGAGGACGACGCGCGTGGGCTGATCAACGGCTCGGGGTACCCCTACTCCGCCGGAATAACCGTACCCGGCACCAGCCTTCGTCAGTGGACCGTGCAAGTCCCCGGCGGCCCCAAAGAGGACACGATTACAGGCTTCTACACTCCCGTATCGCAGGATGGCAACAGCGATCGCCTTCCCAAGGGTTACTATATCCTATGGGCCACCGCACCCAATCCCTACGATGCTTCCAACCCGCTATTTTCGGCCACTGTGCTGGTGGTGGAGCGTAACGGCGTGGTCGTCAAAACTGACGGACAGGGCAACATGATGCTGTGGGTGGCTGACCTCGGCACGGGCCAGCCCGTAGGCGGCTACGACCTGCGCGTGGAGCAAGTGACCATCGACTATACCGGCAGCACCCCCACTGTGAAAGTGCTGAAGACGCAAACCGCACAGACCGGGCAGGACGGCATCGCCAAACTCACACTCGACAAAGTGGACAGCGCCTCTTACGCCTTCACCGTGATCTGGGCCGGGGGTGATGATACCCTCCTCGCCACCACAGGGTGGAACGGCAGCATAGACCCATCGGCCTATGGCATCAACGGCGCGTATGGCGACACGAGCGTAAGAGCTTCAGCCTACGTGGACAGGCCCATCTACAGACCCGGTCAGACGGTCTATTTCAAGGGCATCTACAGGTTGGACGACGACGCGGCCTACACATTGCCGCAGGCGGGCGCGACCGTGGGCGTTAGCGCGTGGACCTTCAGCAATCAAGGCCAGGTGATGGTCTACACAGGCACAGCCACCCTCTCGGCGAGCGGCACGGTAAACGGTCAATTCGACCTGCCCGTGGCCGCGCCCACCGGAAGTTATACCGTTCTGCTAACGAGCCCCGGGGCCGCACCCGACCAGAGTGGATACAACAACAGCTACGGCACCACCACGACCTTCAATGTCGAGGAATACCGCAAGCCTGACTTCCAGGTGAACGTCACCGGCAAGCCCGAATACGTGCATGGCGACCCTGTGATCGCTACAGTCCAGACCTCGTACTACTTCGGCGGCCCTCTCCAGAACATGACCACCACCGTCAATCTCCAGGCCAGCCCCTACTACTTCTCGTGGGCCGATCCGAAGACGGGAGAGACCTACAGGTTCGGCGAGTACACCCCGCCACCTTACCTCTACTACTCGTACTACAGGCCGGGCGTCTTCCCCACGCCTGAACCTGTACAGTCCATCCAGGCCACCACTGACCAAAACGGTATGCTGACAGCCGACGTCACCCGCTACATCACAACCACGAATGGCAGCCGCTCTGTGCTGATCGAGGGGCAGGTACAGGACCTGAGCAACCAGGCCGTCGCCAATAGCACGAACACGATTGTGCATCAGGGGCAGTATTACATCGGCCTCCGCACTGCAGACTACATCGCCACCGCCAAGCAGGCCACCACTATCACTGTCCGCACGGTCGACTCGTCGGGCCTGAACATTGCGCCCAACACCAACGTCAACCTGCGCTTCATCAGGCGCGAATGGGTGGCGCCCACCGATCCCAACGGCGACTGGACGCTCAACGAGGTTGAAGTAGGCAAGACGAGCGTTACTACCGACGCAGACGGTAGGGCCATATACCTCTTCACCCCCGCGACAGGCGGCGAGTATGGCATCGAGGCCACAGGCACTGACAGCAGAGGCAACCTGATACGTACTACCACCCAGTTCTACGCGTCGGACACCACGCCCGGCTACTATGTGCCCTGGCGATACCAGTCCGACAAGGCGTTACAGCTTGTGGCCGACAAGACAACATACAGCGTCGGCGACACCGCCCACATACTCGTGACCTCCCCCTACACAGAGGCCACGGGCTTGCTAACAATCGAGCGCGGACACGTGCGCCGCTACCAGATCGTCAACCTACAAGGCACTGCTCCTACGATTGATGTGCCTCTGGAAGCAGGCGACCTGCCCAACGTCTATGTGGGGCTCACCCTGCTCGGCGACGGGCAAGCCCCTGCTGATGCGCCTGCTGGCTGGGTCAGCCAAGTGAGCCTGCGGCAAGGTTATGTCAACTTGCCACTCGATACTTCAGGCAAGCAACTAAGCGTGAGCCTGCAGCCTCAGGGCATTGGACCGTACAAGCCAGGCGACACCGTACCCGTCAAAGTAACCACGCTGGACAAGGCGGGCAACCCGGTGCAGGGCGATATGTCGCTCGCAGTGGTGGACGAAGCCATCTACGCTCTCGGCGGCGACAACACCCCCGGCCTTTTCGATGCCTTCTGGGGCGAGCGCGGCCTGGGCGTGGCTACCTCCAGTAGCTTCACCTCAGCCGACAGTATGTGCTGTGGGCGCGGAGGAGGAGGACTGCTCGACGGCGACGCCTACGCGGGCGCGGCGCCCTCGGCCATGCCCGAAACGGCATCGGGGGCGAGGGACAGCGCAGCTAACGCGCAGCCTACAGCGCCCAAGACAGTGCGCGTGGACTTCCGCGATACCGCCTTCTGGACCGCCGAGGTAGCCACAGGCAGCGATGGCACGGCCACTGTGCAGGTGCCGCTGCCCGACAATCTGACGACGTGGAGATTGACCGTGGCAGGCGCGACCGGCGACACGCTCGCGGGCGGCTCTACGCAGGCTATCACTGCGACCCAACCTCTGTTGCTGGTGCCCGTCCTCCCACGTTTCCTCACCACGGGCGACCAACCTCATCCGCAGGCCGTCATCCACAACAACACCACTGATGACCTCAACATCACAGCCAATCTGGTGGTGAGCGGAGCAGTCACGCTCGACAAGACCACCGCCGCCGACCAGACACTGACCATAAAGGCAGGCCAGCAAGCCAAAGTAAGCTGGGACGTGACCACCGGCGAAGGCGACACCGCCAACTTCCGCTTCTGGGTGCGCACGACAGACAGAACGGGCACCGACTATCTTGAAGATGCTGTAGCACTCAGTTTGCCCGTCACTCCCTTCGCAGCACCTGAAGCTGTCGCAACGAGCGGCGAGGTGTCGGGCGTGCAGGCCATCGAGAATGTGCTGATCCCGTACAGCGTGAACCCCCTGCTAGGCGACCTCACCATAAAGGTTTCGCCCTCGCTGGCGGCAGCCACCAACGACAGCCTTATCTACGTGAAAGAGTACGAGTACGAGAGTACCGACCAGACCGTGAGCCGCTTCCTACCCCTCGTGACGATGCAAAAGGTATACGCCGACCAGGGCAAGTCCATTCCCAACGCGCAGGACATCCCGGCCATTGTGCAGAAGAGCGTCCAGCATCTGCGCGACCTGCAACAGCCTGATGGCGGTTGGGCATGGTGGGAGCGCGGGCCGTCCGACTGGTTCGAGACAGCTTATGTGATGCAGGGCCTCGCCGCTTTGAACGAGGCGGGCGGCTACGGCACAAACGTGTCCGACATGTACGACCGGGGCCTCAGCGCCCTGCGGGGGTTCATGCAGGGCAACAACACCCAGGGTCTTGACCAAACGTACCACCTGAACATGAGAGCCTACGGACTCTACGTGCTCGCCTACGCCACGAGCGCGGACGAGGCGATGAAGACCGAGGGCCGTGCCCTGGTCGAACAGACTCCGCGCCTGAGCGTGCATGCGCGTGCATGGCTGGCGCTCGCGCTGGGCAAAATGGGCATGGACGAAAGCAAGCAAGTGCTGGATAGCCTCGTGTCAGGCGCTAGCCAGACCAGCACATTGGCTCACTGGGAAGAAGGTACGCCCGACTACTGGAGTATGGGCACCGACAACCGAGCGACCGCGCTTGCGATTGACGCGCTAGTCACCCTCCAGCCGAACGACCCCATAATCCCCAAGGCCGTGCGCTGGCTCATGTCAGCCGAGCGCGAGGGGCACTGGCTCTCGACGCAGGAAACGAGCATCGTGCTCATCGCGCTGGCCCACTATATCGCGCAGAGCAAGGAGCTAAGCGCCGACTATGTGTTCCAGGTGGACGCCTTCGGCAAACTGCTCGGCCAGGGCGCGGCCAACTCGACCACGCTGACGCAGACCACCACCCTCAGCCTGCCCGTGGCGCAAATGCCTACAAATACTCTAGGCGACATCAATCTGCAGCGCAGCAATGACAGCGGCAAGATGTACTACCAGATGAGCCTCAAGTATTACGTGCCGGGCGAGGGAATTAAGTCGCGCAGTGAGGGGCTGGCGATCAGCAGGACGTATTACAAGATGACGGACGGCGTGGCGAGCGACCAGCCGGTGAAGGAGGCCAACGCGGGCGACCTGCTGAAAGTGCGCCTGAGCATCGTGGTACCCGAAACGTCTTACTACGTGCGCGTGACCGACCCCTTGCCCGCAGGGCTGGAGGGTGTAAACGGCTCGCTCAACACGACCAGCTTCACCGAGCGCCCGCCCAATCCGCAAGGCGTGAACGCGGGAGGCGACACTTCAACGTTCGGCGACTGGTTCTGGCGCTGGGGGCCGTTCGATAACGTAGAGATGCGCGACACGCAAACCGTACTGTTCGCCAGCTACATGAGTCCGGGTACCTACGTGTACGAATACTACGCTCGCGCCACCACCCCCGGCCAGTACCTGTCTCTCCCGGCGCAGGCCGAGCTACTCTACTACCCCGACGTATTCGGTCACAGCGACGGCGGCGCCTTCACGGTGAAGTGACGTCAGGCGACTATTGGTGTGATGCACCCAATAGTGGAGATTAGCGAACCTACTACACTCTGTCATTCTGAACGAAGTGAAGAATCACTTGGCCAGCCACTTTGCTCGTGTCCGCAACCCATACATCCTGCCCGTTCTCGGATAAAAAGGCAGTAGAACTGATTCTTCACTTCGTTCAGATCGCGGTCAAGTCATTGCGCGCATCGTCCCAGCACATGAACAGACACATGATCGCGACAAGATCCGAATGGAGCTCGCCGACATAGATAGGCTCGCGGCTGAGATAACGTCTCATTGGCCAGCCGGAATAAGCGCATTGGATGCCGTGAACGATACACGCGGTGAGCATTAGGGAATATACCCCTCACCCAACTACGCTCAACGCCGAATAGATCTCGCGTAAGAACCGGCTGGGGACCGTTGTAAGCAACCGCGTGGACGCGAACCCGCTGCGTTCCGCGAGGCGCTCCCACGTTGGGTACGATAAGGGGAACGGCACCCACATATTGCCTGAGTCGGCGTTGTACTCGACCAGGATCAGGCGGCCTTCCGGCTTCAAGTGCGACCTTATTATGTCAAGCACAGGCTCTTTGTGCCTCACGAAGTGCAGGGCGTTCGCCATTACTATGCCATCAAGGGGAGGCAGATCCAGCCGCTTCGTGAAATCGGCCCGCACGTACTGGACGTTCGTAGAGGGGAAGCGGGCGCGCATCTCACCCTCCTGCTCGCGCAGAGCCGAGCCATCCTTGTCCACAGAGTAGATAGTAGCGCCCGGGCCGAGCAGGTCGGCCAGGGCGAGTGTAAACGCGCCCCAGCCTGAGCCAAGATCCGCCCACACACCGCCAGGCTGTTGAGCCGGTACGCCACCTTCCAGAAGTTGTACGTGATCTTGATGGTTCATGGAATCGTATCAAATTGCCAGTATGGCCAGCTTAGTATTGAATAGCAAACTATCAGATATAATGGGCGAGATCCCCATAAGTTTACTGTTTTGGAGAACCAGTAACATGTCTTTCGATGCAAGCCTATCAGATAAAGAATCTGATGTTGTAGAAACTAAGGAAACTGGGCGCATAGAGGCCTTCAGTGATGGGGTTTTCGCTATTGCCACGACCCTGCTGATCCTTGAGATAAAAGTGCCGACGCTCAACGAAAACGGCCAGACCATAGAAACAGGTAAACAACTTATACAGGGACTGCTAAACGAGTGGCCTTCCTACCTGGCATACCTCACTGGCTTCCTGAGCATTGTTGTCATGTGGCTGAACCACCACAGGCTCTTTACTCTTATAAAGCGATCAACTCATGGGCTGATGTTGCTCAACGCGTTGCTGTTACTCATGGTCACGACAATTCCATTCCCTACTGCCCTGTTGGCCCACTATATTGACAGCCCCAACGTCGAATTGGCCAACGTGTCCGTGCTTGTCTACGCAGGCGTCCTGTTCGTGCTCGCCATCGCCTACAACATACTCTGGAGATACGTTTCGCATAACGGGCGCCTGATGGACCGGAACGCGGATCCTCTCGCCATAGCATCCATAACCCGCTCTTACAACGTGGGTCTTGTGCTTTATGCTACAGCACTTGCCATAGCTTTTTTCAACGCATTGATCAGCGTGATAATCTTCATCTTCCTCACTATCTTCTTTGCTCTTCCGGGCGCCAAAACTGTGGACACGGAGCAGTCGCCCCCACCGCAAGGCCCCGGGCTGTAAGCCGGTACGTGTTGGATACCGCCTTACACTTGGACCGACCTACCTGTAAGCAGCGGCCTGTAGGTTGAACAATTCCGCGTAGGTGCCGCCCAGGGCCAGCAACTCCTGATGGGTGCCTGCTTCGGTGATGGTGCCGCCGTCGAGCACGAAGATGCGGTCGGCCAGGCGCACCGTGCTGAAGCGGTGGCTGATAAAGAGCGCCATCTTGCCCCGCGTTAGCTCTTTCATATTCGCGAAGATCTCGTATTCTGAACGAGCATCGAGGCTGGCCGTCGGCTCGTCGAGCACGAGGATGGCCGCGTCACGCATGAAGGCCCGAGCCAGAGCCATCTTTTGCCATTCGCCACCCGAAAGCTGGTAGCCCTCGTCGAACCATCGGCCCAGCGTGGTCTCATATCCTTTGGGCAGGCGGCCAATCACTGCATCGGCTCCGCTCTTGCCGGCCGAAGCCTCGATCATCTCGCGATTCTCGCGCTCTTCCAGCCTGCCCACACCTATATTGTCGCGGGCGCTGAAGAAGTATGTAACGTAGTCCTGGAAGATCACGCCGATGGCTGCGCGCAAACTATCGAGCGTATACTCCTTGATGTTCACACCGTCGATCAGGATCTCGCCCGAGTCGGGGTCGTACAGCCGGGTGAGCAGTTTGACTATAGTGGTCTTGCCGGCTCCGTTCTGCCCCACCAGCGCGATCGCTTCGTCACGCTTGATAAAGAAGCTCACGTCGCGCAGGGCCGCCTCGGTCTTGCCCGGATAGGTGAAGGACACATGGCGGAATTCCACCCCCTCGCGCAGAGGCAGAACGAGAGGACGAGCATCAGGAAGATCCCTGATCTGGGGCGTGTAATCAAGGAACTCATACAGGTTGCTCAAATACAGGCTGTTCTCGTACATATCCGAAAGGCCGCCCAGGATACTGCTCAAACTGTTTTGCACCTGCCCCACCGCCTGCGAGTAGAATGTCAGATCGCCCAGCGTCAGCCTGCCCGCGATTGTGCCAAGGGCCACATAGAGATATGTGCCGCTGGTGACAATAATAGAGAGGCTGCCCCATATGAAGCCCATCATGTAACGGCTCTTTACCAGGGCGCGATTCTCCTTGTAGAAGCGGATCGATATCTCCTCCCACTTGTCGGTGAAGTACTGGCCCAGGTTGAACAGCTTTATTTCTTTGTTATAGGTATCCTTGGTGAGCAGGTCGAGGAAATACATCATGCGACGGCGATCGGGCGACTGCCTGCGCGAGATCATGTAGCCCTGCCAACCGTAGCGTGACGACGCGATAAAGCTGGGTATGGGCGAAACAAGTGCGGCCAGCGCCACTACCCACCCCAGGCTGGCAATCAGCGCGATCAAGCTCAGGAACGTAATCAGACTGCGCAGCAGGTTGAACATTTGCTGCACCATCTGAGTCGGGCGAAAGGTAGCCTGGTTCTGGGCTTGAGTCAGCAGGTCGTAGAAAGCGGGATTCTCGAAGAACGAGAGGTCGAGCCGGTTAGCATGCTGCATTAGCATGAGCTGGATGCGGCGGGACGTCAATTCTTGCAATGCCTGCTGATTAATATCACGCACCGTCTGGAGGAGCGAACTGGTGGCCAAAAGCACGAACTGGAGAACTACCAGTTCGATTACGTGGGTTGTGGTGCCGCCCTCACCCCCTTGCTGGATCGCGGCCACTACGCCGTCAATAAGGAGCTTGCCTACCCATGCAATAGCGGTGGGTATAATACCGAATAAAATGGACAGCACAGCAGTGGAGAGTGTAAACCCCTTGTGTGACTGCCAGACAAGGCCAAAGGCTCGCGGAATTGCGGCGAGCGTGGCCCTGGATTGCTTGCGCCACTCATCAAATCGTTGGCGCAATGATTTAGATTCTTCTTCCTTCTCTTCCTGCCCGCTACCTTCCGACAATGCACCATTGGACGGGGGCAGCGGGCCGCGCCCGTTTCCTCGCCCGTGCGAAGACGAGCCTCCATACATATTTCTCATGTTTCTTCACTATCCTTCTCTTTTCTATAAACTTACTTTGTTTTTTTCGCTTAACTATACACTTTTAGCCTACCTGATCGCATCTATCATACGGACAGTTGAGGCTCAGCTAACAGGCAGAAGCAAACGAAGAAGTGGCCGGTGACCAGTGACCGGTGATCAGAAGTGATACGTGATAGGTGTTTGACGCCTGTCGTCCGCCGTCGTACTGGTCACCGGCCACTGGTCACCGGCCACTGGTCACTGGTCACTGGCCACTGGCCACTGGCCACTGGCCACTGGTCACTTCTTAGCTTATACTTGCAATTAGCTCATTCTCTCATGTTGGGCGGAGGTCATTGATGGTAGCACAACACTATGACGCGCTGGTGGTGGGGGCCGGGCCTGCGGGGGCTGTGGCGGCCTACGAACTGACCAGGGCCGGGGTACGCACACTGCTGATCGAGAAGGCCAGGCTACCACGTTACAAAACCTGTGGAGGCGGCATCACGCATAAGTCGGTGCGCGCCCTGCCCTTCTCTATCGCTCCGGTCACCGAACGCACATTGTATGCCGCTGATTTTAGCTGGCGTACCGAGCAGCCATATGTAGTAAAGAGCGAAAAGCCTCTCGTATACATGGTACAGCGCAGCAGGTTCGACAACTTCCTGACAGAGCAGGCGGCTCGGGCCGGAGCACAGGTAATGGACGGTACCACTTTGCAGTCCGTCGATATGAGCGAGCATGGGGTGAGCATCGGCTCGACACAGGGCACTTTCAGCGCCGATTACCTGGTGGGGGCCGATGGGGCCACAGGCAAGGTCGCCCGCAGCCTGGGCTTGATGCCCGACAGGTGGGCGCTGGCCGCATTGGAAGCCGAGGTCGAGGTAGAACCCTACGTCATGGACTACTGGCAGGACAAGATGGGCCTCGACATGGGTGAGTTGAAGGCGTCCTACGGGTGGGTATTCCCCAAAGGCGACCACCTGAGTGTGGGCGTAGGCGGTCTGCCCATTCTCCCCGATTACGGCAGCCTCCTGAAGCGCTATGACGACAAGCACACGGCCAACCGCGTACCGGGCACCGCCATCAAGAAAGTACTCCGCAAGCATGGCTACTTGCTGCCCCTGAGACGACCGGGAGCACCCGTCCAGAAGGGACGCGCAGTGCTTGTGGGCGATGCTGCGGGGCTGGTCGAAGCCTTTACCGGCGAGGGGATCTTCTGGGCGATCAGGAGCGGGCAGATCGCGGCCCGGTGCATAGCTCGCGGTCGTCCCGAGACCTACACTGCTTATCTGGACAAGGCCCTGATGCCCGATTTGCTTTCGGCCCGCAGGTGGATGCGCGTCTATGTGAACGTGCCGAAGGCGTGCTATCTTCTGCCTAGGCAAAGCTCCTTCTTCTGGGGTGCGGTTTGCCGTATAGTGAGGGGCGAGAGACGTTTCCGCGACATCGGGCGCAGGCTTGGCCCATTGGGCTTTGTCGAAAAGCTGCTGCCCGACCCGGTGAGCGAGACTTAGCGAACCGTCAATTAAGTTTTTGTTATACTGGCCCTATGATCAAAAAAGACGTTTCCAACGGTGTAGTACACGAAGTTCCAGAGGATTTACGGGAGGCTTTGACTTCTGACCCGCAAGCGCTCGCAGCATGGGAGAACCTTACGCCACTTGCTCGCAATGAATGGATATGCTGGACGATCTCAGTTAAGAAGCCGGAAACCCGAAGGCAGCATGTTGTGAGGGTGTGTACAGAACTTAAAGAGGGAATTCGCCGGCCTTGTTGTTGGTATGGCTGTGTTCACCGGACAGATAAGCCGGTTAGTCCTTCGGTACAGGCAGTGGTGCTTGATAGACTATCGAAGTCCAAATAGCCTTATTGCCGCCAAAAAGTGCATTACAGACTCTACTATTTCGGAGCAAATGCTGGTATAATCCCTCTACGGTATTAGTACCGGGCAGATACAGCGTGTTCCGCAGGGTCAGCAGGTATTCACCTTAGCATTACATTTCCAGTTCGCGGCTCACCGGTAGTGGTTGCATGCAGTTATAACACTCTATAGTGCTATGACCTTTTGCTATATCTGCCCAGGTGCAACACAGCGCGTTTTTTTCGAACATGAGCTAGGAGGGAAGTATGAACGTACAGGCGATACGGGTCAGGCTCAGTGCGTGGCGAACTGAGTTGTCCTACATCATAGGACTGCTCGTTTTTGTCGGCATCGTCGAGCTTATCGTGCTCGTGCTGAATCCGCAACTTAGCGGGTTCTGGTTGGGTTTAGTCAGCCTCTTGCTGGCGATAATACCCGCCGCGATCTGGCTGTCGGTATTCTACTCGGTGGACAGGGTGGAACCCGAGCCAAAGCAGTATGTGATAGGGGTGGCGGTGCTGGCGGCGCTGCTAGCGGCCACGATTGGCCAACCCCTGATTAACGGTTATTTCAAGGTACCCGAGTGGATCGGCACAGACACTATTAGTGAAATACTCGGGTCGATCCTGATTATAGGCTTTATCGAGGCCTTCCTGATCTACGCCACTGTGCGCTTCAGCATATTCTACTCAAGCGAGTTCGACCAGCGCATAGACGGCGTGGTATACGGCTCGGCTGCCGGTCTTGGCTACGCGGCCATGCTCAATATTCTTACTGTAGTATCGAACGGTGGAATTGACCTGGGAGCGGGCGTGATCCGCATCGTTGTTACCCAGATGGTGCATGGCGCGCTGGGTGCTCTCCTCGGCTACTTCCTGGGACGCGACAAGTTCGACAAGGAGCGCGTATGGTGGATGTCGATCGGCGTAGTGCTGGCTGCCGTACTGTACGGCCTCTACTCATGGCTGAGCGGCGAGATCACACAGGCTGGCATTAGCCTGTCGAACAACATCAACGGGTACAACCCCTGGCCTTCCTTGATCCTGGGCACCGTATTCGCAATCGTGGTGCTGGGGGCGGTCTTCACCCTGGTGAATCGCGACCTGCGGGCCGATATGGGCCTGCCACCAACAGTCGCAACAACCACAAGCACCACGACCACTACGACAACTACAAGCACGCCCTGAACGCACCACATGACCACGCATGACGCATGACTTACGATCTAAGATCTACGATCTAAGACTCACGAGGGGGATCGAACTATGGATGATGCCAACAAGGCCGCGAACAGCGCACCAGGAATGATGCAAAACATGGCCGATGATGCCGAGAGGATGCTGGTGCAAGTGAAAGCGCTAGGCAAGCGCGTCAACAGGCAGGATACTATTTCAACCTTGCTCGTCGTAGGGTTGACCATACTGGCGGTTATTTTAGGGGCGTTGGTGCGAAATTCGGTGGTGAACAAAACCACGACCTACACCGACGCTGCAAAGTTGCAGATTACCTACCCGGCAGGTTGGGTGCTCAGCGATACAGGAGCCGATACCGGCACCGCGGGCCAGATCACAGTAAGCAACCAGAAAGCGGGCGCAGCCCCGGTCAGGTTTGAGGTACAGCGCGTAGCCGTGGATGCCTCTACCCCTGTCACAAGCAGCCTGGGTGTTGTCGCCAACGGCCTGACAGCAACAAGGGCACGTAACCTTAGCTCTTACAAAGTGCTTAGTACTGAAGCATTCACCGGAAGCGGCAAGCAGCCTCTCCAGATAAAAGGTTTGCCCGGCTATAAGACGTCGTTTGTATATGTAAACACACCTAACAGCGCGTTGCAGGGCAACATCCCGTCGGTGATACTGGGCGAGGACTGGTTGGTCCTCAAGGGTGACAAGGTGTACGTATTCACGCTACATTCCACCCAGGCCAACCGCGACACAGCCCTGCCTTTATTCGAGACATTTGTGGATTCGGCGCAACTGCCGTAACGGATCTTAGATCTAAGATCTAAGATCGTAAGTCGTAGGATGCCTGTCGTCCTGACTTACGATCTAAAATCTAAGATCTACGACTCAGCACTCACATAGGAGAGTAGGATGAACAGAAATCGCAAAACATTTCGGATACTGGCCGCCATTGTGGTGGGGTTGCTTGCGGCTCTGCCTGCGGCTCATCCCAAGCAGGCCGCCGCCATTGACGAAGGAGTGATCGATAGGGTTTATCCGGCTGTGGTACAGCTTGGGCCTATCGCTGAAATAACAGGGGCGGACGGGCAAACGGAGGTGCGCTTTTTGGGGTGGGGCAGCGGCACCATCGTTAACCCCGAGGGCTACATCCTCACCAATCATCATGTAACTGACGTATCAGACCTGGAGGCCGAACTTAGCGACCGGCCCGACGTCAAGATACTTGAAGGCCAACTGGCGGTCTTTATCACAACTGACACAGATAGCCCTCCCGTGCCGACCTACATCGCGGACGTGGTAGCAGACGATGCCAACGTCGACCTCGCAGTCGTCAAGATTAGCGAAGACCTGAGCGGGCACAAGATAGATAATTCGACCCTGAATCTGCCGAGCGTGCCCCTGGGCGACTCGAGCAAACTGAAACTGGGACAGCCATTGCACATCTTCGGCTACCCCGCTATAGGTGGCGAGACCATTACGTACACATCCGGCGACATAAGTGGCTTCACCTATGAAGCAGGCATAGATGGCCGGGCCTGGATCAAGACCAGTGCGTCGATCTCGGGTGGAAACAGTGGCGGCACCGCCATAGACGACCAGGGCAACCTGATCGGTCTGCCTACACAAAGCGGTAGCGGTTCGGGAACATCCCCCGACCTCGATTGCAGACCGGAAAGCGATACCAACGGCGACGGCAAGATCGACGACAACGACGTGTGCGTGCCCATCGGTGGGTTCATCAATGCGCTCCGCCCCGTAGACCTCGCCAAACCCCTGATTACTCAGGCCACTAACGGCATAGGTCCTCAGCCTACGCCTAAACCAATCTTCCCCACTGCTGTCCCCACGCAATCGACGCCGCAAGCCAGCAGAACTGCTATACCCGTTGGGACGGGCACACCGGGCACAGAACTGACAGCATCGCCCACTACAGAAGCCAACATCGGGCAAGCCCAGGTATCACGGGTTATAGTCGCCAATGGTGTAGCCGATAGCGGTTATCCAGTGAGCGTCGTGACTTCACTGCCGTCGGGGGCTCCGAACCTGGTGTGCTACTTCGACTTTAGCGGCTTCGAGACAGGCCATACCTGGCAGATGCGCGCCTTCATTGACGGCGACGAGGTGGTCGACGCCTGGCCCGCCGATACGTGGGACGCCGAGACGAACGGCTCCTTTGGAACCTGGTGGTTCGGTTGGCTGGATGCAGAAGACCTCTCGGACGGCACCTACACGTTCGAGATAGATTACGACGGCCAGAGTCTTGGCACGACCAGCATCAAAGTCGGGGGCGCAGACACTCAGGCTCCTGCGTTCAGTAACATCACCTTCGAGGGCGGGGGCACCTCAGGCCAGTCGCTGCCCGCCAACATCAGCGACCTGACCGCCCACTTCGACTATGCCAATATGACATCGAGTTCACAGGTGAAGGCGGTCTGGTACGAGCAGGACGAACTCGGCGCGTGGAACAGCATCGGCGAGTCGGACGAAGCGGCATGGGATGGCGACACCGATGGCACCGATGGCCAGATAGCGCTTAACCCTGGCAGCCCACTACCGGCAGGCACCTACCGCGTAGACTTGATGATCGACGATGAGCTATCGGCTACGTCCGATGTATGGCTTTCGGGGGGCACAAGCAATGGTGGAGACGAGAGGTTCGGGCCGATAACCTTCTCATCCGGGCTGGACGAGGATGGCAATCCAATCGATCCGGCTACTGAATTCGAGACCGGCACGAGCGAGTTGTACGGCGTCTGGGACTACCAGGGCATGACCAACGACCTCAATTGGAACGTCACCTGGCTACTGAATGATGAGGTGGTAGTCAACGAGGACGATCAATGGCAGGGAGACGAATCGGGTAGCTGGTCAACTTACCTGTACATGAGCAATGGAGTGCCTTTGCCAACGGGCAAGTACGAACTACAGCTTTCCATAGAAGGCACCGTAGTGCAGACGGCGACTACCACCATTGGTGACGTGGCCAATCTGCCCACGCCCACGCCGGTACCTGATATCGGCGACACAGTCGTAGTCAAGGGAACAATCAGCGACAGCACCACGGGTAAACCGATCGAGGGAGCAGTCTTCGCGGTGCTCGTTGAAGGCGTTACCTGGGATTCGTTTACCAATGAGGACGACCAGATACTGGACATGGCGTTTACCGATAGCGACGGCAACTTCCAACTCACTACACCCTTGACACGAGGGCATTCATACAGCATGGGAGCCTTCGCCGACGGCTATACGGCCAGCGCCTCCGACGGGGTAGAGATCACGGATGACTTACCATCTATCGCCGAGGTCGATATCCAGTTGGAACAAGTGCGATAGGACGCGATGGACGGCAGATAGCAGACGTCAGACGATGTCGATCACTTCCATCGTCTGACGTCTGCCGTCCGCCCTCATTGACTGCCTGCGGGTTCTTGCGTACAATGGTACAGTCTTTCACAATGGGGTGATAGATTTGCTTGTAATGATAAGTCCCGAAGGAGGACATTTACGATGGAAGTTCCTACTGCCAAGCGGCCTACTCTCGATGAGATCGATCTTCCTACCGGCAAGAAGGCGCGGCTGCACAGTTTGCTGCATGAACATGGGCCGGGGAACGGCACACTGCTTCTTTTGCCTATCGACCAGGGGCTGGAACATGGCCCGATTGACTTCCTGAGCAACCCGCCCGCCCTCGATCCTGAGTTCCAGCTAAAGTTGGCCCTCGATGGCCACTATTCGGGCATCGTATTCCATATCGGCCTTGCCACCAAGTATATGAAGCAGTACGCGGGCAAGGTTCCACTCGTACTCAAGATCAATGGCAAGACCAATATCCCGTCCGATGCGCAGGCGTTCTCGGCCTGCGATGCGACGGTCGAAGATGCCGTAAGGCTGGGAGCCGACGCCATAGGCTATACTCTCTATGTGGGGTCGCCCTCCCAAGATCGTGACTTCGCGCAGTTCAACCAGGTGCGTATCGACGCCGACCGCTTTGGTATGCCGATCATCGTGTGGGCCTACCCGCGCGGCGAGGCCGTCAAGGCTAAGGGCGGCGTCGACACTCTCTACGCGATTGACTATGCGGCGCGCGTGGCTCTCGAATTAGGCGCGGACATTGTGAAGGTGAACGTGCCCGAACACGAGAACATCAGCCCTCTACAACCCAAGCCCTACGATACGATGAACCTGGGCTACGGGGGTGGCATCTCCAAAGTAGTGGCATCAGCCGGCCGCGCAATGGTGCTCTTCTCGGGCGGCAGCAAGTTGGGCGACGAGGACCTGCTCAAGAAGGCCACGATGGCGATGGAGAACGGCGCAACAGGTCTGATCTTCGGACGCAACCTGTGGCAAAGGCCCATGGACGAGGCGCTGGCTATCACCGAGAAGTTGATGGCTATCATGCGTAAAGCGTGATGAGAGGCGACACAATTGTGCGCCAATCTTCAATTCGCTCAGTCCGTTCCGCGTGAAGGCTACGCTCCGCTCGACAACGCGGAGCTCTTCTATCGCGAGGTCGGACACGGACAACCTATCATCGTCATCCATGGCGGGCCTGATTTTGATCACACCTACTTACTCCCCGATATGGATCGGTTGTCCGATTCGTACCGCCTCATCTATTACGATCAAAGATGGCGCGGAAAGTCTACGAGCACAATACCGCCCGATGACATCACTATCCAGACTGAAATTGATGACCTGGAGGGATTGAGAAAGCATTTTCAACTGGACTCGGTTGCGGTATTGGGGCACTCTTGGGGCGGTTATCTAGCGATGGAGTACGCGATTCGTCACCCGGACCGTGTGTCCCACATGATACTGATGAATACCGGTGTCGCTTCTCACGAAGACTATCTGCTGCTCCAGCAGGAACTCAGCAGAAGGAAAGCTCCCTATCGAGAAGAGCTAAACGCATTGCTAGCAAGTGCAGCGTATAAAGGAGGCGATCCTGACGCTGTTGCCCAATACTATCGGATTCATTTCGGCACAACTATCAAGCAACCGCACCTTCTTGAAGGATTGATTGAAAGAATGCAAATAGGCTTCACGAAGGAAGGCATTCTACGAGGATGGCAAGTAGAGGAAATGCTAATCAACGAAACTTGGTTGTCTGGGGATTGTGACCTGTTTCCCAAGCTCGGACAACTTAGCACCCCGACCCTCGTCGTTCATGGAGATTATGACGTTATTCCCGCAGAATGTGCGGCCCGCATCTCTCAAGCAGTACCTGGCGCACGCTTCGTCTTGCTGAGAGAAAGCGGGCATTTTGCTTATATGGAGTCCCCGGACCAAGTTCGCAAAGAAATCGCTGACTTTTTCGTTAAGTGACAGCCGGTCAGGATTTGAGCCTTCTGATAGTGCCTAGTCACGGGTATGTCAACTACTAGCCCGCCCTGAGCAGGCGCAGTATCTCACGGGCCGAAGGGCGCTTTCCGTAGAGCAGCACGCCCACACGATAGATCTTGGCGGCGAGCCAGGTTAGCAAGTAGCTCATGATGAGCACCAGCACCACGCCCAGGATGAACTCCCAGATGGCGATTGTGCCCAAAGCCACGCGAATGAACATCAACATTGGCGTGAAGAACGGCACGAAAGACAACAGCTTCACGAAGCCCGCATCGGGGTCGGACAGCGCATATATGGAGACCAGGTAGACGGCAACGTTGACTATGGTGAGGGGCGCGGTAACGCTGTTGACATCCTCTGTCTTGCTCACAAGAGAGCCGAGCGCAGCATACATCGCGGCATACAGCACATAACCCAGCATAAAGAACAGCAGGAACGCTAGCAGGGTGGGCAGTGGAACAGATGCCACGTCTATGCCTATGCCGCTCGTGGCATCGCCAAGCACCGACCTGAACAACAGCACGAGCAGGCCCGCGCTAACCCACAGGGCAGATTGGGTCAACCCCGCCAGGCCTATACCCAGCACCTTGCCCGCCATAAGCTCAATCGGGCGAATGGCCGTAATCAATAACTCCATGACACGGCTGCTTTTTTCCTCTACCACGCCGTTAGCTACCTGCACGCCATACATCAGAATGACAACGTAGAGCAGGATCAGCAGTACATACACCAGGGCGATAGATTGAAGCTGAGTTGCTTCGTCCTTCAACGTACTGCCCGCCACCGGCACCACAGTCAGTTGAGGCGAGCTATAGAGCGACTGCGCTTGCTGTGCCGAGATGCCGAACTCTTTCAGTTTGGCCTGGGTCAGCGCGGCGGACAAGTAGGCGCTCAATTGGCTGGAGGTGAGGTTGCCGGGCCTATCCTTGGCATGGTAGGTGAAAGTGGCTGTACTGGCCGTATCCCCCTGAACGATCAGGTACGCGCTGATATCCCCGTTCGTCACCTGCGTATCCAGCACCGACGTATCGGTGGTTGTTGCCTGGCTGAACCTTAGCTGCGAGCCGACCGACAGACTCACGGGCGCGGCAGGGTTCGGTGTGCCCGGCACCGGAGTGGGGGTGGGCTTCGACAGCTCTTCCAGCGTAGGAAGCACAAGATTGTGCTGGTCAACCACGGCCACTTTGGCGGCGCCCTGGTCAAGCAGGCCCAGGAGGGCAGGTACAAACGCCAGCGCCGCCAGACCAAGTATGCCCACGACAGTGCCGATGATGAAGCCGGGGCTGCGCAGCCGCTGCATATATTCGCGCTTTAAGACAAGCAGTACATTTCGAAAGTTCATACTATGCTCCTGTGGATCAGCCTTCGGTAAGTACCGTACTGCCGGGCAACGAGCCTTCGGCGACCAGTTCCTGCACGGCGGCGGGGTCGGCCTTCTGCACGGCCTCGATGAATATCTCTTGCAGGCTGGGTTCTTCCAGTTCAAAGCGGCGTAGCTGGCCGGGGCCTGCGCTCATGGCAAGTGCCAGAACGTTGTCGGACTTTACCCCAGGCACCATTTCCAGGCGCAGACTACCCGCGCGCCGCTCGCGAACGGGCAAATCAAGAGGCTTAAGGGCCGTAACCAATCCATCGAGATTGGCGGGCTGACCGTTCACGGGAGCGAAGTCCATCTCGACCATACGTCTGCCGCTGCGCTGCTTAAGGTCTGAGATAAGCCCTGTAGTAAGCAGCCGACCCTTGTGGATGATAGCCACATAGTCGCAAAGCTCTTCCACCTGTTCGAGGCGGTGGCTGGAGAAAATGATGGTGCGCCCCGCCTGCTGTCTTTGCACAAGCGTGTCGCGCAGTATCTCAGTGTTGATCGGGTCGAGGCCGGAGAATGGCTCATCCATCAGCATCAGGTCGGGTTCGTGCAGGATCGCGGCCAGCACTTGCACCTTTTGCTGGTTGCCCTTGGATAGCTCCTCTACCTTGCGGTTCCAGGCGTCGCCCAAACCCAGCCGCTCCAGCCACTCGTGGGCCCGGTTGGTCGCCTCGTCCGTGGAGAGTCCGTAGAGGCTCGACATGAACACAAGCTCGTCACCGGCCTTCATTTTCATATAAAGGCCGCGCTCTTCCGGCAGATAGCCGAAGGTACTGCGCGGGACCTTTGTGACGGGCATGCCGTTCCAGGTGATTGTGCCCTCGTCGGGAGAGAGGATGTTGAGCACCATACGCAGGGTCGTGGTTTTGCCCGCGCCGTTCGCCCCCAACAGGCCAAACATAGAGCCACGTGGTACAGTGAAAGTAAGGTCATCAACGGCCACAATCTTGCGAAAGGCCTTATCAACGCCCTGCAATACTAGGCCACTGTTATCAGTAGGATTCACGCTGATTGCTCCTCTACTAAATCGGTAACAACGATACATTGTATCGGCTATCACTTGTAAGCGCAACATCACGAATAGTTGTAAAATGAAAGTAGCGCGATAAGGCTGATCACCCGCGCCGTATATATTATAGAAGCGAGGTATATTCATAATGGCGGATTTGGCATTACTGGGCGTATATGCCCACCCGGACGATGAACAGGGCATAACAGGAGCATTAGCAAAAGCAGCACAAGAAGGCATCAGAACAGGACTTATCTGCGCAACGCGAGGTGAGCTTGGCGAGATTTCCGACCCTGCTCTGGCCACGCCCGACAACCTGGGCGAAGTACGCGAGGCCGAGATGCGAGCGGCGGCAGAGGTAGCGCACATACAGAATCTGTGGTTCCTCGACTACCGCGATTCGGGCATGATGGGCACGCCAGGTAACGACGATCCAAAGTCGTTTTACAGGGTGAACGACGACGAGGCGCTGGCAAAGCTCGTAAAGATCATACGCGACTTCAAGCCCACCGTAATGGTGACGTTCGACGAAACGGGCGGTTACGGCCATCCCGACCACATCACCATACACAGGCTGACCACTCAGGCATTCGATGCTGCAGCCGACCCGAAGCGTTACCCGGAAGCGGGCGACGCGTGGGCAACGAGCCGGCTCTACTATGCGTCGTTCCCAAGAAGCGTCCTCACCAAAATGGCCGACTGGCTCAAGGGGCAGGACTACGAAAGCGGCTTCAGTGGTGTTGACTTCAGCCGGATGGGGCTGGACGACTCACGGATCACCAACATGGTGGACGTGGCCGAGTGGGTTCCGCTGAAGGGAGAAAGCCTGAGCAAGCATCAGACCCAGATGAACCCCAACTCGCCGTTCAATAAGATACCGGAGGACCTTTTGGCCCAGTTCCGCTCGCAGGAATACTACGCGCTGGCAGCGGGCCAGCCATTGCCCGAAGGTGAGGATGCGAGGGGCGACCTGTTCGCCGGACTGCGCTAGACGATTGACATGTAGAAGGGTATTCGGGCTGCATACCCCCCAACGTGAATACGATATGGAGGTAGACAGATGTGTGGAGGCGTGATATTCCCCTACAGGAAGGAATACAAAGAAGTCCTGGAGAAGTATTATTCAAAAGCCGAAGTGGAGCAGTTTGAGGCGACGGGCGAAGTGCGCTCAGTTTACTGGCAAAAGGGCGAGCCCGTGTTGCCCGTGATGGAAAGCGAGCAGGACGAGGACGGTGCGCAGGCAGAGCCGAGACTGCTGTTGTGGGGCAACCGCGACAAGGGGAAACCCCTGCCCCAGACCGGTTGGGCGCGCATGGAGAGCATCGAAGACGGCAAGTGGGGCTACCTCAAGCCCAAGCCCGTTTTCATCCCCGTAGAATACGGCGTAGAGAAGGGCAAGTGGTTCGGGATCAACAAGGGGATCGCGGGGCTGGTGATAGAGAAGGCAGGCGAAGAGCGAGTGTATATGCTGACGCAAGCCGCCGACGACGAGTTCCTGGACGTTACGCACCACGATCGGATGCCCGCATTGATCGATCAGGACGAAATAGGTTGGCTCAGCGGCGACCCTGGCGGCACACTTTCTGCAAGTCAATCACCAATGAAATTTGACGAATAGGACGCACACCAATATGACAAGCGACGAACAGCCCAAACCCAGGCTCATAGGCAAAAAGCCCCCAACGCGCCAACCCAAAACAGCCAGCGCAGAAGAACTGGAACATATAAACGCCCCTCTCAAGCCCAACCCGGCGCTCAATCGCTCGGTGCGGATGGGTACGCCCACGGACGATGAAGAACTACTCAAGAAGCCTTCGCCCGCGCAGTCGCAGGAAGACTTCACACGCTCGGATACCTGGCGGGTGCTACGAATCATGGGCGAGTTTGTGAGCGGGTTCGACACGTTGGCGAGCCTGGGAGCGGCTGTTACAATCTTCGGGTCGGCGCGTACGCGCAAGGACGACCCGATGTACGACAAGGCCACGGAACTAGCCAAAAGGCTGGCCGAAGAAGGCTTCGCGATAATCACGGGCGGCGGGCCTGGGATTATGGAAGCAGCCAACAAGGGGGCGAAAGAGGCTGACGGCATTTCGGTAGGCTGCAATATCGAGTTGCCGTTTGAGCAGGGCACGAACGCCTATGTGGACATCTCGATCAACTTTCGCTACTTCTTCGTGCGCAAAACCATGTTCGTGAAGTATTCAGAGGCGTTCGTGATCTTCCCTGGCGGATTCGGCACGATGGACGAACTGTTCGAGGCGCTGACACTTATACAGACGGGCAAGGTACGCAACCTTCCGCTGGTGCTGTTCGGCAGCGCCTACTGGAAGGGGCTGCTCGATTGGATCAAGGGGCCGATGCTGGCCGAACATAAGCTCTCGCCCGACGACCTGAAGCTGTTAATAGTGACCGATTCGGTGGCGGAGGCCTGCCAGGTCGTCATCGACTGCTTCAACGACAGGTGCTGGCAGTCGGAAGAGTCGTCCGAAGCACAAAAGATACAAGCAGAGCTGCTCGATGAGCCTGGCGAGCTACAGTTCCCAAACGGGCACGGCAACGGCAAGCATAACGGCGCTGAACAAAGCAGCGGCAAACAGGCGGAAAGGGCTGAATAGTAAAGCCTAGAGGCGCCACTACAGACGTACAGATAAGGCAATATACAAAAGCTCAGGCCAAATCCAGCCTGAGCTTTTGTATATCTAGTCGGGGTGGCAGGATTTGAACCTGCGACTCCTTCGTCCCGAACGAAGTGCGCTACCGGGCTGCGCTACACCCCGATTCTCCAATCGTGCGCTCATTATACCAGAGCACGCGCAGGGCTGTCAAAGCTCGTGATGCTTTATGCGGCTGGGAGAAGGGCGACAAACGATAGAGTACGGCATGCGTCACAGGTGAATACGGATCACGAAGAACACGAAGATCACAAAGCACACGAAGGTTTAGGAAGGGTTTGGCTAGTAGGGGAGCATCCGTGTGCATGCTCAAAATGTGCCCGAATGGACTACACATAATCTGTCCCCTTTTGGCATGCTTACGTCATTAAGTTATTAGGGCACCTTCCCCGCATGACGAAACTTCCCCCTTTGCGGTAGAATACGCTATGGTAGAGATACGACAACATACAAAGGATCAGCAAATGACTACAACGGAAGAGATAACACAGGGCGAACAGACAACGCCCGACACCCACCCGGCCAGCTTCCAAAGGCACCTCTTGCCCAACGGGCTGAGCGTGATCACGAAAGAGGTGCATTCCGCGCCCGTGGTCTCGTTCTGGCTGTGGTACGGCGTGGGGGCGCGCAACGAGCACGCGGGCATCACGGGCATATCACATTGGGTCGAGCACATGATGTTCAAAGGCACACAAAACCTGGGCAAGGGCCAGATCATGCAGATGGTGGCCGAGAATGGCGGCACGCTCAACGCTTTCACGTCCGACGACTGGACCACTTACTTCGAAACGCTCCCCTCGGATCGACTCGACCTCGCCCTCCAGATCGAGGCCGACCGCATGATGAACTCACTGTTCGATCCCGACGAGGTAGCCTCCGAGCGCACAGTGATCATATCCGAGCGCGAAGGATCGGAGAACGAGCCGGATCGCCTGCTGGACGAAGACGTATCTGCGGCAGCTTTCAAGGTCCACCCCTACGGGGGCGGCGTGATCGGCTGGAAGTGCGACCTGCGCACAATGACCCGCGACGATCTCTATAATCACTACAAGACCTACTATGCGCCCAATAACGCCACTATGGTGGTGGTAGGCGATTTCGATACGACCGAGCTTTTGCAGAAGGTGCACAATCTGTTCGGCGGGTACGCAAAGAGCGACAGCATCCCGGCCGTGCGCGCTATCGAGCCGGAGCAGCTTGGCGAGAGGCGAGTGAAAGTCGAAGCGCCCGGCACTGTAGCCCAGCTTCAGGTCGTATATCACACACCTTCAGCTGCCAGCCCTGATATATACCCGCTCATGGTGGCAGACGCTCTCCTTTCGGGGGCCAAGCCTCTCGGCATGGGCGGCGGCGGGGGCAGGTCTGCCCGCCTGTATAAGGCAATGGTCGCCACCGAGATAGCCGCCAGCGTAGGCTCATATTTCTCCTTGCACAAGGACCCCCACCTGTTCACATTGGGCGCATCAGCCAAGGCAGGCGACAGCCACATCGAGAGCCTGCAAAAGATGGAAGCCGCGCTCTTCGAGG
The DNA here is from genome assembly GCA_035474135.1 of Chloroflexia bacterium. Taxonomy (GTDB): domain Bacteria; phylum Chloroflexota; class Chloroflexia; order QHBQ01; family JADMIH01; genus JADMIH01. The sequence goes on along the minus strand of DATINP010000076.1, from coordinate 38,125 downwards.
AGATTCGCAAACTACAGGAAGAGGAGATATCACAGGAAGAGTTGGACAAAGCAGTGCGCCAGTCACGCGCCCAGTTCGTCTATTCCAGCGACAGCATGACCAACCAGGCGTATGTGCTTGGCTACCTCGAAAGCATCTACAGCGCGAACATGTACGACGAAGCGCTCGAAAAGCTGGCCGCAGTAACCCCCGAAGAAGTAAAACGAGTGGCCCTCACCTACCTGACCGAGAAGAACCGCACGGTCGGCTGGTTCGTGCCTACCGAGTCGTAGATCTTAGATCTTAGATCGTAAGTCATAAGGGGCCGACGACTTACGATCTAAGATCTAAGATCTACGACTCGCCAGGGGGAAGTATGGGGACCATCAAGCGGTTCGAGGATATGGAAGTCTGGAAGAACGCACGAGAGCTATCGAAAGCCATTTATGCAGTTACTTCCAGACGTGAGTTCGCGTTCGACGCGGCGTTACGCGATCAAATGCGACGGGCCGCAGTCTCTATTGTTTCAAACATAGCTGAGGGATTCGAGCGAGGTAGTGATAAGGAATTAAAGCAGTTCTTGATAATAAGTAAGGGCTCAGCAGGCGAGATCAGGGCACAACTTTATGTCGCTTTGGACGCATCGTACTTGCCAACAGATGAATTCGAGGAGTTACGCAAACGTACAACAGACTTGAGCCGTATGCTCGCAGGTTTCATCAGGTACCTGAACCAATCGAACAACGAAGGCAGTAGGCTCAGAGAACTTCCGAGCGATTATCAGACCAATGAGTCGTAGATCTTAGATCTTAGATCGTAAGTCGTCGGCAATCCATGACTTACGATCTAAGATCTAAGATCTACGACTCCCGAAGGGAAGCAAAATGCAAACCGTAGCAAACAGGGCGCTCAGTCCTGAGACCATCACGCGACACGTCTTGCCCAATGGCATGACTGTGCTTGTTTACCCCAACCCTACTATACCGGCCCTGACCGCGCGGATCTCTATCAAGGGCGGGGCAATGTACGACCCTGAGGATAAGGCGGGGTTGGCGTCGTTCACCACACGCGCCATGAGGAGAGGCACTGACCACTATAGTTTCGAGGCGCTCAATGAGGCCACCGAGGGGCGCGGCACATCCATAGGCGTGGACGCAGGCAAGGCCCTCATGGAAGCCGGCGGCAGGGCGCTCAAGGAAGATACTCGCTTCCTGTTCGAGACCATAGCCGATGTGCTCCTGCACCCCACCTTCCCAGAGAGCGAGATCGAGAAGATGCGCAAGCAGACGCGCACGGGCCTTGCCGAACTGGAGATGGACACCGGCTCGGTGGCGGACCGCGCGTTCCGCGAGACCCTTTACCCCGTTGGTCACCCCTACCACAACAGGACGGCGGGCTTCCTCGAAACGCTGGACAACATAGACCGGGCCGGCATGCTCGCGTTCTACAAGCGCTACCTGCGTCCGGAACGCGCCATCCTCGTGGTGGTGGGCGACGTAGAGCCGTCCGAGATCGTGGCGCTGGCGCAGGAGTTGTTCGGCGGCTGGCAGGCCGAGGGCGAAGCTGAAGACTACAGCGTGCCCAATGTCGCGGGGCCGCAGGGCGCTATTAGCGTGTTCCGCCCGGTGGCGGGCAAGACCCAGAACGATCTGATTCTGGGCTTCCCCGGACTGCGCCGGAACGAGCCTGACTACTATGCCTTCGACCTCATGAACCTGCTGCTTGGACGCATAGGGCTTATGGGTCGGCTCGGCAAGAAGGTACGCGACGAGCAGGGCCTGGCCTACTACGCCGGGTCGTCATTCGAGGCCGGACTGGGGGCGGGGCCGTGGGCTGTAAGGGCAGGAGTCAACCCGGCCAACGTGCAGAAGGCCATCGAGAGCATCAAGCACGAAATCCACCGCGTGCGCACCGAGCTAATCCCCACCGAGGAACTAGAGGGCGGCAAGCGCTACATGACGGGCGTGCTGCCCCTGCGCCTTGAGACCAGCGATGGCATAGCCCGCACGATCCTCGAAATGGAGCTTTTCGGCCTCGGCTTCGACTACATAAGCCGCTACCCCGCCGTGATCAATGCACTCACGCCCGAATACGTGAACGAGGTAGCCAACGCTAGGCTGTCGGACGAGAACTACGTAGTCTCAGTAGCGGGGCCGGAGGTGGGCGCGGACGAATCGTAGATCTTAGATCGTAAGTCACACGTACTGCATCATACGTGGTCGGTCGTCAGTCGTCGGTCGTCCCGACTTACGACCTAAGATCTAAGATCTAAGACTCGCCCGACTCGCCCCGCCCTACCAACTGCCGTGCGACGAGCCACCGCCACCCCAACTGCCACGGGAGGAGCCGCCGCCACCAAAGCTACCGCGTGAAGAACCACCTCCACCGAAGCTGCCGTGTGACGAGCCGCCACCGCCCCCTCCGATGTGGATACCTCCACCACCGCCTCCTCCGCCTCCGCCGCTCCAGCCACCCCAGCCGCCTCCGCGACGGCTGCTCCCGCCACCGCTTCTGCCCCAGCCGCTCAATGCGCCAATCGCAACACCCGTGAGCAGGTCGCCCAATGCGTCGCGCTGCTGTTGTGCTTCTTCTTCGCGTTGCTGCGCCTCGGCCTCGGCTTCACGGGCGCGCACCTCTTGCTGAGCCTGCGTTAGAGCCTTCTGAGCCAGCCCCGCGGCCTGATTTGCCGCCGCTACAAGACCGTTCAATGCAGACTGAGCAAGATTGTCGGTCCAATCGGGCAAGGTCTTGCGGGCCAGTGTGAGATACTGCCTTGCCTGTTGGCTGACCTCGCTGTGTATCTGGATGTAGTAAGTGGCCTGCTCAACGGCACTCGTAGCCCCGGCGACCACAGAGTACGCCTGCCTGCGCATGGCATCCAGTGCGTTGAACTGGGCCTGCGCCCTGGCGAACGCCTCCTCCGCCGATTGCTGCACGGAGGTGAACCTCCCCGCCAATGCGTCCAATGCCCGCGCCAGTGCCACGTCCTCCAGCCCGCTCGACTGCAAACGTGCGGCCTCTGTCTGTGCAACCTGTAGACCGCTCTGGGCGCCGGACACCGCGCTGAGCAGCGAAGCGTCTATGTCGGCTCGGTGCACCGTAGTGAAGTTGGCGGCCTTGCTCACCGAGGCCGCTGCCTGTTGTTGATCTGTTTGCAACTTCAGCCTGAGCGCCTGCATGGCCGCTTCCTGGCTGCGCGCATCGGCCAGAGCCTTGTCGGCGAGGTCGTTGGCGGCGCGCGCGCTGGTCACCGCCGCGATCCAGTCGGGCTTGTCTTTGGCGACCTCGCCCTTCGCTTCGGCAAGCTTCTTCGCGGCATCGGTAAGCATATCGGCGGGATTCGGCGTGATGTCAGGGTCGAACTGCGCGATGAACGTCTGTCCCGACTCGATGGCCTGCCCCGCCGCCGTGATCTCGGCAGAGGCCGTGCGCTTACTCTCTTCCAGATTCTTGAGCCGCTCCAGTATCGCGTTGAGCAGTCGTCGCACGTCTTCCAGCGAGGCATTGGCCTGTGCAATAAGCTGCGAGGCCTTCTCGAAGTCCTGCGGTCCGTCAGGGGTAAGGGCATTCAGGCTGGTAGCCTCGGACCACAACTCCTGCGCGTGGTCGGCGGCCTTCTGCGCCTCGGTGCCGTTGCCCCGTATGTCGTCCCACGAAGCTTCAGCGTACTCGTCCACCTTGTCGAAAGCTTGGGCGCCCTGCTCAATATACTGCTTGGCCTGCTCGCCCGCCCTTTGCAGCCCGGCCAGCGCCGTCTCGTTCGACGCATGAAGCGCGACAGAAGCGTCCACTGCGGCGCGCGCCTGTGTGCTTTCGTCGGTGGCGCTCTTGAGGGCACCGGCGAATTGCTGGGTTGGGCCGTGCTTCTCCAGTTCGCCGGCAGCGCGCGACAGGTGCTCCAGGATGGACGCAAGGGGTGCATCAGCACCGGAGAGCTTGTAGTCCTGTTTGTCGCGGAGGTCGGCCAGATATGCGCGCAATCCGGCAAGCACCGTGTATGCAGAACCGAGGGAGGCCAGAGCCGACGAAACCCGCCCCGCCAGGGCGCTAGCAGAGGCGGCTGCATCATAGGCCGCGAGCGAGCGCGGAGGCCTTGTGCTCAACGCCGACTGAGCATCAGCCACCAGCTTCTCGCCTGCCGAGGTAAGGGCCGAGGGGTCAAGCGTGGGGAGGTCGGGGGCCGCCGCAGCGAACCTTTGGAGGCTATTGGTTACTGCGGCCAGGGCTTTTTTTGCGTTGTCTATCTCTCCCGGCGCCGAGGCCACTTGCCCTTCGACCTCTTTGCTTCTGTCGGCTATCTCCTTGAGGAAATTGGAGGCGACATTGATATTGGCCTGCACCTGCTGGTACTTACTGATCGCATCGGCCATTTGCTGTTCTGTCGTATATTTGGCCTGGTTCAGCGCGGTAAAGTTGGTGAGCGCGTCGGCCACGTGTGTATAGGTCTCTTTGTAGCGAGCCGTGATCTGGGCCAGTTCGTTGGGCCGCTCGTTGCCCAACGCCAGCGCAAGGAAGCGGTACTGCAATTGCTCGTGGGGGTCTTCGGGGAAGTTCAGCCCGGTGATCATATCGGCTGCCACGTTACGAGCCTGCAATAGCTGGTCCTGGAGGCTGCGCTTGCGGGCTGCTACCTCCTGCCTCAGTTTGTACGCCCGCCAAACCATCGGGCCGAATATAGCAAGAGCCAAGATCAGGATGATCACGGCAGCCGCGCCGAGGACGATAAGAAGAATCCAATTGGGAGGAGGATTGCGATAAAGGTCAATTTGCTTTACCGCCTCCTTGAAACTCTGCACGAAAGCGCCTGTATAATCACCCGAAGCCAGATTGGGCTGCGTTTTCTCGGTACGGATTTTCGTACCATAACCCAGACCGCCTGGTGGGTCGGCCATGACAGGATTCAGGTTGTCGCCCCATAGGATGTCTATTTCTCTCGGGTTGAACGTGACCACGATGGCGAACAGGTTCGGGTCTACCGTACCGGCAGATGTATCCGCAAGCCCGTAGTTCTCGGCGACCTGCTTTGCAAATGCATCATCCTCCGTGCCATTCTTGAGGAATACCGCAAGCGGCTTGACGTTCAACGCTTGCAAGTCTTGGGCCGCGTCGTTGATCTGGGCCGGGTTAAGGTTGCCCGTGTCATCAGCAACCACGCCTACCAGAGGCGGATTAGCCTGGGCGCGCACGACACCCACAGGAACCAGCAGGCATGCGACCAGGAAGAGGAAGGCTACCAGCAATCGGTTGGACGGCTGACGACCGGCATAGCCTGACGCATCAAGCTTGCCGTCTGTCGTCAGCCGTCTGTCGTCTGTCGTCTGCCGTTTCACTTCCATTCACTGCGCCGGGGCAGCAAGCGCCCTCGACGGGTTCTCAATGCGCTCATTGGCGGCCTGGAAATAGCCGTTGAGAAGCAGTCTCGCTTCCTTAGTGCGGTCCGGGTTGTCCCGGTATGCCATGCTCGCAACATCGAGCAGGATGCCTTCGAGCAGGCCCGCCGTCAGGCCGTTATGCCTGAAGGGAAGCGTGGCGTCGTTGATCTGCGGGCGCTGAGCCGTACCGAGGTCCACCAAAGTGCTGATCATCTGCTTGTCCGCCTTGTTGCGGAGCGCGTTGGCGACAATGAGGGTACTGTTGCGTGCGTTCACCACGTCCACCGCCTGCGCGCTGACCCCGAACAACATCTGGTTATGGTAAGTCAGCCGTTGGGCGATTACATCGGCCTGTGCCTCAATGATGCTTGCAAGGTCGCTCGCGAGGTCGAACGGCGGTTGGGCCGGCGCTTGAGCCTGCGGGTCAGCCTGCGCTTGTGCGTCTGCAGCCTGTTCAGGGACTTTGCGTGTTGGCCTGTCGGGTGGATTAGGCATGTGGCCTGTGGACATAAAGGTTCCCTCCCTAAAATGATGCTTGTGGTATTGGTTTTACTATAATCCAGGCGAGAATGCAAAGAAAAGTCGCAGATCATGCACTATAAATCCCTGCTGCCATCACTTACGACTTACGATCTACGATCTACAACCCATCCCGCTCATACGCCGCAACCAACATCCCGAAATAGGTGGGGGCCTGGTAGGAAAGTAGCTCGCCGCGCATGGGGGTGTGGTGTAGCGCGCCCGCCAGTATGATCGCCTGCCATAGACCGTCGATCTTGGCCCGGTCGGCGAAGTCTATATCGGTGGAGAGGAGGTCGTCCAGCCTGTCCGAGCGCACGATGTCCTGGATAAGGGTGTCAAACTCGGCTGATTCGGGGGCGAACCCATAAGGGCCGTCAGCAGCATGACCATGACCCCAGTCGGCGCTTGCCACCAGTGCCACTCTCTTATCGGACGCATCAGCGGCCTCGGCCAGCGCGATACCGAAGTTGTATAGCTGCTTGAGAGTAAGCGCGCGAGAAGGGGTGATCGTCACGATCTGGGGAGGGGTCGGCCAGCGTGCGCCCAGGAACCACATCGGTACGAGCACACCCCAGTCAAGAGGTGTGCAGCAGTCGTCGCCACCACTCGACCCGTAGATGGCTGTGGCGGCGGGCACCGAATAGTGCTGGATGGCTCGCGTGGCGATCAGATTCGCGAGGTCGGTATCAACCGAAAATTCGGCCTCGATTTGGCCTCCGGAGCCGCCCAGCATCCCGTAGGCCTTGTCGGTGGTCATAATGCACACGGCGTTCGCTACCCGCACTCCATGAGGAGTTATCACTACGACAGTGTCCGGGCGCGTGGCCTCCATACGGCGCCCCAGTTCCTCCATCGCCCGGCGCGTAACCTCTGTGCTGGGCGCCATCTCGCCCGCGATCTCGGCGACCACGTCGCCCCCATGCGGGGCTATACAAGCAAATACCAATTCACCCACAGCGTTGTTGTTCCTTTCTTGTGATAAGTCATAGGAAGGGAGCTTGTCGCGACAAAAGCATGCCGATTACCTAGCAACACCCCGCCGTCTCTCGCCCCCGACTTACGTTCATTATAGCACGGAGGGACCCTTCCAACTGGTCTGTGGATGTGCAAAAGTGGGGTGGACGGATATTGACCACCATGCCGGGCGGTGGTATATTGATTTCACTTCGGAAGTGCTGAGCTTTCGGAGGTAAAGAGACCCGGATGATCCGTCAGGACTGTCTGGGTCTTCTTGCGTTTGCACCCGGCTTTTGAACCCTTGCCCTGCCCTCCATGTGATAGAATACGACATGGATGTCACACCGGGCACAGCGATGACGAACGACATGCAGGCGAGCGCAAGCAGCGTAACGCGCTTTGTGGGGCACGAGGCTGAGGTACAGGGCGACCTGTTGCCCGTCGAAGAACCATTGCAGATAAGGCTGGCAGGCGAAGACGTGGTTGTCACGATGCGTACCCCCGGCCACGATGAAGAATTAGCGGCGGGCTTCCTGTTCACCGAGGGGATTATCGCGGGCAAAACACACATCGAGAGCATCGTCCACTGCCCCGACGACGCGAATGGCGGCGCACCCTCGCCCAACGTCGTCAACGTCACGCCTACCGACCGCTCCCTACTCGACCCGGCCAGGTGGCAGCGCAACATGTTCGCATCATCAAGCTGTGGGGTGTGCGGCAAGATCAGCATCGAGCAGGTGCGTATGGGTCGACTTTATCACCCCATGCAAGAAAAGCTCTCTGTGGATTTGGAGACACTCTACTCATTGCCCGGCAAGATCAGGCAAGCGCAGACGGGCTTCGAGCAGACGGGCGGCCTGCACGCTGCTGCCCTGTTCACTCCCGATGGCCATCTGCTCGTTCTGCGCGAGGACGTGGGACGGCATAACGCCGTGGACAAGGTAATAGGCCACGCGCTCATAGAGGGACTGCTACCGCTGGATAACCATGTGCTTGTCGTGACGAGCCGAGCGTCGTTCGAGATCGTGCAAAAGGCGCTGGCGGCGGGGGTACGCGTGATGGCTACTATTTCCGCGCCCACGAGCCTGGCGGTCGAGATGGCGCAAGAGGGAGGGATCACCCTGGTGGCTTTCCTGCGCGACAGGCGTTGCAACGTATACGCGGGCGCGCTTTGAGCTAAAGGGGAGAGGGCAACACAGCAATGCAAACAACACAATTCAAGCCGCACATAATCACGTTTGTGCTGATGCTGATTGTGGTGGCATTGCTCTCCCTATCCGGCTGCTCGTCGGACACGGCCACGCCCACCCCTATCGCTGACAGCCCGCAGGGCAAGGCGCTTGCGTGGCAACTCTGGGACCCGGCCGATCCCGCCCTCCCCACCATCCTTGATAAGAACAGCGATAACAGCTACAAGCTCACATCAGGCTGGGACGCCTCGTCCATCACCTATTCCTATGGTTGGTGGGGGCTGGGAAATCCGGGGAATGATTATCAGGTGATTGAGCGCACCGGGGCAGAGTACAAGAACGGCGACAATACCGTATCCACCACCGACATACAGGCACTGCTGGTTGCCCTCGACCGTCTCTACCCCACACAGCTTTTACTCACGTACTCCGGGCACACCGACGATTATCCTGACTGGACAGTAGAGCTACAGGGCACGGACGGCCAGCACATCCTGCTTCTTTCCGACAGCAACAGTAACCCCGGCAACGGCCCCTGGAACGTGCTGTACAACGGCAGACTGTACGCCCAGTACGACGGCGCGCTAGGGCAGGCAATCGGCAAGCTCTTCGGGGGCACGTTGGCCCAGCGAAACTCGTTCTCGCTGGACGGGTCTCAGGGAGATGTGTTGTTCTCGACAGAAGGCCTACCTCCCCAGCTTATCTATGGCTTCTGGGGGCTTGTGCCCATCAGCAAGGGCTTCAGTTATTCGGTCGACTTCTCCGGAAGCGCGATCACCGGGCGGATCACAGGGGAGAGCAGCATCGGCAGTATGCAGATCGGTGACATAGACAAACTGCTGAGCGTGAGCCTGACGCCACCCGACGGCGCCATCACCACCTGCACAACGGAAGACCTGCCCGAAGGCGACCCCTTCACCCCCGTCACCAGTTGGAAGTTCACCTGCCCGGTGCACATCGGTAACCCCACCGACCGGTACGACTATGGTATCAGCGTGCAGTTCGGCAGAGAGGGAGGCACGACGACCGAGGGCAAGGGGGAGCTTTACGGCGCGTGGCAAAGCGATCAGACTCAGGGCCTTGCGTTGCCCCTGCCCGCCGAACTCGCCACCGACTTCGCGCAAAACACCAACGCGAACGATTTGCTGTCCGACCACCAGCCTGCCTTCGTAACCTACAGCGGCAAGGCTCCTCTCAACGATCCGATGCAAGGGGAACGCACAGGCGAAGCGGTGTTTCTCGGCCAGACCAAAGTTCTCAGTCAAACCGTGCGCTACAGCATCGGCACCAGGTTCGAGATCAGTAATACCCAGATGGTCTACTGGACGCTGGACCGCACCATGCTTGATGGCATGCTCAAGAAGATCACGAGCCTGCCCACCACCGAACGAGTATTGCAGGCAGACCCATTGCTGACGCTAAATATGTGGTACGCAGGTACCAAGCCGCCCGAAATGAACGCTGTGCCGCTATATTCGGGCGGACCCGAAGAATATAACATCAAGGTCAACCCCTGTGGCTCTGTGCCGGGGGCGATCCTGCCCAATGACACACAGCCCTTAGAGGCCTTCGGCTACAACCTGAGCCGCAACTTATACATGGCCGACTTCGTGTTGATAGACGGCAGACCCGTAGTAGCCAATCTGGATCTCTTCCCTCAGACGCAAGACCCAGCGCGCGCCACCCTCATACCCAAAGAGTTTGATACCGGCCAGAGCCGTCCGTTCGATAGAGTATGGATGCAGGGGGCTTCGCTGTTCGAGCCGTATGACAAGGAAGGGACACTGATTCCGGGCGGCACAGAACTGACTCTGGACATACCCCAGGATGCCAGCCCCTCCGAGAAGGCGGTCTACACCAAGCTAGCACAGGCCCTCCCCGGTATGCTGAACATGGGCGAGGCCTGGTGGACCGTGGACGGTATCACGTTTACGCCCAACGCTGACGGATCGTTAGGTGTAGTAGGATGCAAGTAAACATATTAAATACGTTTGGCACGCTAATTGCAGCGACCCCCACAATCTACAAACAGTCCGAAAGGAGCCGGTAATACATGGCTCGTAGACCCAACCGCAAAGCACTCCATCCCTTCTTCCAGCTAAGGAGCAGCCAGCAGGAACAACCCGTCAGCAGTGTTACCATCGCCAAACACTCGCGCATACGGGCCGCCGTCGCCGTTGACGGAGTATGCCCCTATTGCGCTGTGGGGTGCGCCCAACGCATCTATGTGAAGGGCGGGCAAATCGTCGATATAGAGGGGGACACACGCAGCCCTATCAACGAGGGCACCCTCTGCCCCAAAGGCTCCAACACCTTCCAACTCACCGTCAACCCGCATAGACAACAGCAAACCCTCTACCGCGCACCCTACAGCGACCACTGGGAAACGGTGTCTCTCGATTGGGCGATGGAGCGCATCGCGCAGAGGGTGAGCGAAACGCGGGAAGCCACATTCAGGGAACGCGACGACCAGGGCAATGTGCTCAACCACACGACCGCGATGGCACACCTGGGAGGGGCCACCCTCGACAACGAAGAAAACTATCTCATCAAAAAGCTGTTCAACGGCCTGGGTATCGTGGCAATCGAGAACCAGGCCCGCATATGACACAGCGCATCGGTGCCCAGTTTGAGCGCCACATTCGGTCGAGGGGCCGCCACATCCTATCAGGAAGACCTGCAGAACTCGGACTGCGTGCTCATCATGGGCAGCAACATGGCCGAGGCACATCCTGTCGGCTTCCGCTTCGTTATGAAGGCACGTGAAAAGGGCGCTCGGGTGATCCATGTTGACCCGCACTTCAGCCGTACCTCAGCCTCGGCAACCGACTATGTGCCGATCCGCACAGGCACCGACATCGTGTTCCTGGGAGGCATCATCCACCAAATATTGGAGCAAGAACGCTGCTTCAAGGAGTACGTGCTCCACTATACAAACGCCGCGACTATCATCAACGACAAATATGTGGACGCCGAGAACGCGGACGGCATATTCTCAGGCTTCGACCCCGAAACGGGCGAATACGAGATAGATAAAGCCAACTGGCAATACGAGGGAACACAGCCGCCTCTATCCACAGGCGCGACACCCGGCGAAACCACGCAGGCCTGGAGCAAGACTTCGGGCGAGCAAAAAGGAAGCAAGGCCGAAGTAGACCTCACCCTCCAACACCCCAACTGCGTATTGAACGTCCTCAAGCGACACTACGCGCGGTACACGCCCTCTATGGTGGCGGCGACTTGCGGGTGCAGCGAAGAGCAGTTCATGGCCGTAGCCGAGGCAATGATGGCGAACTCGGGCCGTGAGCGCACGGGCGCGATCGTCTACGCCCTCGGCTGGACACAGCACACGACAGGGGTGCAGATCATACGCACAGCGGCCATGATGCAGTTACTGCTGGGCAACATGGGCCGGCCCGGCGGCGGCGTGATGGCGATGCGCGGGCACGCCAGTATCCAGGGTTCAACCGACATACCCACCCTGTACAACCTCCTCCCCGGCTATATTCCGCAGCCCGATTCTCGAAGCAAGCACAATACCCTGAGCGACTTCGTCCAGAAGGAGACCACACCCACGGGATACTGGGCCAATATGCCAAGTTTCGTGGTGAGCCTGCTCAAGGCCTGGTACGGAGGCGCGGCCACGCCCGAAAATGACTACGGATTCGAGTGGGTGCCCCGCATAGACGACGACTATTCCCAGCTAACCACATTCGCAAACATGGCGAAGGGCGAGGTAGACGGCCTGTTCCTCATGGGGCAGAACCCTGCTGCGGGCGCACCAAACTCGCGCCTGAACCGCGAAGGCATGACGCATCTCAAGTGGCTGGTGGTGCGCGACTTCTTCCTGCTGGAGAGTGCCGAGTTCTGGCGCGAGGGGCCGGACAACCCCAACCCCGCCCAGATCGCCACCGAGATATTCTTCCTGCCCGCCGCATCGGGGGCCGAGAAGTCCGGCACGCTAACCAACACGCAGAGGATGCTTCAGTGGCACGAAAAGGCCGTAGACCCACCGGGCGATTGCCGCTCGGACCTGTGGTTCATGTGGAACCTGGGCAGGCGGCTCAAACAGATGTACGCCAACAGCGCCAACAAGCGCGACCTGGGCTTGCTCAACCTGACATGGGACTACGGGCAAGACCAAGTCGAAACCCTGCCCGACGGCACACGCAGCAAGCTGGCCGACGAACCCGACGCAGGCAAGGTACTGCGCGAGATCAACGGCTACTCTGTCGCCGATAAGCAGCAGTTAGCCGGCTTCAGTGACCTTAAGGACGATGGCTCAACCGCCAGCGGGTGCTGGATATACACAGGCGTGTGGCCCGAGGAAGGGCGCAACCGCTCAGCCGAGCGCCCCCTGTCCGACGAGGTGGCGGCCAATCCTGCGCCGCGCCTTGACTGGGCGTGGGCCTGGCCCGCCAACAGGCGCATCATGTATAATCGAGCCAGCGCCGATCCCGAAGGCAAGCCCTGGAGCGAGCGCAAGCGATACGTGTGGTGGGACGAAGCCCAGCAAAAGTGGACAGGCTACGACGTGCCTGACTTCCCGACGGACAAGCCTCCATCCTACCGCTCGCCCGAAAAGGCCGCGGGCATGGACGCCATAGACGGGGACTCACCCTTTATAATGCACTCAGATGGCAAAGGCTGGCTGTTCGCGCCCACAGGCATCAAGGATGGCCCTCTCCCCACCCACTACGAACCGATAGAGTCGCCCGGCGATAACCCCCTTTATGCCCAGAGGGCCAACCCTACCGCCAAGGTTGAGGAGTCGCCGCTCAACCCGATCGCGCCGCCGGCCGACCCTGTGTACCCCGTAGTTGCCACCACCTACAGGCTGACGGAGCACTACCTCAGTGGTGGCATGAGCAGATTCGATAGCTGGCTGAACGAATTGCAGCCGGCCATGTTCGTCGAACTCGGCACCGAGTTGGCACAGGAGCGCGGCATCGGGCATGGCGATTGGATAGTGGTGAGTACGCCCCGAAGCGAGATCGAGGCGCGGGCAATGGTCACGCCGCGCCTTCACATGCTCAGGATCGAGGGGCAGGATGTGCACCAGATAGGGGTGCCTATCCACTTCAGCTTTACCGGGGAGGTCACGGGCGGGCAGGCCAACGAGTTGACCCCCATGGTGTCCGAGCCAAACGTCAATATGCACGAGGGCAAGTCGTTCATGTGCGACGTACGCAAAGGCAGGCTCGCCCAACCGAGCGACAAACCAACCGTGAAGTGGGCCAAGCGACCGCAAGAAGAGCCAATGGCGGGCACACCCGACCAGGCTCAACCGGAGGGCAGATCGGCGTGACGGACGAGTCCTAGATCTTGCGAGTCTTAGATCTTAGATCGTAAGTCTGACGACCGACGACAGACGACGTATGACGCATGACGTATGACTTACTATCTAAGGTCTAAGACTCGTCCAGAGGAGCACATAATGACGCACGAGCAAGTAAGCGATTGGTTAGACAAGTACATCGCGGCGTGGAAAACCTACGACCACGAGGCGATAGGCGACCTGTTCTCGGAAGAGGCCACCTACCTGTACGCCCCCTGGCAAGAGCCGTTGCGCGGGCGGTTGGCCATCGTCTCGTCCTGGCTCCAGAATCAGGACGCGCCCGGCACCTGGTCTGCCGAGTACAAGCCCTACGCGGTAGACGGGGATCTCGCAGTGACGACCGGCGTATCGAATTACTTCGGCGCGGATGGCAAGACTGTTGATAGAGAGTACTGGAATGTGTGGCTCCTGCGCTTCGACGACGATGGCCGCTGTCGCGAGTTCACTGAATACTACATGAAAACACCGAAAAAGGCGGACGAGTCGTAGATCGTAAGTCATGCGTCATACGTCATGCGTGATGCGTCGTCCGACTTACGATCTAAGATCTAAGATCTAAGACTCACTGAGGGGTTGTTATGGCTCATGAAGTAAAACCGGGTATTTGGGAGGGGATGAAGCTGATGGACGCGCGCCCGAAGGGGGACGCTATGGGCTTCTTCACCGACTCGACCCTGTGCATAGGATGCAAGGCCTGCGAGGTAGCATGCAAACAGTGGAACGGTCTGCCAGCAGACGGCATGGACTGGACGGGGCGCAGCTATGACAACACAAGCACTCTGTCAGCCACCACCTGGCGGCACGTCACGTTCACCGAGATCGCCCGGCCGCAGGCTGAGAACGCTCAATCGCCCACCGCAGCGGGCTATGGAGCGGACAATGCGCAAGCTGTTAGCTGGCTGTTCAACAGCGACGTATGTAAGCACTGCACCAGCGCACCCTGCCAGATAGTGTGCCCCACAGGCGCTCTGATACGTAACGAGTTTGACGACGTATATGTTCAGCAGGACGTGTGCAACGGCTGCGGCTACTGCGTGGCGGCCTGTCCGTTCGGAGTTCTGGGACGAAGCGAGGTTGACCACAAAGCGCACAAATGCACCCTCTGCTACGATCGTCAATTGGACGGCATCGAACCGGCCTGCGCCAAAGCTTGCCCTACCGACGCGATCACTTTCGGACCTGTGGAAGAGCTACGCGAGATGGCGCGCAACAGAGTGGTGAAGGTGCGCGAAAAACAGCCCAACGCCTACCTGTACGGCGAGAGCGATGCGGGAGAGTACAAGCGTCTCAACGCCTTCTTCCTGCTGACCGAAGAACCTGCGGCCTACAACCTGCCCGAAGCCCCCACCATGCCCACAGCAGGCATGAAACGCAAGTACCTGTGGAGCGCGGTGGTGGGCGTGGGCCTGAGCCTGGTCAGTGCGGCGGTGCTGGGGCAAAAGGCAAAGTAACCACCTAAAGAAATACTCGCTATGGACCAGTTGACGCACAAAAAGCAGGACAGAAAGCATAACCCCTTCGGCGCGGCGCACCTGAACGCACGTGACGCCTACCGCGACGTGCCCGTCCTCAAGCAGCCCACCTGGAATAACGAGGTGGCGGCCTACTTCTTCTTCGGGGGCATATCGGCGGGCGCGGCGGTCGTGGGTGCACTTGCCGGACTGACGGGCGGCGCAAAGCACAAGCGGCTGTCGCGAGTTGCCGAGTACGTGTCGTTCGTTACGCTTCTCCCATGCCCTCCCCTGCTGATAGACGACTTGGGCCTGCCGGGCCGCTTCCATCACATGCTGCGCGTGTTCAAGCCACAATCACCCATGAACGTTGGCTCGTGGGCCTTGACCACCCACGGCGCTGCCGCCACTCTCAAGGTATTGAAGACATTGACCTCCGAAGGACAGGCGTTGAGCAAGCTGCCGGTCGTGCCTGGCGTACTCCGGTACTTCCCCGCACGCCTGGTTGCGGCAGTAAATATCCCTGGCGCAATGCTGTTGGGGGGTTACACAGGAGTACTGTTGGGCACAACGAGCGTGCCTGTATGGCACGAAAGCCAACTGCTCGGCGGCCTGTTTATGTCAAGTGCATTCGGCACGGGCCTGGCGGCGACCAGTCTCGCGGCAGAATTGACGGGAGACGTAGGCGATGAAGAAGCTGGCCAACTGGCGGCACTGGGCGCGATAGCTGGTATTACGGAAGGCGCACTACTAGTGGGATATGTCGCTACGTCGGGCGAGAGCCGCAAGCACCTTTTCAAGGGCATATCGGGCAAATTGATGGCTGGCGCGGCTGCGTGCCTGCTCACGGCCACCGCGATAGAGGCAGCAAGCGCCCTTGCGGGCAAGCATAACAAGGGCGCGAGTAGTCTCGCAAGCGTGGCCGCGCTGGCAGGAGGCGCGCTATTAAGGTGGGCCGTAGTAAAAGCAGGTCACGCCTCAACAGCCGACCGCGAAGGCACTCTCGCCGCGATGCGCCCCAGGGATGGATCGCCCGGCTGGCGAGGAGCCTGAGACATCCTGGCCGCTGATAAACGAGGGACCACTCCAGTGAGTGGTCCCTCGCCTTTAATCCTGAATTGAAGATTATGTACTAACCTAGTTGGTGCTGTTTACGCCGCCTCCAGCCCACGCTTGTAAGATCAGCTTGATGCTTTGCTCGCTACCGTTGCGTAGGACCGTAAGCGTAACCTCGTCTCCAGGCTGTTTTGTGTTCAGGTAGTTGGTCAGGTCGGGAACGCTGCTGACCGAGTGTCCGTCGATGGCGGTGATAATATCGCCTATCTGGGTCGTCTGTGGGCCACTTCCCGGTAGCTGCCTCTGGCTATCTGCTATTGTCGACCCCTGCAGACCTGCCTTCTCAGCGGGGCTGCCCGACATTACCTCTATCACCAGTACGCCGGTGCTTACAGGCAGATTGTACTGCGCTTGCAGGCTCGAGTCGATCTCCGTGCCTGAGATGCCCAACCACGGACGTGAGACCGTGCTGCCGCCCTCCAGCTGGGTCAGCAGGCTCTTGGCGTGGTCAACGGGTATCGCCAGGCCCACACCGGTGAAGCCTTCAACCGGACTTTCAATCATGGTATTGATGCCTATCACTTTGCCTTCGGCGTTCAGCAGCGGACCGCCACTGTTGCCGGGATTGATCGCGGCGTCAACCTGGATCAGGCCGCTCAAGGTCCTGCCACTCGTGCCCGTTTCACTGCTGGAGGCCGAGCCATCTCGGTTCAACCCGCTCACTATGCCCGAAGTAACGCTCTGGTCGAGGCCGTACGGGTAGCCTATGGCGACTACCTGCTCGCCCACTTCCAATGAAGATGAGTCGCCCAGAGAAACAGGTACCAGCTTATCTGCCGATACGCCTGTGACCTTTATCACTGCCAGGTCGTCCTGGGGTGCTGTGCCGGCAACCGTAGCCGGGTGGGTCGTGCCATCGGCCATCTCAACGGTAAGAGAAGTTGCGCCGTTGATTACGTGGTAATTGGTCAGGATGTCGCCATCTGTGTTGAGGATCATGCCTGTACCGACAGCCTCGCCCGTGGTGGCAAATCTGCCGTTACCGTTCTGTATGCTGGAAGTAATCCTGACTACCGAGGGTGATACCTGCTGGTAGATACTGTTAATCGTGCTCTCAGTTAGCTGGGCCACTAGGGTGGACGACCCGGTTCCGGTCGCGGCGGAAGTGTTGGTCGTGACTGGAGCCGAGGCGACCGGGGGATTCACGGCATTCCCAACCAGCATGACAGCGCCTGCTCCTGCGCCTCCCAACAACATGCCCAGTACGAGCATGCCCACCAGCAACAGTCCCATCAAGCCACCACGCTTCATGGGTTGAACAGGCTGCTTCGGTGCTTGCTGAGGGGTTGTGTAAGCCGTTGTGTGCTGCATTACCACGTAGGACGGTTCGGTGGGTACCCGTTCAGCCTGCGACCACGCGGGTTGCGTTACATTAGCATCACTCTGGATAAGAGGTTTTGTATCGGGATTCATGTTCGTGCTCTCCTGTTCCTTTATTTAGAAGTATCTCTTTTATATCCGTTACCACTCTAATATATGCGGTACATTTTCATTGTAACCCTCCAACATTAAAACAAAATAACAATTAAATGAGAAATAGATGTTAATTCGCGACGGCGGACAAGCTCAGTAGCGCCATCCAAGCATTTAGCCTTGTCTAAAATTGGTGCCGTAAATTCGTGTAAAAGTCTTGACAACGTGAAAATGGGATGCTATACTAAAGAGAAATTTAGACTAGTCTAAATTCTAGTCGCGAGGATATGGATGAGCGCAATTACAGAAGATAGATACACAAAGGAAAGAAACAAGATCGCAGGCGTTGAAGTCGATAGACCGGGCGATGCAGGCATGCGCAAGGCGGCAGAGGAAGTGCTGACGGGCAAGCGCCGGGGAATCAGGGCACTACTCCCCTTTCTCGGGCCGGCCTTTGTGGCATGCGTTGCGTACGTAGACCCCGGCAATTTCGCCACGAACATTGCAGGTGGTGCGAAGTACGGCTATATGTTGCTGTGGGTGATCGTTGCCAGCAACCTGATGGCAATGTTGATACAGGTTCTTTCGGCCAAGTTGGGTATAGCCACGGGCAGAAACCTTGCCGAAGCGTGCCGCGACAACCTGCCTCGGCCCCTGGTGTGGGGCATGTGGGGCATATCGGAAGTGGTGGCTATGGCGACCGACCTGGCCGAGTTCCTGGGCGCAGCATTGGGCTTCAATCTGCTGTTCGGGATGCCCCTACTGGTGGCGGGTCTGCTCACCGCGGTTGTTACCTTCGTCATTTTAGCATTGCAGAGCTACGGTTTCCGGCCTCTGGAAGCGGTAATCGGCGCGCTGGTGGGCGTAATAGCGGTCTGTTACCTGATCGAGATGGTGATAGGCACACCCGACTGGGGCCAGATAGGGCTACACGCCTTCGTGCCTCAATTTACCGACTCGCAGAGCATATTCCTGGCGGTGGGCATACTGGGCGCGACGGTAATGCCCCACGTCATCTTCCTGCACTCATCGCTCACGCAGGACCGGATTCGTCCCGCCAATGAAAAGCAAGCTAAGAGGCTGTTGCGCTTCGAGATCATTGACGTGATCATAGCCATGGGCCTGGCGGGAATGATCAACGCGGCAATGCTGATAATGGCGGCGTCCACTTTCCACGCCACGGGCAATTCGGATATCGCTTCGATTGAAGAAGCGCACCAGACACTAACGCCTCTGTTAGGTGGCGCGTCAAGTATGGTCTTCGCGATTGCACTGTTGGCATCGGGGCTGTCGTCTTCTACGGTGGGCACAATGGCTGGCCAGGTGATCATGCAGGGCTTCCTGAAGCGCTCGATCCCCCTATGGGTGCGGCGAGGCGTGACGATGATACCCGCCCTTTTGGTGATAGCGATAGGTTTCGAGCCTACAGCAACCCTGGTAATCAGCCAGGTAGTGCTGAGCTTCGGTATACCCTTCGCGCTAATCCCGCTGGCAATCTTCACAAGCAAACGCAAGCTAATGGGCGGCCTGGTGAACACCAGACTCACCACCATAGCTGTAAGCCTGGTGGCCGCGCTGATAGTCGGGCTGAACCTGTACCTGCTGTACAGCACATTTACTGGACAATCTTAACCGGACAGGACGCGTCAGCCATCATGCGCCATACCTCATGCAGCAGGACGATCGACGGACGTATGACACAGCATTTGCTCGTAGGGTGCGAGGCTGATGATAGAATGATGCGGGGAGCGGGTAGGCTAATGACCTGCTCCCCGCATCATTCTGACCAACTCGCCCTTGTCATTCTTCGCTTCGCTCAGAATGACAAGGGCGAGTTGGTTCGTTTCTTCGATATTGACCCTTTTCAGATAGTTTCTTACATCTAAGATCTAAGACTGGCGTCTGTCGCCCTTGCGCGGACGCCCACGTTCAATCGTCCTCTGCTCTACCTCGCGGCGATATTGAGCGACCGCGCGCTCCGTGCTGTAAAGGCGACCGGCGCGCTTGACGGCTTCTACGCGGCCCTGGCGCACAAGCCAGCCAAGATAGGACGCCGTGTAGCCATTTGGCCCCGACAACTCGGCTAGCGGCTTGTACTCCTCGCCAGGCTCCGGCTCATATACTGCCGCAGCGCAGGCGTCAAGATATATATCGAGGCCCCCTTCCACCGACCTGCCTATCAGGTTGAGCAGAGGGTTAAAGCGTCCGTCCCCCGCCGAGTCAAGAGCGCTCAGGTAGCGAACCCGCCAGCTACGCAAAAGCAATGCCGGGGGCCAACCGTCGCGCATGAGCATGAGGTTGAGCAAGAGTCTACCCGTGCGCCCGTTGCCGTCGAAAAACGGGTGGATCGCCTCGAAATCGTGGTGGGCCACCGCGGCGCGCACAATGGTCGGGTAGTCCATGCCTGGGCCGCCTACCCATTCCAGCCACTTGGCGATCAGGCGCTCAACCTGGGAGGCCGTAGGCGGCGTCATACGCGCGCCGCGAATATACACCGCGCCCGTGCGGAACCGGCCTGCACTATCGTCAATGCCGGTCATGATCAGTCGGTGGAGGTCGAGGATTGTGTCGCGAGTGATGGGTCCCGGCTCGGTGGCGAGCGTGGTGAGATACTCGTAAGCCTGAGCGTGGTTCGTGGCTTCGAGATGCTCGCGCAGGGGGTGACCGCCTATGGTGATGCCCTCCTCGATCACGATCTGAGTCTCGCGCAGGGATAGCGTATTTCCCTCGATTGCATTAGAATGGTATGTCAGCAAAAGGCGCAGAGATTCGGCCAACCGGGTCGTTATCGAGCGCGAAAGAGGACGAAAGGCGTTCAGATGATCACGCTTGGCAGCCAGCCGGGCGGTTAGGCGCGCGTCCATGTGCGGGATATCATACTTGTTAGACAGAGGATTCATAGTGGTTTGCGGCTGTAATTACCACGCTTTGCATATTATACTGCAAAGCGTGGTAATTATCAAGGAGGGCTTGGTGCGTGAACGATAATAGACAGCCGGAAAAGCGGGTGATCGTAGTAGGTACATCGGGGTCGGGCAAGACCACTATGGCCTCCAACCTGGCGAAGCGCTTGGGAACAACTCACATCGAGTTGGACAAGTTGCACTGGGGGCCAAATTGGACCGAGGAGCCGGACGAACTGTTTCGGGAGCGCACCCAGAAGGCGCTTGAAGGACAGGAACGCTGGGTCATAGACGGTAATTACCGGGCTGTACGAGACATCGTGTGGCCTCGCGCCGATACAGTGGTGTGGCTCAACTACTCCCTGCCTCTGATTCTGTGGCGGCTTACAAGACGTACATTCAGGCGGGCCGTGCTCAACGAGGAGATCTGGCACGGCAACCGCGAGAACCTGCACACTCATCTCTTTACCAAAGACAGCCTTTACTGGTGGGTTCTGACCACCTACAAGGAGCGGCGCAGAGAATAGCCCGTGCTGTTCGCAGAACCGCAAAATGCCCACCTGAAGAAGATAACTCTGCGCTCGGCCCGCGAGGCCGGGGAGTGGCTCAAGCGCGTGCGGGCCGGCTAGCGGCGTTGCTGCCAAAGCAAAAGCCTCCCTGTGTGTTCGGGGAGGCTTTTGCCCTGCAAAAGGGGAGGAGGAAAGAGAGAGAAGGTAGATTAGCCTGTCATCTGCTTAATGAGTAATTCGTGCGGTGAGTATGCAGGCCCTTATTTATAGGTTGCCCTGAATTCTATGTCGAATTCTTTGCTCTTATGACACCATTGTAAGGTGCCTACATTAAGGAGAGATTGTTGGACTGTTAAGGTTTGCTTAGAGATCAGCGTAGCTGCGGGAACGTTGACCTGTCTCCTGCTCATAGAGTAGAATCACTCCATGAGCAATTCAACCTTTGGTTTGCCCTGGCCCGGCGCGGGCGAACAATTTCTTTTGCGCCCGGATGTGGCCTTTCTGAACCACGGCAGTTTCGGGGCTTGTCCCCGGCCTGTGTTTGACACGTACCAGGCGTGGCAGCGCGAGCTTGAGGCCGAGCCGGTCGATTTTCTGGGGCGGCGCAGTGGCGACCTGCTGGCGGAGGCCCGTTTTGCCCTGGGTCCCTTCGTGGGGGCCGGCGCCGACGACCTTGTGTTCGTCACCAATGCCACCTACGGAGTAAACATCGTGGCGCGCTCGCTCGACCTGGGGCCAGGCGACCAGGTGCTGACTACAGACCATGAGTACGGCGCGTGTGACCGCACCTGGAAGTTTATCTGCGGCACTCACGGCGCAGATTATGTCAAGATGCCCATCCCCTTGCCAATCCCCTCGGATGACGAGATCGTGGATAGGCTGTGGGCGGGAGTCAACGAGCACACCAAGGTGATCTTCGCCAGCCACATCACCTCGCCCACCGCTATCACGCTGCCTATCGCCGAGATATGCAGGCGAGCGCGTGAAGCAGGCATACTGACGGTGATAGACGGAGCGCATGCGCCCGGACAGATCGACCTTAATCTGGAAGAGTTGGGGGTCGACTTCTATACAGGCAATCTGCACAAGTGGTTATGTGCACCGAAGGGGGCGGCCTTTCTCTATGCTCGGCGCGAACGGCAAGCGCTGCTCACCCCGCTAATCGTTAGCTGGGGCTGGGAAAGCGAGATGCCGGGGCCGTCGCCCTTCCTGGATTATTTCACCTGGCCCGGCACGTTCGACCCAGCGGCCTACCTGAGCGTGCCTGCTGCCATAGACTTCCAGCGCCAATGGGATTGGCCCAGAGTGCGCAAGGCCTGCCATGCGCTGGCGGTGGCGAGTAGAAAGCGGCTAGAGAACGTGGCCGGCATGCCCAGTATCAGCAGTGACGACAACTACGTGCAGATGTGCGCGATAGAATTGCCCGCAGGGAGCATCGAGAAGCTGGGCACAAAGCTTTTCGACAAGTACAAGATCGAGGTGCCGCTGACCCGGTGGAACAACCGCGAGTTCCTGCGCATATCGATCCAGGCCTACAATAGCGAAGAAGACATAGACCGGCTGGTGAGCGCGCTGAAGACAGAGATCGGGGCGTGACGCGGCAGGAAAAAGGACTAGAGAATCCGTACTGCGTTATGCGTGTTAAGGCAAACCCCCCATATGTTGCCATTCTGAACGAAGTGAAGAATCAGTTGGGCAGCATCTCGGTTTGAGGGCAAGCATCCAGTCTAATTGCAAACAGCGAAGCGCGGAGGTTGATTCTTCGCTACGCTCAGAATGACAAGGGGACGTGGGTCGGCTCACGCCCAACAGTCTCACCAATCAGCCCTCTGTGCTGAACGTTGCATGTTACCAGCAATCAGGGTTTATCACGCTTCGGCGAGTAAGTAACAGCATCCAGCCTGCGTCCGTGGGCCGAATCGTCAATTAGGATCGCAAGCCGCTTTTGCCGCGTCTCTTCTTTCTTCGCGCTTATCACCCACCAACTGGCGGTCTTCCGGTAGTAGGGCGGCTGCGATTGGAAGTAATCCCAGGCTGCTTTGTTGGCGCGGAACTGCTCATTGTACTCGTCACTAAGTTCGCGGCTGGGCGCCTCGAAGGAATATTGCCCCTGGCGTGCGGGGTCGCGTCCGTTGAAGGTCGCCAACCCCGAAGGTCGCATCCGCCCCATCTCGATAAGCTCCCCTACCCGCTTGATGTTCACCGCGCTCCAGTTAGAGCGCGGCTTGCGTGGCGTGAAGCGGTTGGTGTAGCTCTCGGCGTCGATCGTCTTGCGGATGCCATCGATCCAGCCGTAGCAGAGCGCTTCGTCCAGGGCTTGCGCGTAGGTAATGGCGCTCTGAGAGGCGCCCTTCTTGTAGAAGCCCACCCACAGTTCCCTTGCTGTGGCATGATTCTCTTCTAGCCAGTCGCGAAGATCGGAGGGCGATTGGAAAAAGACAGGATCCATTTGTGAAGCCTCGCTATGCATCAAAAGCCGCCGGTAGAATTGATAATCTGGCCGGTAATCCAGCGAGCATCATCAGTGCACAGCCACGCGATCAGGCGGGCGGCATCCTCTGGTTCACCCCAGCGACCCTGTGGAAAAGCCTCCTTGATATGCTCGTAGAGTGCTCCATCGGCCCAGCCGGTGTCGGTCGGGCCGGGATTGATTGCGTTGACTGTTATACCGCGTGGGATCAGGTGAGCAGACAGGCTCTGGGTCAGTTGGTGCAATGCGCCCTTGGAGGCAACGTATGCAAGCTCGCCTGGCATCGGTCCCAACGCCTGTCCCGAAGTTAGCAAGATCACGCGCCCTCCCGACTGCCCCCGATACTGCGCCGCGAACTCCTTGACCAGCAACAGTGATGCGCGCACATTGACCAACAAGTGGGTGTCTATGCTCTCAGCCGCCAAGTCTTCCAGAGCGCCATCGGTGGAGTAAGCATGATTGGCAATAAGTATATCAATATTGCCGAATGCAGCCTGCGCAGCCTCCATGACCCGCTGTGGGGCCTGAGGCTCCAGAAAATCAGCCTCAACGTACTCTACACGCGTGCCGTGGCTTCGCAGTTCCGCCAGCAAGGGTACCATACCCTCCTGGTCGGCTCCCCAGGCCTGTTGCGCGTCATAAGTTGTGAGCGCCTGCAACATCAGATCGGCGCCAAGCAGAGCCAGGCGTTGCGCGGTGGCAAAACCAATGCCGCGCCGCCTGCTGACCCCTGTCACCAGCGCCGCCCGGCCCGCAAGCGGACGATCTTGCATAGGAATCACCTGTACCTCTAGGGCTTGCTACAGAGCAGCCAGCCGGGCGAAGAATCGACCCCAGTAGCGGATCGCCAGCTTGAAATCGTCCAGCAGGATGCTCTCGTTGGGCGAGTGAACACGCGACTGGGTGGAGGCCACGCCAGCCGTCATGACGGTGGGGATGCCTAACTCGCCAGTAATGAGGGACATGGGTCCACTTCCCCCGCTGATGGGGGCCACCACTACGCGCGGTTCGCCCAGGTCGAGCCAGGCGGCCACGCTCGTTCGTACAAGGGGACTATCCACTGGGGTTTTGGCCGGATAGAGTCCTCCTATTTGAACGATCTCAATGTCGGTGTAGCCGCGCCTGTCGAGGTGAGCGCGCAAGAGAGGAAGCATATTCTCAGGGGTCTGGTGGGGCACGAGGCGGAAGTCCATCTTGACCATGGCTGTGCTGGGGACGATAGTCTTAGCGCCCTCGCCGCCGTAGCCGCTGTGGAAGCCCGCGATGTTGGCTGTGGGGTCGAACATGGAGGCCGACAGCACGTCGCGTCCCTTGAGCCCGCGCTGCCAGTGGTCGAGGCCATAAGTGGCTAATGCGGCCTTCTCGTCGAAGGGCATCGCGTCGGCTGCCTTTATGTCCTGCTCAGTCGGTGGGTCGATCACGGTGTCGAGGCCGTCCATGACGAAGTTGCCCGCGCTGTCACGCAGGGTGGAAAGGGCCATCACGAGGCGCCATGCCGGGTTGGGCAGGATACCACCCCCGCCCGAATGGGCATCGTGGTTGGGGCCGGTCGCGTGAAGTTCGACGTAGAGCATCCCCTTCACGCCGCACACGATCTGCGCGTCGCCCGCCTCGGTGCGCGACGAACCTTCCCACGCGCACCAATCGGCTTGCAGAGCAGAGGCGTGCTGGGCCGCGATGGGGGCCAGGTGGGGACTGCCCACTTCCTCCTCTCCCTCCACGAGCCAGCGCAGGCGCAACGGGAGGTCTCCTATCGCGGCCTTGTAGGCGCGGATCGCCAGCACGCGTGATAGGAGGTCGCCCCGGTCGTCGGCCACGCCGCGCGCATAGAACCTGCCGTCACGCACATCGCCCGCGTAGGGAGGTGAGTCCCACAGGTCGAGAGGTTCGGGAGGCTGAACATCGTAGTGGTTGTAGAGGAGGAGGGTACGAGCGCCCGCGCCAAGCTCAGCCAGCACCACGGGGGGCGCGCCTCCCTCCAGCGGCACCGCGTTCACAACAGCGCCGAGCGGTTCGAGTAGGGCGCGTACTGCTGCCACCCCCTCCTCCAGCCCCACCCGCTGTCCTGCAAGCGTGGGAGTAGAGCAAAAGGTGCGCAGTTCCTCTACCATCGAGTCGAAGTTGTCGTCTATGTATTTGTCGAAAGCGGTGAAGTCGGTGGAGCGAGTGTCGCTCATGTGTGCCTCCTGAGTCTTAGATCATAGATCTTAGGTCGTAAGTCATGCGTCATGTTTTGGTACTGGTCACTGGTCACTGGTCACTGGTCACTGGTCGCTTTGCAATTGCAGTATTCCCTTCAAGGGTATTTGCACCCAATCGGGGCGCATGTTTATCTCGTAGAGTAGCTCATACACAGCTTTCTCGAGGAGATGGGCGTCGAGGAGGAGATGTAGGTCGGCCTCGGTGGCGGGCAGCCACGACGCGTTGCCTGCGGTAGTGAGGTAAGAGCGCAGGTATGTTGCGCTCACCTGCTTGTACCACGAGTTGGCCCGAAGTTCGATCTGCTCCTGGAGACCACGCTTGTCTATCGAGTCGAACATACCGGCGTATGCGGCGTAGTGGAACGAACGCAGCATCCCCGCCACATCCTTGAGAGGCGAGTGCTTGAGGCGACGCTCGGCAAGGGTGCGTACAGGCTCGCCCTCGAAGTCGATGATGACGAAGTCGTTGCCTGTCCACAGCACCTGGCCCAGGTGATAATCGCCATGACAACGAGTGCGCATCGCTTTGACGTGGTGGGTCAACAGCGGGTCGAAGCGAGCGAGTATGGTGTCCTGCTGCAAGAGGATCGCGGCGGCCTCATCGCGGGCCTCGTCGGGCAACCTTTCAACCCTGCCTCGCAGGAGCCGAAATGCTTCTTCAGTTAGAGCGCGCATCGAGCCGTGCATAGCGGCCTGGTACTCTGCCGTGAAGTGTTCGGGAGCAAAGGCGGGATCGTCGGGGTCGGACGCGAGCGTTGCGTGCATTTGGGCTGTACGCTGCCCAAGGAGGTGAGGCGCGTCGTAGATCGTGGCCCTTAGACCATAAGTCGATGCACCCGGGTCGTCTGCCGTCTGTCGTCCGTCGTCCGTAGCGCCATAGTATTCCTCCAGGGAGCGCAGGATATAGCTCCAAGCATCACCCTGGTTGGGGACAAAGCCCTGCAGAATAGCGAGCGTCTGCGGCTCACCGGCTACGTCGCCTGGCACGTATTCGATAGCACCCGCCAGGGGCGGCGTGTTCCGGAAGCCCCGCTCGGCCAGGAAGCGCCCGATCTCAAGTTCGGGACTTATACCGTCCTCGAGGCGTCGGAAGAGCTTAAGGATCAGCGCATCGCCGTACTTCACCGACGTGTTGCTTTGCTCGACGCCCATGAGGGAGGGCTGCACCACGTTCTCGCCTGGATCGAGCGAGGCGAAGGCACCGGTGCGCCAGGCAGAGATCGCGCCCGATTGTCCTCCACTGACGCGAATGGCGGAAAGCAGGCCCAGTGCTACCGCAGGGTCGGCCGTTGCGTCGTAGACTACCAGGCCATCAGGAAGCCTTGCGATCTCGGATAGTACGTCGCCGATTGCAGAAAGTGAGTCGTCGTCTGCGCTCACAAAGCGGAGGAGCAGCACATACCTGTCGGGGTCGGCCTGTTCGTAGTTGACCCGCGCAATGGTGAGTCTCAGGTCGTAAGACGCAGGCAACTGATATGCATCTACTATCTGAACAGAGGCTATTGTATAGGCCTTGGCACGAAACCAGCGCTTGCTAAGCATGTAGGCGGGCAAAACGGCCTCGAGCGCAGCTAATTGTTGGGTTGTGAGTTGTAGCTCGTTCGTCATGGTGGTTAGGTGTGGTAAGTGATAAGTATTTTACTATCTTAATGACGTGAGATAGGAAAAACGGGACAGGTTTTGCGTAGTCCTTTCGGGTACATTTTAGGGTGACACTTTACTTATCGCTTAGCGTTCACTTCGTTCCCCTTATCAGCAACACGTGCGCGGGCAGCACATGGGGGTTTAGCTCCACATAGTTGTGCGAACCGGACCATTCAAAGTAAGTGCCGGTCAGAAGGTCTTGTACTAGGTAGGGGGCGAATGGGTTAATGCCTAGCTCTTCGATGGGAAGCTCGATCAAGCCCGACTGGGTCGCTTCGGGGTCCAGGTTCACCACAACGAGGAGTATATTGCTCAGGTCGTTGGTGGCCTTGCTGTAAGCAAGCAGGTGCTCGTTACCCGTCGTGTAGAAGCGGAGGTTGTCGTTCGACTGGAGGGCGGGATTATCGTGCCTGATCTTGTTGACCCGCGTGATGAGCGTTTTCAGGCTGTCCGCCCTGCCCACATCCCAGTGCTTGATCTCGTACTTTTCCGAGTCGAGGTACTCTTCCTTGCCGGGGGCTATGGGAGTGTTGACGCACAACTCGTAGGCGGGACCGTAGATGCCGTAGCTCGCGCCCATAGTAGATGCCAGCACGAAGCGCGACATGAAGGCGGGGCGTCCGCCGTTTTGCAGCGACTCGTGCAGGATGTCGGGCGTGTTGGGCCAGAGGTTGGGGCGGAAGAACTCCTTGACGTCGGTTTTGGTTAGCTCGGTGAAATACTCGGTCAGTTCCCATGCCGAATTCCGCCATGGAAAGTAGTTGTACGATTGGCTGAAGCCGATCTTGGCCAAGTAGTACATCACCTTGGGGCGCGTGAACGCCTCTGCCAGGAAGATCACCTCAGGGTGCTGGGCCTTTATGCTTGCTATCAACCACTGCCAGAACCTGAGCGCCTTCGTGTGGGGGTTATCCACTCGGAAGATCGTGATGCCCTGCCCCACCCAGTACTCGAATATGCTGAGCAGTTCGGCCCACATTTCGCGCCAGTGGGTCGTGTCGAAGTCGAATGGATAGATATCCTCGTACTTCTTGGGTGGGTTCTCGGCGTACTGGATCGTATTGTCGGGGCGCATCTTGAACCATTCAGGGTGCTCTTTTACGTACGGGTGGTCGGGTGAGCACTGGAACGCAATGTCTAGGGCCACCTGCATACCCAGCTTTGCGGCCTTTTGCACGAATCGTGTGAAGTCCTGAAGCGTGCCGAGATCCGGGTTGATCGCCTTATGGCCGCCCAGTTCCGAACCGATGGCCCAGGGGCTGCCTACGTCGTCGGCCTGGGCCACCACGTTGTTGTTTTTGCCCTTGCGCCTGGTGTGCCCGATCGGATGAATAGGGGGCAGGTAGACAACGTCGAAGCCAAGTTCCTTAATATAGGGAAGCCGATCTTCGCAGATCTTGAACGTGCCGTGTGTGCAGTCTTTTTCCCAGCACGAGCGCGGAAAGAATTCGTACCACGCGCCGAAGCGGGCACGCACAGGCTCTACCACCACGTCCAGTTCACGGTCATAGGTGATTCCTCCATCTTTGTCTGCGTTTCGGAGCATCAGCGCAGACAGTTCATCCGATAGAGCGGCCTGGATAGCAGTTTCTGGGTCAGAGCGCAATTTCTCGGCGTAATCAGCGAGCGAAACCGCGTCGTTAGCCACATCCTTGTGGGCAGTGATCCTGCTGAGGGTGTCGTCGACCAGGCCCGCGCCGATGAGGAGCTCTATGCTGACATCCTGCCCTACTTCGAGGCGCCTGACGAGATAGCCCGCCCACAGCTTAAAGTGGTCGAGCCACGCCTGGATAGTGTAGGTATAGCTGCCCAGCTGGGTAACCGTAAACTCAGCGTGCCACCTGTCATTAACCAGGGGCTGCATTGGCACGGCCTCCCATGCATTCGCGCCGTGTTGACGGTAGCGCAGTTCGCACGACAGGGCTTCGTGCCCGTCGGTGAAGACATCGGCCTCCACGACGACGCGCTCGCCGACCACGCGTTTGATGGGGTAGCGTCCACTGTCTATTTCTGGCGTTACCCCTTCGATAACAACGCGTTTGTTGAGTATGGATGGTAGCTCTTTAGTCATGGCAAGTGGTAAGTGAGATGATTATATATCCTGGGGAAGCTGTGACAGTTTCGCCCTATCTTATCACAAGATGGCGGCATGCGTCATGCTTCGTACTACGTCACGGCCCACTCAGCTACAAGTTAATCAAACCTTAACTTATCTCACATGGCCGTTTAATCTGCGGCCCTTAGACTGGAATGGTGAAGTGTTTATACGAATGTTCCAGGAAAGAGAAAGATGACACAACGAATTGCATATATGGCCGCGGCGGGCATGGCAGCTTTTATGGTGGTGCTGCTGGCGGCGCTGGGCGCTTACGTCGTACTGCATGGTCAGGACGCAGCGGCGGTCGGGACGGCGGCAGACAATAACACGAGCGCCTTGACCGCTCCTTTACAAAACACAGCGCCACAGAATAGCGGCGAGACGCAGGAGCAGCCGGGATCAGGCGACCGTGATACTTCGGGCGATCAGAGCGATGCAAACGCCGAATACCCGGTTTCTGCAGACCAGGCCTCCGCCATAGCTCTCAGCATTGTTGAAGGGACATCACTCCTTCAGCAACCCCGACTGGTCGACTTCCAGGGTAGGGCTGCTTATGAAGTTCAGCTTAGTAGAGGCATGGTCTACGTGGACGCCTCAACCGGACAGGTACTTTACGATGGTGTAACCGCAAATACCGGCAGGCAGAGGCCCAGAGGCCATAGATAAGAATGTCGATATCATAATGAAAACAAACGCTCATTAGGGCAGCGATTAGAACGGAGACAAAATAATGGCAGCAAAGATTAACAGGAAAAGCAAAGCGATGAGTGGAGTAAAAGCATTGATCGCGACAACCTCGGTAGCAGCGACACTCGCGGGCTGGGCCATACTGCCTGGCAACGATCCACAAGGGTCAGTGTCGGCCAGCCAGGAGGGTCCGCCGGCCGCCATCATCACGCCTGCGGCATCCGACAGCGGAACCGCCGATACGCCCTCTCAATCACTCGACAGCTTACCCCAGGTATCGGTGCCGCAAAGTTCCGGCGATGCGCCCTCACCGTTCACCCGCACGCGATCATCCAGGTAAAACTATGAAAGATGTAATAACAGAACAGATACAACAGATAGAGTTCAAGGCGATGGGGTCGCAAATAATGGCGGCTGTGAAATCGGATAGGCCGGAAGTGAATGCACTGCTGGCAGACGTGCCACGCTGGTTCGCGGAATGGGAACAGGCCTTGAGCAGGTTCAGACCTGAGAGCGAGCTAAGCAGGCTCAACCGTTCGGGATCTGACACGCCCCGTGCCGTCAGCGACACCTTATGGAGAGTACTGAATGTAGCTCTGAACGCGGCTAACAGCACGAACGGCATGGTAACGCCGGCAGTACTCGACGCAGTGGAAGCTGCTGGATATGCTACGAGCTTTGATCAGATGCCACACGTGACGCCGTCCGACCTCACAGACGCGCAGACGCCGGCAGGAAACACAAGTCCCTTCAGACCTACCTCCGGACGTATAGCATCCTTGATCGACGGCAAACGTCGGAAGGAATGGCGCAGGATCAAGATGTACCCTGCCGCGCACTCCGTGCAACTACCCATGGGGCTGAGACTCGACCTGGGTGGGGTTGCAAAGGGCTGGGCCGCCGATGAAGCCGCCCTAAGGCTGGCACAACTGGGGCCATGCATAGTGAACGCCGGGGGAGACATAGCAGTGGCCGGGCCGGAAGCCGAAGCACACGAGTGGCTCATCGGAGTTGCCGCGCCCAGTTCTGCGGACGGAGAAACGGCAGATGACGCCCAGCTTGAATTGTTGTCGATAATATCCGGGGGCGTGGCAACATCGGGACGCGACTACAGGAAATGGAAACAGGCGGGCAAGTGGATGCACCATATCATAGATCCCCGCACGGGAAAACCTGCCCGCACGGATGTCATTACAACCACGGTGGTTGCGCCAACTGCATGTATGGCAGAGGTCGGGGCGAAGATGGCCCTGTTGCTAGGCGGCAGTGAGGGGTTGGAGTGGATAGAGGCTCGCCCGTCACTCGCGGCGCTCATTGTGCTTGAAAACGGACAGGTACTACGCAGTAGCCGATTATCGAACTACACGTGGAATAGTACGCCCGTTAGAAAGGACCGAAACCTGTTCGCAACCGATCAAGGCGAGAAGTAACATGGAAACACGACTTAACAATAGGGACGCCCAGGCGGCTCTTCCTATCCCCGATGCAGGCAAAACGACGGGGGTACCGCTGTGGGTATCCGGCGTTGTGGTTGCGGGATTGATAGGCATGGCGCTGGCGCTCGTAATGATCCCGGTGTGGGTGCCTACCCTGGGCGCGTCTATAGTCGGCGCTGACCCTAAGTTCTACTGGTATTTGTCACGGGCGAGCGCAATGGTGGCATTTGGTCTGCTGTGGGTGTCCATGGCGAGCGGCCTGATCATCACGAACAAAATGGCGCGCATCTGGCCCGGCGCGTTCACGGCATTCGACCTGCACCAGTTCACGAGTTTGTTGGGATTGGGCTTCGCAGCGTTCCACGGGCTGATTTTGCTGGGCAATGCCTACGTGCCATATAGCATAGTCCAGATTGTGGTGCCCTTCGGCAACGATGCCTACAGACAGCTATGGGTGGGTATCGGACAGGTGGCTCTTTACCTGTCGGCGCTGGTCAGCTTCACGTTTTATGTGCGGAAAAGGATCGGCACTAAGGCATGGCATGTGATCCACTTCCTGAGCTATGGTTTGTTCGCGCTGTCGCTCCTGCACGGGGTGTTCGCAGGCACTGATTCGGGCAATACATGGATATCAGAGATGTACTGGTTCAGCGCACTCAGCCTGGCCCTTCTAACGGTGTACCGAGTCGCGGATCGTAGGGCGCAGGTTGTAAGCCGGGGATCGTGATGTGCCATATTCGGCTACAAATATACCCGAACGGACTAGATAAAACCTGTCCCCTTTTGCGCCGCTCAGGTCATTAAGATAGTAGGCACCCAGGAAACCTCACGACATACGTCTATTTGCAGCCCTCCGTCCTTGATGAACATACGACTTGCGGCCCACGACCGGCAGCTTGCATGATGTTATACTTAGAAGGCTCTTGTTCCAGAGTCCCTACGTCATGCAGACCGCCTTTTCCAGTTACAGAGGAATATTAGCGTCATATTTGAAGCCGCAGCGCAGGCGGGTGATCTTGCTGGGCGCTTTGCTGTTGGCGGGGATCGGGTTCGAGCTTGCCAACCCCTGGATACTGCGGGCCTTTATCGACGATGCTACCGCGAGCGCACCTCTCGACCGGCTCACTATGCTGGCCGTGCTCTTTCTGGTGGCGGCGCTTGGAGCACAACTGGTTACGGTGGGCGAGGCCTATGTGGCAGAGAACGTGGGGCTGACCGCCACCAACCAGATACGCTCGGACCTGACATTGCACACCCTGCGCCTCGACCCGCAGTTTCACGGCTCGCACACGCCGGGCGAGTTGATCGAGCGCGTGGACGGCGACGTGGCCACGCTGGGCAACTTCTTCTCGCGCTTCGTCGTGCAGATCTTTGCTAACGGAATATTGCTCGTGGCGGTGCTGATCCTCATGTACACCATAGACTGGCGCGTGGGGCTGGCGATGACAATATTCGTGATCGTCACGGTAGCGCTGGTGAACAAGACGCGCAACATCGCCCAGCCGTTTTGGAAGATAGCAAGGCAGGCGAGCGCGGAACTGTTCGGCTTCATAGAAGAGAGATTATCGGGCACCGAGGACATAAGGTCGAGCGGCGCGACAGCCTACACTATGCGCAAGCTGTACGAGCGGTCGCGCCACCTGCTCCGCACCGATCGCAAGGCCGCCTTGATCGGCAGCACGTCGGGGGGCGTGACTGTGATCGTGTTCACACTGGGCACGGCGCTGGCGCTCGGGTTGGGGGTAATGCTGTTTCAGGAGGGCGCTATTACGCTGGGCACCGTGTACCTCATTTTCAGCTACACAGAGTCGCTGCGCCGCCCTATAGACCAGCTAACGCGCCAGCTACAGGATCTGCAGCAGGCAGGTGCTAGCATCAACCGTATAGGGGACTTGCTGCTTGAGAAGAGCGTCATTCATGACGGCACCGGGCCAGCGATTCCTGAGGGTGCGTTATCCGTACAATTCGAGGATGTCGCGTTCGGTTATAACGCGGGCGAGCCTGTGCTAAATGACGTGTCGTTCTACCTGAAGCCGGGTGAGGTGCTGGGCGTGCTGGGCAGAACCGGGTCGGGCAAGACGACGCTCACAAGGCTGTTGTTCCGCCTGTACGATCCCCAGCAGGGCGAAATCAGGCTGGGTGGCACTCCACTGCGCGATTCACAGGTGGCGAGCATACGGCAGAGCGTGGGCATGGTGACGCAGAGCATCCACCTGTTCCACGCGACCTTGCGAGACAACCTGACGCTGTTTGACAAGAATATCTCAGACGAGCGTATTACGAGCGTGCTGGAAGAGCTGGGCATGGGCGGGTGGCTGGCCGCTATGCCCGACGGGCTGGACACCAAACTGGCCCCGGGAGGGAGTACGCTGTCGGCCGGGCAGGGCCAAGTGGTGGCTTTTGCGCGGGTGTTCTTGAAGGAGCCAGGGCTGGTAGTGCTAGATGAGGCTTCATCTCGGCTCGATCCTGCCACCGAGAAGCAGGTCGAGAGGGCGGTGGACAGGCTGCTGGGCGGGCGTACCGCGATCATCATCGCGCACAGGCTCGCGACAGTGCAGCGCGCCGACTCGATCCTGATAATGGAGGAAGGTATGATCGTGGAGTACGGCAGCAGGCTGCAATTGCTCAATGACCCCAACTCGCACTTCTCCGACCTCATGCGCACGGGCAAGATGGCGGAAGCACTGACATGATGAAGAACCGACGACGGACGACGGACGACCGACGACAGAAGGCAGGGGACGCGCAGGTAGCGTCGTCGGTCGTCGGTCGTCCGTCGTCCACCAGGAGCTACTGGTGGTACGTCCAGCGCCTGATCCGCTATAGACCCGGACTTTATATAACAAGCGGTCTGCTCGCGAGCATGATGTTTTATGTGTTCCCTCTTGTGCCGGGGCTTGTGATACGCGGCATCTTCGACGGGCTTAGCGGCAGCGCGCCCGCCGACTTCAATGCGTGGGGACTACTGGCACTATTGGTCGCTGTGGCCATCGTGAGGGGCACTGCTGTGCTGGGGGCGGTCAGCGCCGAGGTGACACTGAATCTGACTCACGCGACACTCCTGCGGCAAAACGTGTTCGAGAGGATATTGCACAGGCCGGGGGCGCGAGCGCTGCCTGCTTCAGCGGGCGAGGCGGTGAGCCGCTTCAGGGACGACGTGGCGGTAATCGCGCGCTTCATAAGCTGGACCCTCGACCCTGTGGGGCAGCTGATGGTGACGGTGCTGGCGCTCGTGGTGCTGGTGAGCATCAACCCCTGGGTGACGCTGGTGGTGGCCGTGCCGCTTGCGCTCGTGATCCTCGTCGTCAGGCTGGCATCGAAGCGCATCCAGCAGTACAGAAGATCGGCCCAGCAATCCATAGGCGAGGTGACCGGGCTATTGGGTGAGGTGTTCGGCGCTGTACAGGCCGTGAAGGTGGCAAGCGCTGAAGAGAACGTGGTGAGCTACTTCAGGACCCTGAACGAGGCCCGGCGCAAGGCGGCTTTGAACGACCTGCTGTACACTCAACTGCTCAACACAATCTCGGTGAATGCGGCCAACATCGGCACCGGCGTGCTCTTGCTGCTGGTGGCAAGTTCGATGTCCGCCGGCCAGTTCACGGTGGGCGACTTCGCGCTGTTCGTGTCGTACATCGCCTGGCTGTCGCAGGTGACGAGCATGTTCGGCAACTATCTAACTCAGTACAGGCAAACAGGAGTGTCTATTGACCGTTTGCTGACCCTTCTGCAAGACGCGCCCCCGGAGGCTCTGGTTGCCCACTCCGAAACCTATCTGCGCAAGCCCTTCCCGGAGATCGGGCGACGGGCAGCGGGCGAACGGAAGCCGGGAGAGCGCAACCGGCTTGAGAGGCTGGACGTTGAGGGGTTGACCTTTCATTATCCTGATACGGGCATGGGGATCAAGGATGTCAGCCTGCATGTGGAGCGAGGTTCGCTTACCGTCGTGACCGGCCGAGTGGGAGCGGGCAAGACAACGCTATTGCGTGTCCTGCTGGGTCTGTTGCCGAAGGATAGTGGCGAGGTCTGCTGGAATGGCGAGCGCGTGGAGGACGCGGCCACGTTCTTTGTGCCGCCCAGGGCAGCATACACATCGCAGGTGCCGCGCCTTTTCAGCGAGACGTTACGCGACAATATCCTGCTAGGCGTACCTGATGAGGGTGACATCCTGCAAGCAGCTATAGACCACGCAATCATGAGTGCAGACGTGGCGAGCCTGGAGGCGGGCGTACTCACAGAGGTGGGGCCGAGAGGGGTGAAGTTGTCCGGCGGACAGGTGCAGAGGAGCGCGGCGGCTCGCATGTTTGCTCGTGATGCCGAACTTCTGGTGATGGACGACCTGTCGAGCGCGCTGGATGTCGAAACCGAAGAAGCACTGTGGCAAAGGCTCAGTCAGCGTACGGACGTAACTTGCCTGGCGGTGTCACACAGGAGGGCAGCCTTGATGCGCGCCGACCTGATCATGGTAATGAAAGACGGCAAAGTAGAAGCCGAGGGCACACTGGAAGAGCTACTGCGCACAAGCGTCGAAATGCGAAGGCTGTGGAGCCTGGAGGCGCGCGAATCTTAGATCGTAGATCTTAGATCGTAAGTCATGCATCGTGCGTGCCCGTGACCTGTCGTCAGGGTTCCTTTCAGGGACGATTACCCGTCGCCCGTCGTCCCGACTTACGATCTAAGATCTACGATCTAAGACTCCTCTGTGCTATACTGGGGCGAACGTCACTCCTGACATCGATGCCGCGCTTATCATGTGGTGCAGGCTTATAGAAGGGACAATATGAGCGTTAGCCCAAAGGACACAGGCAGAGATACAGGTACACACCGCGCACTGCTTCCTTACGAGGTTGAAACCGAGCAAAGGCGCGTATACGACCGGCGCGTGGCGGCATGGCCTGTGCGGATCGCGGCCATTATTATCGGCCTTTTATGGCTGACGCAACTGGCTGGCCAATTGCCCTGGAACCAGTTTGTGAAGCCTCCCAACGAAGTCCCCAACGGTCTGGTCGAGAACACTGCCATTTCAGACGACCAACCCGGTCCGTTTGTTGATAATGGGATGGGCCTCTACCACCAGTTCACTCAGATGGCGCGCTTTGGGAACAAGGGACTGTTGCCTGCTTTTGGCGACTTTGTGGCGAACGTGGTTTTGCCGCGCTGGCAGGCCTTCGGGTGGGTGCTCTTCATAATTGAGATACTAATCGCGGTAGGGCTGATACTGGGCATTCTGAGCAGGCTGGCGGGCTTTTTGTGCCTGCTGCTGGGGCTTGTCCTGTTCCTGGGGCTGGGCCAGGCCGAAGGCGGCTGGGTGTGGAGTTATGCGTTGCTCGCCCTGTTCGGCTTCGTATTCATGGTGACAGGCCCGGGCCGGTTCCTTGGCTTCGACCAGCTACTGCGCCCCAAATTGCGCGAGGTGATGGCCAGGGACAGCGCTCCAGCAAGGTTGACGTATTTTCTGACGTAAGGGCGAGGGGTATGTGATGCGTCATACGTCATACGTCATACGTCATACGTCAGCCGAAAATTGTACCCGAATGGACTACTCAAAATCTGTCCCATGTTGCACCCTTTACGTCATTAAGTTAACAGGACACCATTCACGTGTTACCTGCAACGCATGACGTATGACGCACGGCGCATCACGTACCCCCGCCCCTCGCCCTTTATCACTCCCCTTCCGTCCAGACCCAGTTGCTGATCTCGGGCATATCCTCGAAGTGTTCACGGGAATAGGCTACCGCGCGCTGGATAAGGCCGTGGCACTCGTCTCTGAGAGCGGGGGTGCGAGGATGCAGGCGCTCGGCGTATTTCATGGCGTCGATCGCCAGGTGATAGCGGCTCATCCCATTGAGAACCACCATGTCGAAGGGCGTAGTGGTCGTGCCCTGCTCGTTGAAGCCACGCACGTGAAAGCGCTCTGCGTTGGGCCTACCATGTACCAACTGGTGGATGGCCCGCTGGTAGCCATGAAAGGCGAAGATAACCGGTCTGTCTGCCGTAAAGAGGTTGACAAAGGCGGTCTCCGACATACCGTGGGGGTGGACCGACGGCGGGAAAATGGTCATCAGGTCAACGATGTTCACCAGGCGCACTTTCAACTCGGGAATATTATTGCGTAGCCACCAGGCAGCGGCGACGGTTTCCATCGTGGGTATGTCGCCCGCGCAGGCCAGGACTACATCAGGCTCAACACCGTGGTCGTTGGAAGCCCAGTCCCAGCGTGACGCGCCCCTCGCACAATGCTCGATAGCCTGCTCCATAGTTAGATATTGAAGCTGGGGCTGCTTGTCTTGCACTATGAGGTTGACGTAGTTGCGAGTACGGAAGCAGTGGTCGGCCACCGACAGTAGGCAGTTAGCATCGGGGGGCAGATAGAGGCGAGCCACCGTGCCGCGCTTGGAGAGGATCACATCAATGAGGCCCGGTCCCTGGTGACTGAAGCCGTTATGGTCGTTGCGCCACGAGGTGGAGGTCAGCAGGATGTTAAGCGAGGCAATGGAGTGTCGCCAGGGAAGCTCGATCGCCTCCTGAAGCCACTTGGTATGCTGTACGGTCATAGAAGCCGACACCATGGCAAAGGCCTCGTAGGTGGCGAACAAGCCGTGTCTCCCCGTGAGCAGGTAGCCTTCGAGCCAGCCCTCGCAGTTGTGCTCACTCAGTATTTCCATCACGCGGCCATCGGGCGACACGTGTTCATCAATGTCGAGAGTCCTACCCACATAACAGCGATTCTCGACCTCAAATACATTATCCAGGCGGTTGGAGTGGACCTCGTCCGGGCAGAAGAGGCGGAAGTTGGCCTGCTCACGGTTCTTTGCGTAGATGTCCCGCATTAGCTTGCC
>DATINP010000075.1:0-18105 GCA_035474135.1 Chloroflexia bacterium | reverse complement strand
CAAACCCGTGAGCTTCTATACAGTGGTAGAGGCCGCGCGCAGGCGTGGTCATTGCGCGATAGGCTACATGCTCGCGGGCAGCAGCCAGGGCCAGCAAGCGGGCGTCGTGGTGAACCCTGCCA
Source organism: Chloroflexia bacterium (assembly GCA_035474135.1). Taxonomy (GTDB): domain Bacteria; phylum Chloroflexota; class Chloroflexia; order QHBQ01; family JADMIH01; genus JADMIH01. The sequence goes on along the minus strand of DATINP010000075.1, from coordinate 17,983 downwards.
AGGCTACAACGCTAACTTTCGCCGAGGCCGATCGCGTGGTAGTGCTCGCTGAGTCGTAGATCTTAGATCTTAGATCTTAGATCTTAGATCTTAGATCGTAAGTCATACGTCATACGCGGTCGGTCGTCAGTCGTCGGTCGTCCCGGCTTACAATCTAAGATCTACGACTCACCGTCAGCACCATGCCTTCGTGGCCTGGCGTTATCTCGGCGCCTAGCTCGGAAGCGAGCGCGGTTAGCTCGGGTATAATGGTCGGTTCCTGGTGTGGGTTGATGTGGACGCAGACTGTGGGCGGGTAATAGCCCTGTTTGGCGTGGAAGGCGCGCAATTCGCTGCCCAAAGTCGCGGGCGTCATGTGGCCGACCATGGTCGCGATGCGCTCGTGCTCGTTCGCCATCGTGGTTTCGGCGATTAGCAGGTCGGGCCTTATCGCTGCCCACGAAGGGTTGCCCTGCGCTCTCGTGTCGGCTGTATAGAAGAAGCTCGCCCCGTCCTTCTGTATGAAGTAACCCACGGTTGGCACGCTGTGTGACATCTCGATGGGGGTAATAGAGTAGCCTAGTAGGTCGAACTGCGCGCCCGCCTCTACTCTGTGCCAGGTGAGCGGATAGTAGGGGCCGATCTGTTCGCTCATGGTGGGCCACAGCACATCATTGAAGATATGCGCCTGTAAAGCGTCTCGCGTATCGTCAATACAGTGGATATGCAGGCTTCGCACCTGCCAGTTATTGTGAGCGAGCCCCACCAGGTCTTTCACGTGGTCGAAGTGCTTGTGCGTCACGAGGATCGCCTCGATGTTGGCCTGCTCCTCCAGAGTAAGCGCGGTCGTAAGCCCACCCGCGTCAATCGCCAGCTTCCCGTCCACCAGGATAGACATAAGCCAATAGTGTTGCTCTGTCCCTGGTGCGCGCCAAGTAACTTGACTTCCATATGCTTGCTCCTCGGTGCGTAGTGACCAGTGACCAGTAGGACGACCGACGACATATTATGCATGACGCATGACGTACTGGTCACTGGTCACTGGTCACTGGTCACTGGTCACTGGTCACTGGCCCCTAGATTATCCTGGCCCGTATCCTAGCGGACGCCCAGTCCATGATGATGACCACTATGGCGATGGCCCAGATAGCCGTACCTGCCTGGTGGAACTGCAACAGGTTGATGTACTGCACCAGCAGGAAGCCGATACCGCCGCCGCCCACGAAGCCCACAATCGTAGAGGCGCGCACGCTTCTATCCCACATATAGAGGGTGAACCCGATAAACTGCGGGATGAACTGCGGGATTACCGCGTAGGTGATCACCTGCAAGCGGTTCGCGCCCGTGGCTGTGATCGCTTCCAGTGGGCCGGGGTCAATCGCCTCGATCGCCTCCGAGTAGAACTTGCCCAGCGAGGCGATAGCGTACACGGTAAGGGACAGCACCCCGGCGAACGGACCGAGACCGACCGTCGCGGCAAAGATCACCGCCAGGATCAGAGCCTCGATAGAGCGCAGGATGTTGAGCACAGTGCGGGCCAGCGTGTAGATGGTAGTGCCTATGACGTTGCGCGGCATCAGGTTGCGGGCCGCTATAAAACTTAGTGGTAGGCTAATAATGATAGCAAAGGTAGTAGCCATCAGCGCTATGAAGATCGTCTCGACTATCTTGCTCAGCACCAGCCCGAACGTATCGCTGAGGTAGAGGTTGCCGAAGCTCCAGTTCTGGGTGGCATACAAGCTATTGGGGTAGTTGTATACATTGGTTATCCGGTCCTTGTCGTTCGGCACCTGGGCCTGGACTGTGAAGTTCCCGCTACCATCGGACGTGAACGAGCCTATTTGCTGACTGGATGCATTGGTGCCCGTGCTCTGCCAGATTATGCTGCCGGAGGTGTTCGGCCTGAAACCCTTGCCCGTCACGGTCAGGGTCTGCCCTGCGACTACGGTGTCCGAATCTGTGCTTAGCGTGACGTTGAAGGTGTCAATGTCAGCACCAGTGGTTACGAGGTTTTGGTCGGCGCCCGACTTCTTGATAACGGTCTTTATGGGGGCTTCGACAGTGGCCGGTTTTACCTGGACTGGCGGAGTTTCGGCGCCCACGATAGGCAGCGGCACCTGTAATTGCTTTTGATCTTGCGCTATGATATCGGGCGCCAGCAGTTCGCCGAACCGGCTTTGGAATTCACCCCACTTGGCGACAAGCTTGGGCGGATTTATCTCAGCCACCTGCCAACCATAAACCTCAGCCACGATAATGATCGCCAGCGCCACCAGAGCTGGCCATGAGCGCAGGAAAAGTGGTCTGGGCCGCTTCGGGATGGGCGGAGATGCACCGGGGACTGTCCCCGGCTTCTGCTTCGGCACCGATTCGTCAATTACTGCCATTCATCAACCTCCCGTGCGAGTAGGGCGAGTCGTAGATCTTAGATCCTAAGTCATGCGTCATGCGCGCTGCGTCATGCGTGCTGCGTCGTCGGTCGTCCGTCGTCGGCCGTCCCTCTTCCTGACTCATGACGCAGCGCGCATGACTTCCACTTATCTGGTGCTCATGTCCGGCGCTACTTTGCCGTCGCCGGGGCCGATTTCTACTTCTACGGCGTCTTCTCCGTAGATTTCCCGGAACTTCGCTTCGTTGATTTCGAGGGCGCCGCCGTCGAACACTATCTCGCCGCCTTCCCCGTCGTTGCGCAGGGCGATAACGCGGGTGGCGTAGCGGCGGGCCAGCGACAGGAAGTGGAGATTGCACAACACCGTGATACCGTCTTCCTTATTGATTTGTTCGAGGTACTTCATCACCGAGTGCGACGTAGCGGGGTCGAGCGAGGCCACAGGCTCATCGGCGAGCATATAGCGCGGGTTTTGCATCAGGGCGCGTGCGATGCCCACGCGCTGTTGTTGGCCGCCCGAAAGTTGATCGGCGCGGGCGGTCGCTTTCTGAACAATGCCCACGCGCTCAAGATTGCGCATCGCGTGGCTATAATCCTGCTCGTTGAAGCGGTGGAACAGCGAGGAGAGCGTGCTTTTCGTGCCGAGCGAGCCGGTCAGCACGTTGGTCATCACAGATGAGCGCTTCACCAGGTTGAACTGCTGGAAGATCATGCCGATCTTGATGCGTATCTTGCGCATCTGTGCGGCGTTAGCCGTCGTGATGTTGTCGCCATCTACGAGCACCTGGCCGGATGAAGGTTTGATAAGCCCGTTGATGCACCGTAGCAGGGTAGACTTGCCCGACCCTGACAGACCGATTATCACGAGAAACTGCCCATCTGGGATGGTCAGGTTGATGTTGTGCAGCGCCTTGGTGCCGTCATCATAGGTCTTGCTGAGATTTTCTATCTTGATCATGGCCTCTCCCGCTTCGAGTAAAGCTTCTACCGAAATACGCTTTTCATAATACCATAAAGCGCAGAAATGTCACGGCGTCCACGGCACGACTTTCAGAGGCTTCTGGAACACTATCGTATCCGTGTTCTCGCCTGCAAGCTGTAATGGCGCTGTGGATTGCCCATTGGGGTAAAGCTGCACCGTGACCGTGTAGTCGCCCGGGGTGAGGCCGCCGGGCAATCGAAGATCGCGGTAATCCATGAGGGTGATATTGGCAGGCCAGTGGCTCGTGGGGTAATAGCCGTTGAGGGGGCCGAGTGTTTCGTCTTTCACCGTTTGGCCTGAGGGGTCTATTACCTTGATGCGCACGTCGTAGTCCTCCATCAGCTTTGTGCTTGTGCGCCAGAACAGGGTGAGCGGGAGGTTAGAGGCGTCCTTCTGGATGGGATCATCGCTCTGGTCGCGCAATTCGTAAATATAGCCGAGGAACTCGATTCCGTTCTCAAAGGTGTGCTTTTCGGGCTCTGTGGGGTTGGGCGACCAACAATTGAACACGCTGTTGAAGGCTATGCCGTACACAGTCACCCCGTTGAATACCTGCGTGTCGAAAGTTGTGAAGTTGTACTGGAACCATTGTAGAACCCTGTTCTGGGGATCCTCCTGGGCGGCACGAACGGGCGACACCACCAGCCACACGCGCTCGTTGCAGGTGATCAGCCTGCGTAGTTCGTCCTCCAGTTCGCGCTGGCCGAAGTTCGCGGTGCTGAGGCTGCTTATCGTGCTGATGGGGCGTTCGGGGATGAAGTCGGGTCCGCCGGGGTGGTAGTAGAGGCTGGCGGCGGTCTGCACGTAGCCCGGGAAGGGGATGATCACATCGCGCAGGCGAATGTGGTCTTGCACGTAGGCCATAGCCCCGCGCCAGTCCTCTTTTTGTGGCTGAGCGGAATAATTGATGGTGGTGATAGCTGCTACCGTGCTTGCACCCAGCAGGACAAGAGGGAGCGCCATCAGTAGCACATTCACTCGCCGCAACGCCAGCACACCTGCGGCGGCCATGATCAGATATGCGGGTAAGGCCATGATCAAATAGCGGGGCTGGAACAGAGGCGTGAGCATCGTCACGACCCAGAACACCAGTACCGGTACGCCCCACAACGCCAGGATGATGGCGGCGTTGGCGACATTGGCGGCCTTCGACGGTTGCACTACACCATCCGCCTTATGGAGCAGACCGGGGCGGCGGAGCAACGCCCACGCCCCCGCGACGGCCAGAACTGCCATGGCAAGCGCGCCTATGGTTTCCCAGGGAATCGATAGGTCGCCCAATTGGCCGGGGGCGGCCTGGTTGACCGCGAACTTCACAAAGATCGTTAGCAGTATGTCGGCTAGCGATGCGCTTGCATACCAGTTGCCCGTATCGACAGTGCCCGTTATGATCGCCGCCGCCCTCAGCCAGAGTATGGGTAGGACGGGCAGAAGAATGATAACGAAGGAGAGTATCAGGCGAGGATTGCGGGTGGCTATGGCGGTATGTGATGGTTGTTGGTCACCGAGCGTTCTGCTGGGTATAGCGCGCAACAGGAAGGGCGTGGCGAGCATTTGTGCCAGCAAGACCAGCCCCGACAGGCTGTGCGAGGTCAACATGGCCCAGGTGGCGACCACATAGCACACCCAAAGGAGGCGGGTGTTGCGTTCCAGCGCGTGCAGGTAGAGGAGGGTGGTGAGCAGGGTCATCAACACCAGTACGGTGTACATCTTCGCGTCTTGCGAGTACCACAGGTCGTAGGGGTTAAATGTGAGAAGGGTTGCTGAGATGAGACCGAGGGCCGGGCCGCCCACTCGCCGCGCCAGCGCGTAGATGGCCGGGATGCCCGCCGTCCCGAAGAGCATCGAGATACCGCGCACTGGAGCCTCGAATGACGAGCCGAACAGGAGGTGCATGAGGCGCGACACGATAGGCAGATTGTCGTACAGGCCCATCCAGAAGTGCAGCATGAGGGTGTACAGAGGGCCGTTCTCTCCTGCCCTGCCGAACGCCTCGACAAGCATGCTCAGGGGCTGGCGAGCCTGCGCCACGATATCGGCCTCGTCGAACCAGAGCGACTCGGCTCCCAGGTGTATGCGCCGTAGCAGGAAGCCCAGCAGGGTCAACCCGACGACCCACACCCACGGCTGTCGAGCGATAGCCGTTAGTTGCGCCCTGGAGATGCCCCGTGCGCGCACAGCGGTGGTTTCTCGTTCGCCCTCGCCGGGCTGAACAGCAGTCTGCGTACTCACAATAAGATTAACCACCCACTGGAGAAGAAGTTGCGCATATAGGGCAATTATAACAGGAGTTACGGATTCAAAATTGCCTGGAGGCTCTGCGCTAACTTCAGGCAGGCTTCGTCAAGTAGAGCTGGGGTGGGGACGCTCAGATCCAGCGTGAGGAGATGTAGGTGCTTGGGCGTGCCGCGCAGGTTGAGGCGGGTGTCCTCGTCGCCGCTGAAGCGGGGGTAGACGAGCACTCCCTCTTTGAGGCGATAGCGGTCGAGGTACGCGCTCACCTGATAGAGGTCGCTGTTGAGGCCGCTATCGCCTTCCGGCCCTCCCGGCCTGCGGTACTTCGCATCGAGCACGAGCAGGGGAGCGCCACCGTGGCGGGGGTAGACCAGCACATCGGGCCGGATGCCCACTCTGTGTTCTTCATCCAGGAAGTCGTGCTTCTGGGCAACCACTCGCAAGCCCTGTTGAGGCAGGAGCCTGCTGAGCCTCTGCGTGAGAAAGCTCTCGAACAGGCGGGGCATATCCACCATGAAGGACGCATAAGGGTGGGTGCCCTCTTGCTCGTTCAGGGTCAGACCGCGCAGGGCCAGCTTGCACAGCGCGAGGGCCGGTCCGTAGGCTGCGTTGAGGCGGTGAATATTGAGGCGCGGTAGGAGGGAGAGCGCTTCGGCGCGGCGCACAGGAGTGACTCCCGCGAACCGGCGCAGGAGTGCGCGTGCCCGCCTTGCGGTGGCCTGCTCGTCATGGTGTGCTAGCAGGGTGGGTATAAGATGAAGAGTAGCAGCCAGCACACGATTTTCGGGCGTATCAGTGCTCAGTTCAGCGAACGCGCAGGTGTGGACATGGTCGAGCCAGCCGCGGCAGGCCTGCTCTTGCAAGAGGATGCGCCCGCGCACATAGGGCAGCCGCTCCTCGCGCCGTTCGTAATCGCGGTACAGGCCTTTCGCCAGCAGCTTTTCGATGGAGTGTAAGAGGGCCTGCAGAACGAAGGGAAAGATATCCGGGTCGCGTTGCAGACCGGTGGGCGGCGGGTGGAAATCGGCGATGCCCGCGTCCGCGCACAGCATATAAAAGAGGTTGGCAACGCCCACCTTGGGCCTGATCACCAGCAAGCCGCCGCCGGGCAGGCTCACCCGTCCCACGTAATCGCGGGCCGTTATTCTATACACCCCTTCTTGCCCTGTATGGGTTATGTCAAGCTGCTTGGCGTAACGGGATCGAAGTAAGGCGAACACGTCGGGGGAGAGGGCGGCTTCAGCCGAGCCGTATTCGGCAAGTGTGATCGGGGGCGGGGACTTGGCGGCGGTTGTGGGATGTTGGAGCGCTTGCATGGCTACAGGGCCGCGCCCGCCTCGGTGAACAGGGCGGCATATTCTTCGAGTTCGCCCGAGGGCGGGGTGAAGTACTCGGCGATCAGGGGCCGTATAACGGTGCGCCAGAGCCGGTCGAGCGCTTGGGCGTCCAATGGGTCGATCATGAAATAGCTATGGCCGAGGCGGTGGTCGGGGTCTAGCTGCTCGGAGAGCAGGGCATTGACCCTATCGAACAGGTCGAGCACGACTTTGCGCGAGTGTGCGGGCGCGTCGTGGGCTGCCAGCCATCCGTCCAGTATAGAGGGGTTAGGTTCTAGCTCGATGAAGCGGAAGCGCCTGCGCAGGGCGTAATCCACCAGCGCGATACTTCTATCGGCTGAGTTCATGGTGCCGACCAGGTGAAGGTTTTCCGGCACATAGAATGGGGCGGCCTCCTGGCCCATGCCCGCCGAGACCGCCAGTTCAATCGCGCCCGATGGACCCCGGTATTCAAGCGCGTACAACAGTTCGCCAAACACGCGGGAGAGCGGGGCACGGTTGATCTCATCTATGAGCAGCACGTAGTCGTGCTCGGGGTCGGGGCGCGCCTGCTCGCACAGCCTCACGAACACCCCCGGCATGACTGCGTATGTGATGTGCCCGTAGGCATCGACCCGAGGCTTGAGGCCTTCGATGAAGTCCTCGTAGGCGGTAGAAGGGTGGAACTGGACCACGCGCACACGGCTGGGGCTTCCCGCGACGAGCGCCGCCAGCCCGCGTGCCAGCCAGGTTTTGCCCGTGCCGGGCGGGCCGCTCAGGATGATCTGGCCGTTGTCTTCAAGCAGGTCTCGCGCTTCATCCAGCGCCTCGAGCGGCAGGCTGGTCATGGCGGCAAGGTCTGCCAGGTTGCGCACCGGCGGCAGGGTTGCGGCAGCCGTGTCATAGGGGGCAAGGGCTTCGTGCAGAGCAGGCGGGGGGTGCGCACCTCGCAGCCTAGGCATGGCCGCGTACTCGTCCTCTTCGGGGGGAGGAGTCAGGTTACCTGCATTTACTGCGCCGAACGCGGCGGCAAGCTCCGGGTTGCGCGTGACGATAAGCGCCTGTAACGCGGAATACTCATCAGGGGTGAGGGCAAACAGCGAGCCGCTACTGCGCTGTCGCACAGGCTCGGCGGCGGCCAGGGAGGGCGTACTCGCGATGTCACGCCACGCGAGGGGGGTGGGCAGTTCGAAGGCGAGTTGCACATCGATCTCAGGGTTGTCGCTAGTGGAGATGCTTGCGTCAGCATCGGGTACAGGCGTACTCTGGCTTTTGACGATTACGCCCACTGCACGTATCGCGTGATCGGGCCTGGACACGTAGAGGAGCACAGGGTCGCCGGGCTGGGCCGCGTTGAAGTGGCGGCGGGGCTGGCCTGTAAAGGTGGCCGTGCCGGTCGCAGTGAGAGTCTGCCACTCCGAGCGCCGTCTGCGCGTGGAGAGCCACCATGAGTTAGGTTTCGCGGTCTCCTCAGTTTTTTCCTGGGGCTTGTCGTCAACCATGTTGACATATTATATCGCATGTCGGCGATGCGCTCTACAAGGACTGAACCGACTTCTTTGGGGTAGGGCGCTCGCAACGTCATGCGCGCTTTGTTGCATTTTGCGACTTCCCGCCAAACTTCACGTATATATATTTGTGAGCGTGGAAACCGAGTAGGCCGCTTTCACTAATAGGAGGAGAAAATGCGTAACGGAGTTTGCCCCAAGTGTGGCTCGCAGGATATCTATACTAACATGGAGATAGGCCCGGTAAGCAACGTGTACGGGGTGCAGGCTCTGCCTGTGAGAGGTGCGGCTAAGACAGAGTTCGCCCGCCTTGTAACATACGTATGTGCGGTGTGCGGTTATGCCGAAAGCTATGTGCAAGGCTCTCACAGCATCGCCGAGATCACCAAACACTGGAAGAAAGTAGTAGCTTAGACTCACGACACAGTCGCGTACAAGATAATACATCGGAAGTAAGCGTAGGATGTTACATCCTACGCTTACTTTGTGAGTTTAGGGCCTATTTTGCTGTGGAACCGATGCGCTCGGTGTCCGGCTGGTTGTACAGCTCCGGGTACAGGTACTTGCCCGCGTCGTCGCCCGTCTTTACTTTTTCGACGGGGATACGGTTCTTCTCGGCGTAGGGGTCGTGGCGTATGCCCGTTACCTGCCAGCTTACTTTAGAGTTGGGCGAGCCGCCCGCTATTTGGAACTGGTTGTTCGTTATCTCTTGCGCTACGTACAAATTGGGGCCGGGCGCGCCCATGGCAGTCAACTGGTAACGGAACTCCATGTTCAACGCCTCGAACCAGTCGGGCATTTGCACGGTGGCTTCGCCCTTCGCGTCGAGGGTGACGTTGCCGTTGTAGATGTTCATCATGTCAGGCGACTCGACAAATGAGTGGTACAGGTATTTATTAGCCGGATCTATCGGATCATCGATCTCGAACGACCCTGCGGCCTTGCTGAGTGTGCCTTGTACTCGCACATTTCCGTTAAAGTAGCCCGCGAAGCCGGACGAGTTGGTGTTATCACCGTAGATAGCGCTGCCGCCGCCATTACTGCGCCCTGCTACGCCGAACCCGCCGGAGACATTCTCGCCGTAAACGCCACTGGCCGTCGCGCCTGAAGATACGCCGTGTACGCCGTTGCCGAGGATGCTATCGCCCTGCACGCCTCTGCCGTTGGGAACCGAGGTGCGAACGTAGAATGGTTGGGCGTCTGTGGAGGTGTCAATGAAGAAACCTGGCTTTTTGCGGACGTTGTCGGCGAACTTGGCCATTTGCCCACGAGTTACTACTGCCGCCGGCCTGTAGTAAGGGAGGTTGTTGGGGCCGCAGGGTTCGCCCGGCCCTCCACACGGATAGCCACTGACCACTCCGGAGTAGTAGAGATTGCGTATGAATGCGAAGAAAGTGCTGTCGGGTGAAACGTCCTGGAAGTCCTGGGCTGCGCTGGGAGTCGTATTCGCGGCGGCCTGACCGCCGGTTGCCGGGGTTTGTGCCTGCGCGCTAACGCCTGAGCCAACCACGGCTCCGAGTATGGCGAACAGGAATGCCTGCGCTACTATTAGTTTTCGCTTGCCGTTCATGTGCTTCCTCCTTGTTCCTGGTACGGTAGGTAGGGCCATATACCGGCGAGACACAGTCAATACGTCGCCGGGCTTCTGCAATTATAACGAGTTTATGCCTGAAGGGTTTCTCTAGTAGCTCACCACTTTAGTGTGACGGAGTCGATCATGACGAAGATCGGGAAATTGATCTTGTCGCTGGGGTCCAGGTTAGTAATAGTGAGGGTGTTTATGCCATCTTGCAAGGTCTTCGGCTGTATCTTGAAAGTGGCATCGCCCCAGTTGCCCGCGCCCTCCGAGCCGGAGGAATCGTCGTTGGGCAGCGGGTCGGGGCCCTGGTAGAGCACACGGTTGTTCAGGGTTATCCGTACGGGGGATTTCGGCTCGTCTTCCGCGTCGAGACCCGCAATGACCAGGCTGGCCTGTCCCTTGGGTACCTTTTCGATAGTAAAGCTTGCGGACATCGCGCTATAGGCGGTGCCCTGTCCATATACCCAGTGGGCAGTGCGTCCGTGATACAAACCGTTGTCGTTAGTGTAGCCACCGACAAAGGCGGTATCGTCCAATTCTATGCCACCACCGCCTGCAGGTTCAGGAGTGGGAGTGGACGCGTCAGGCGGCACCGGTAAGGCCGTATTTGTGGGGAACGTCAGTGGGGTAGAGGTTACTATAGGCTGGAGCGTGGTGATCGGGATAGGAGTATTGGTAGCGGTGGGCAGCACGGGAGTATCGCTGGGTATGGGTGTGTCGGTAGGCACAGAGGTTTCTGTGGCTGGTTCCACGGTGTCGGTCGGTCCTAACGTTGGGGAGAAAGTGGGTGTGGTCGTGCCCGTGGCCGTACCTGTGGGCGTCACGTGAGTAGCGGTTGCACTCGGGGGCGACGTCGGCGAAGGCGTAGGCGAGGGTACGCCGGCTAGAGGAGTCGGCGTTGCGCCGTTGAAGATGGCGGGCAGGAAGTTGTTGCCCCACAGTGCCAGCGCACAGATCACCAGCCCCGCGATTATAAGCACGCCCAGCGCGCCGATCATGCCTCTGCGCCCGCCTGCACCGGCACTTGCTCCGAGGGTGGTAGTTCGGGCGCGTGGAGGGGCTGGAAGGCTGGGCTGGGTAACGCGCCTTGTGGCCTGTGGCCCCGGCGCCGCGGTGTTTGAGCCTGCGACCACGTTGGTGGTTTGTGCGCGCACAGGCGGGACGCCCGCAGAGGGCTGTGGCGGGATGGGGATATTCTGGCTCACCTCGGCCTGCTGGCGACGTTGGGGGCGATTCGGCTGAGGCGGCGCGACGGGTACGGCCTGGGTCGGCTGGTTGAAGGACGCACCCAGCGCGGCGAGGTCGGCTGCCAGCGAGTCGGTGTTGGGGTAGCGGGCGCGGGGGTCCTTCTGGAGGCAGGTCATAATGATCCTCTCCAGTGAAGGCGGCGTTTCGGGCGCGAGCATATGGAGGGGGCGCGGCTGTTCCCAGACCTGCTTATAGGCCACTATAGCAGGGTTATCGCCTGTGAATGGAGGCGTGCCCGCGAGCATTTCGTACATGACACAGCCCAGCCCGTACACGTCGGACGCCGCGCTGATGGGTTGGCCCGTGGCCTGTTCGGGCGAAATATAAGCGGCTGTGCCAAAGGTCATACCAGTCTGGGTGAGTTCGGGACCGGACAGGGCTTTGACGATGCCGAAATCGCTCAGGCGGGCGTGACCTTTGCGGTCAATCAGGATGTTCTGGGGCTTTACGTCGCGGTGGATCAGGCCGCGCGCGTGCGCCGCCGAGAGAGCTGCGCACACCTGGGACGCGATAGAGATCGCTTCGGCAGCGGTCATGCGGCCACGCTTCTGGAGCACGTCCTTGAGGTCGTGTCCCTCGACGAACTGCATGGCGATAAACATGGAGCCGTCGGGGGCCTCGCCGAAGTCGTAGACGTCGACGATGTTGGGGTGGGTCAGCCCGGCGGCTGAACGCGCTTCGTTGATGAAGCGGGCGCGTGATGCTTGGTCGTGGACGTACTGCCTTCGGAGGATTTTGATGGCGACGATGCGATCCAGGCGTTGGTCGCGGGCGCGAAAGACCTCGGCGGCTCCCCCTTCACCTATTTTCTCAAGGAGGCTATATCGTCCCGCGAGCAAGCCCTCACCTTCGATGCGCTGTGTAGCTCCGTCGGGGGGTTGACTCATGATCGTATTTTACCATGCGCAGGGGAACAGCGGGTAGATGATGGGGTGTTCCCCTACATCTCCTTGGGAGATGACGCATAACGCATGACGTTCATAGTGCATATCGTTTATAATCTTTTACGATGTGACCTGGCGGGGAAAACCAATCTGAAATGTGATTCCTGAGATGTTGGAGGGCGCTTTATGGGTGACGCTATAGTCTGGTGGATTGCAATCGAACTTTTGGGCTTGGCGGCTGTGCCGGTGGGCGCGGTGCTTTTACGCGCACTGCCCGACCGTGGGTACTCGCTGAGCAAGCCTCTTGGCCTGTTGCTGGTGGGCTGGCTGGCGTATACGCTGGCGATGCTCCACGTGCTCCACTTCGACCGCCTGACCCTCATTTTATGCCTGCTTGCGCTGGCGGGCTTTTCCACCTGGCTGCTTCTGCGCAAAGACCGCGCCCTCCTCAGCGATCTACGCGCACATTTCTCTGACCGTTCGTCGTGGGTGTACGTGGTCGTGTGTGAGGTCCTGTTCCTGCTGGCCTTCATTATCTGGGCGTGGATACGGGCTCATGAACCTGCCATTAAGGACCAGGAAAAGTTCATGGACTTTGGCTTCCTGAACGCCATACTCAAGAGCGACGGCTTCCCGCCCAATGATATGTGGCTGGCGGGCTTCTCCATCAACTACTACTATTTCGGCTATATCCTGATCGCAGGCGTTACTGCTCTGAGCGGAGTGGCTACCGCAGTCGCGTTCAACCTGGCTAACGTGACCCTTTTCGCGCTCACCGCCCTGGGCGTGTTCGGCATCGTCCACAACCTGATAACCGCACGTTTGCTGGCCGCGGGCCGCACAGCCCGCGCCGAGGCTCGACAGGCCGCTAAGGCGGATTCGGCGCGCGGAGGCAGACCACGAGGGCGCGAGGCTTATGCGCCTCCCACACAATCACAGCTTCCGCAACGACAAAGGCGAAGCGAGCAAACGGTCCCGGCCTCCCGGCCTCCCCAATCAAGACGGCGTTCGAGCACCTCGGCCAGCATGCCGGTTTCCGGCTTGCCCTCGCGTCGTAATCGTATTCAGCCTGACGAGTCGCAATTTGAAGAGGCCACACCAGAGGAGCTGGAAGAGCACATAGAGGCCGAGAATGACATCGACACCATGGAAGAGGTGGCGCAAGAGCAGGCCGGAGCCAGAACCGCCCGCAGGCGACGCCGCCGTCGAAGAGCCTCAACTGGCGAGCAAGATGCCGAGCAGAACCATGACGCTGAAGCGGCGGCGGAGGTAGAACCTGAGCCGCCGGTAGATAGTGATGAAGGTGTAGAAGCAGCACCGGAGGTCGCGACCGCAGATGAGGCGACCGAGGTCGAGCCGGACCTGGCGGAGCCCGACGCGGGTGCCGAGCTTGAAGCGGATGACAGCCTCGCGGATAACGAGGAAGCGCCGGCGGGGGACACCGAAGATGGCGCTGAAGCAGTCGTTGAGGAGCCATCTGCCCGTCCGTCTCGTATGCGCTTTGGGGGCAATCGTGAGCGGCAAACAGAGGAAGCACGCCCGGTGCCTGTGGCTCCAGCGCCTCGCTATCCCGCCGACCCCGCTTATCTACCCGTGGCGCCACAGGGCGCGCCGAAGCAAGTTCCGGCCTACCTGTCGCCTTATATCTTCGCTCTAATCGCCGCCCTGATGGTGGTGGCGATGGGCAACCTCACTGTGGCGTTCGCGACCAAGAGTGGGCCTTCATCGCAAACAGGCCAGCCCTTCTCTGCGGGTAACGGCTATACGTTTTGCTTCATGTGTAACAGGACTGACGGCTCCTACAACTGGTTCGCGCCGTCGCGTGTAATAGCTGACTTCACAACCCTGCCCGACGGTACCAAGCAGACGGTGGGCTTTGAGACGATCAACGAGTTCCCGGCTTTCTCGTTCCTGCTGGCCGACCTGCACCCGCACGTGCTGGCTTTGCCGCTCGTACTGCTTGCGCTTGCTGTGGCGATGGCCTTTATACGAAGACGCGTGGTAAGGGCCGAGGAGTGGCGCGACGGCATCCCACCCGACCTCGAATCGTGGCTCTCGCTGGGGTTGGCGGGCCTGATCGCTGGCTCGCTCTACACGACCAACACATGGGACTTCCCCACATACTTGCTGGTGATCTTGCTCTGCCTGATACTGCCCTATGTAGCGGCGGGACGGCGGCTCGCGCTGGGGTGGCGGTGGCTCAGGCCCGTCATCGTGCAAGTGGCGATCCTGGCCGTGTTCACCGCCGTGCTTTTCCTGCCGTTCCAGCTTACGTTCAAGTCGCTGGTGGGCGGCGGCAACACGCCCATCCCCGGCAACATCGCGGACATTCCTATAGTGGGCTGGGTGGTGCAGAAGCTGTCGCAACTGGTGCTGGTCAATACTGCGGATAAGACGATCCTGGGCTTCGTGGTCATCTTCGGCATCTTCCTGTTCGCGCTCCTTGTGTGGCTGGTGTACGAGTTCGCCACCTATGTGCGCCGTCGCTATCTGGCGGGGGGTGCTATCAACCCCATCCTGGTCGGTTGGGGCGCGTTCCTCGTGGTCACTTTCCTCGCGGCCTTCCTGTTGAAGTTCCCCCTGTTGGCGCTCTTACTGCCCATGATCGCGGTCTGTTTCGGCCTGATCTGGCTGGAGCCGCGCCGCACAGAGCGCAACACGGCCCTCGTGCTGGTGGGGGTCGCGGCCTTGATCGGGCTGGCTATAGAGATGATATTCCTGCGCGATAACTTCCAAATGCGCATGAACACCCTGTTCAAGTTCTACTTCCAGATATGGATCCTATGGGCGCTGCCCGCGGCCTACGGGGTGTGGCGCGTGCTGTATGCCGCCCTCGGCGACCGCCCGGAGCAGGTAGAGGCGCAAAGAGCAGGCTATTATGTGCAGAGGAGCGGCCTGAAGCTGGCCGGGATGACCATCGCGCCCGTATGGGCGTTTGCCTTCCTGTTCCTCGTGCTGTCGGGCTCCCTCTACACCGTCTACGGGGCTGCGGCCCGCCAGGGCGTAGGTCGAGCGCCGGTGCAGGGGCTTGACGGCTCGGCCTGGCTTAAGAGCACTTTGCCCGACGACTACGCCGCTATCCAGTGGCTGAACGCCAACGCCACGGGCAGCGACAGGCTGATGGAAGGCAGCGCGGCAGAGTACGATTGGGCGGGGCGCATGGCCTCGTTCACGGGCATCCCATCGCTGGTGGGCTGGGACAACTCGCACGAACGTTTGTGGCGCACCAACCAACCCGACGCGACCCAGCAGATCGCAACTCGTCGTGGCATCGTCAATTCGATCTATCAGGGGATTGACCCCAATGGCGGTACTTTGACGGCACCGCGACTGCTCGAGTTGCTTAAGCAATACGGAGTGACCTATGTCGTGTCGGGTGCGATTGAACACGGCAGGCGGGAGAACCCTGCGAACGATACGCCCACCGAAGATGTGACGCCCTACACCGACTCGCTGTTCAAGTACGCCCTCACGCCGGTCTTCACTTCCAACCAGACTACTATATATAAGGTAGGAGCGACTTCGGCTAATTCGGGCGAAGTGCCACCCACACCTGTGCCCGGCGCGGCTACTACCCCCGGCACCACGCCCGTACCCACACAGCCACAGGTCGACCTGACGGCTGCGCCCACGAACCTGTTCACTCAGTCGGGCGCAGGTGTGAACCGTGGGCAGCTTAACCTGCCTCGCGGCATCACTCGCGACGCCGAGGGGAACTTCTACGTGGCTGACACGCAGAACCTGCGCATTCAGAAGTTCGATAAGGACGGCACCTTCGTCACCATGTTCGGCAGCAGGGGCACCGGCGACGGGCAGTTCTCACAACTGAACGACACAGCCGAAGGTACGGGCCCCGGCGGGATTGCAGTGGATAGCCAGGGCAACGTTTACGTGGCCGATACCTGGAACCACCGCATCCAGAAGTTTGATAAGGACGGCAAGTTCCTGCTCACCTGGGGCAGCTTCCTGAGCCTGAGCGATGCTGGTTATACGCCCGGCCCCGACGATAACACCCGGTTCTACGGGCCGCGTGGGATCGCTGTTGGTCCCGACGACCACATCTATGTGACAGATACGGGCAATAAGCGCGTATTGATCTTCGATACGGACGGCAAGAATATCGGGCAGATCAGTAGCGGACTGACCGCCGACAAGATCACGCAAAACTACCCGTTCAGCGCGCCCGGCGAACTGAACGAGCCTATCGGCATCGCGGTGGACAGCCAGAGCAACGTGTACGTGGCCGACACGCGCAACAACCGCATCCAGAAGTTCGACGCCGAGGGCAAGCCTGTAGCTCAGTGGCCTGTGCAGTTGCCTGCATGGAGTCCGGGGCCGTACCTTGAGCCGTTCCTGGCGGTGGACAGCGCGGGCAACGTTTACGTCACAGCCCCCAGCAGCAAGACCGTGATTGAATACGATCCTACGGGCAATGTGGTTGGCACCAAGGGGAGCAATCTACAGTTGCCCACCGGCGTCTGGGCCGACCCAGACGGCACGCTCTACGTGGTGGATACGACCGCGAGCGCGGTGGTGAAGGTTGAGAAGTGACCGGTGCGTCATACGTCATGCGTCTGGGCGACCGACAACGCATGACGTATGACTTACGATCTACGACTAGTCCCCTTCCAGCGTGATCACCGTGATCTCCGGTCTGCAAAAGAAGCGGACGGGGATGCCCACTACACCTATACCCCGGTTGGTGTACAGTTGCATATGGTTAACCTGATATAGCCCGGCATAGTATTTCTTGCCTAAAGGTGGTAGGCGGGGCGGACCGTATAGAGGCACTACTACCTGGCCCCCGTGCGAGTGACCGGATAATTGAAGGCTGAACCTGTTGGCGCGGGCTGATATATCGGCGTAGTCGGGTTCGTGGGCAAGCAGGATCGCTGTACCCTCTTTCGGTAGCTTGCCTAGGGTAACGTCGATGCGCGCCATCTTCTCGCGAGCCGAGTCTACGCCCGCCATGTGAAGGATAGCTCCGTCGCGCTCTATGGTATAGACGTCGTTGTTCAGGTCGATCATGCCCGCCTCATGAATAACCTGCCTGATCGGGGCGGGACCAAGGCCCCAGTAGTCGTGGTTGCCCAGCGTGGCGACTACCCCGTCGCGTGCTCGTAGGCCAAGCAGGGGAGGCACGATCTCGGAGGGGGTATAGCGGTGGGTGTAGGTTACGAAGTCGCCCGTGATCGCCACGAGGTCCGGGCATTCGTTGTTTACCATCCGGACGGTTTCGGCGATCCTGTCGGGTGGGAACCATTTGCCTGCGTGCATGTCGCTGAACTGCACGATCTTGTAGCCGTGGAAGGCTGTGGGCAAGCCGGACAGTCGCAGGCTGATGCGATTTATCTCAACCCACTTTGGTTCGACGCCCGCAGCATAGGCCAGCAGGCCGCTACCGGTTGTCGCCCCCATAGTTACCAGCGCGCCGAATGTCGCCCGTACTATCTCGTTGCGCACGAGGGTATGGGCCTTTGCTCGTAATTCAGTTTTTCTTGTCATCACCTGTAATTATGAGCCATTAGCTCATATTGGGCAACAGTGGCAGATGACGACGGACGGCGCGTTACTGTCGTCCGTCGTCCCGACTTACGACCTACGATCTAAGACTCGCTACGGTTGGCATTCAGGGAAGAAAGTGTTAGACACAATCTTCGATGCTTGCCCCCTCGTGGCGTTGGCTCCTGGCCTGAAGTAGGGCAGGTTGTTGGGTCCGCACGGCTCTCCTGTGCCTCCGCACGGATACCCGTTCATGTACCCTAGCGCTGTCAAACGCCAGATGAAGTCGTAGAAGGTAGAGCCTGGCAGCACGTCTTCGAACTGCTGTGCACCTGGTGTCTGGGTCAGGCCTGCTGCGTTG
>DATINP010000074.1:0-23584 GCA_035474135.1 Chloroflexia bacterium | reverse complement strand
GAATACAGCCAGATAGTAAACTTCAAGAAGATGAACACCGACGAGAACGAGAACACGATGATCCAGTACGGTATCACCAGCCTACCTACTCTGATCATCTTCAAGGACGGCCAGGAAGTAAACCGCCTGGTGGGCTTTGCTCCCAAAGAGCAGCTCAGGCGCCAAATAGACCGCTCGCTCTCCGTTTGATAACCTTTTTCTACCTACCCACATGGGGGATACGTCTCTCTGGTAGGGCAGACCTCGTTTCACCAAAATGCTTGACTGCCTCCACCTGCTGGGTTATAATTATCCTGTGCACAACCTGCATCGAGTGGGGTGCAGAACCCGGCACAGAAGCAACGGCGCTTCGCAGCATATAATATAAGGAGAACATATAATATGGCAGACGTAACTACAGTAGCCAGCGTAGAAGAAGCAGATTTTGATCAAGTTGTATTAGAATCAGATAAGCCTGTAGTAGTAGATTTCTGGGCACCATGGTGCGGACCTTGCCGCATGGTCAGCCCTATCGTGGAAGAACTCAGTACCGAATACGGCGACGCAGTGCGCTTCACCAAAATGAACACCGACGAGAACGAGAACACGATGATCCAGTACGGTATCACCAGTATCCCGACCCTGATCATCTTCAAGGACGGCCAGGAAGTAAACCGCCTGGTGGGCTTTGCTCCCAAAGAGCAACTCAGGCGCCAGATAGACCGCTCCCTGTCCGCGTAACCAACCTCGCTCTTCTAAAAGAACCCCTGTCCATGCGACGGGGGTTCTTTTGCTTGCAATTTATCTCTTGTTCCTTACTTCTTCGCTTTGGCGTAAGTCGTGGGCGGCGGTGTCTTGAGGGCAACCCTGATAGCCTTCCTGTATGGGGTCAACTCGAAGCCTCCAAGCTCAGCAATGCGATTCTCCTTCGTCGCACTTCCTTCCAACAGCATCGTGAACTGGTCCTGCGTAATCAGCTTGGGCATGACCTTGCCAATCAGCGGGATCAGCGGGCGCACCAGGAGCAGGGGCGCATGGAAAAGCCACCCCTTCTTGCCGCGTGCCTGAAGGGTCTGCTTGAGCATCCGGTTGTATTCGAACGTCTCAGGCCCACCCACCTCGAACGTCTGGTTCGTATAGCGCGGGTCGTCCAATGCCTGCACGACATAGCGCGCTACGTCACGCACATACACGGGCTGCATAGGATAGTCGCCCGGCCCCAGCACGGGCACAACAGGCAGCATCGTAAGTTGTTTGAGCAGCCCCACGAACTCGCCGCCCGGCCCTATCTGGATGGAAGGGCGAAAGATTACATAGGGTATGCCCGACGCCTTGACGGCTTCTTCGCCCCTGATCTTACTCTTGTAATAGCCAGTGGACATATTCTCGGCGCCCAGCGCGCTCATGAACAGTACTCTTTTTACTCCGGCTCCCTTCGCGGCCTCCACCATGTTTTCGGCGCCCTTGCCCATCACGGCCTCGTATGTCTGGCCCTTGCCTGGCACCTCGCGAATTATCGCCGTCAGATGGATCACGGTGTCCACGCCCTGCATAGCTTTGCGCATGTCGTCCGGGTCGGCGACGTTGCCTTCTGTCGTGTCGTACCCCTGCGCGGCCAGCCTGTCCAGGCTTGCTCGGTCTCTTGACATAATGCGAATCTGATCGTTGGGTATCTTCCCCTTCAATGCTTCCAGTATGTATCCGCCTACGTAGCCTGTGCCGCCTGTTATGAGCAGCATATATATTTTCTCCTTTTTTGATTGCAACGATAGTATTCAGGGTTGGCGAACCGGCACCCGCAGAATGCGCCAACCGATTATTATTAGCAAGAACGCGACCACCAGCACCGGCAGTCCCAGCAGTAGCATAGCCTTGCGGCCCATACCTGTTTCCAGCAAATATAGGAACCACAGATCAGCCGGATGGTGGGTGTCGGGGTCGTAATACCAGCGTGGTTGGGGGTAATAAGGGGGAGCAGGTGGTGTGCCTTCCACGAGTTCGTTCGCGAGGATTGTGCTGCCTTGCGCTATTGTAACGCTCTCCAGTCGCAGGCCCAGGTCTTCATTGCGGCTGTTGATTTGTAATACGGACGGGTTCCATGTGTCGGATTGTATTGTCAGGCTTGTCGAGTGAGGAGGTATCGCGAGTGTGTAGTCGGTACTAACAGGCTGGCCCTCTACGGGCGCGACCTGCGCAGCCAGAGGTGCACCGTCCACCAGAATGGTCACCTGGGCGCGAGGTAGTTCGGGCGGTCGGTGGTCGCTCAGACGAAGGGTCACCGAGATGGGTGCAGCCGCCGTGCCTGCCGGGCGTATTTCCAACAGGCCCGCGCCCGTCGTCCACCGGGGCAGTAGTTCATGTGAGGCCTTGTCGCCTTCGCTGTAGGAGAACCCACTCTTGAACGTGGTAGTAGTGCCCGCCGGGGGCATAAGGCGCAAAGTCCACTCGTGCACGCGGTCGTCGAACAGCACAAGGTGGCCGTTGATCGGAGAAGCCGCGAGCGTCCAGTGGCGCGCATTTTCGTCGGGCTGCACGTTTATGTATGTGTCGAAGTTGACCACCACTCCTAGCACGTTGACCAGAAACCCGAGAGCTAGCGCGGTTGATACCGCCAGGCGTGCAAAGCTAAACGTGCGGCGGGGAGCTTGCGTGTTATCCGTATGCAACTTTGCGCCGGTGACTGTTTCAATAACGGGCAGGATCGGAAGGAGTAAAAAGGGCAGCGCGGGGATAAGGTAACGCGGCCCCCATGAGCCGTCGCCGTGCCAGAAAGCGTAGAGGCTGAAAAGCACGATTATGGGCACGGCAAGCGCTACTATGAGCACTGACTCTGCCCTGTGTGCCCGCGCAAAGCGCCACCATCCCCAGATGGTCAATACTAGGGGGAAAGCATACCAAAGCAGTCCTTTGCCCGGCGACAGGAGCAAACCCAGCAGTCCATCCGCCAACGGGTTGGTGAGAATGTTCGTGGGGCTTGCGCCATAGCCCGTGGAAAAGGGACTGCCAAACAAGCTCCAATCGTAATAGAGGAGCGGCAGCGCGCCCAGCACGAGTCCCAGCAGCCATGCGAGGAGGCTTCGGGCTGCGAACTGTGGTTTCCTGGGGTGGTTGGTCTGCGCCGCGTGCCACGCCACGTAAATGAGGAAGGCGGGAAGCGCTACCACATATTGCACCTTAGTAGCGAGTGCCAGCGCGAACAATGCGCCCGACGCCACAAGCCGCAGGTTTACACGCGTGGTCGCTGCGGAATCGGGCGATATAGCAACCAGTGCCATATAGAACGACGCGAACAGAGCGAGCGCGGTTAGAGGCTCGGAGAAAAAGGTGCGACTGTGTGGCCAGAGGAAGGTGCAGAAGCCGAGCGCAAGCGCGCCCACGATGTTTGCTTTGCGGGTACATCCAAGCGCGGCCCCCAGCGCGGCAAAGAGGGCCACCAGCCCCGCCGCGATCAGAGCGTTGTATGAGCTTAGTATGAGCCGCAGAGGAAACCCTGCCTGGTCTTTGGGGAACAGTTCACCCACCAATAGGCCGACTGCCGTCCAAGGGGCAGCCGCAAGGGACTGGGCAGGCCCGTACTGGCTGTAGGTGTTACCGTCCGTCCCCACCACTTGCACAAGGGTGTGGCTGGGTGGCATGGCCCACGTGCCCCGCGTGACAAGCGCCCGCGAGGTTTCCAGCATGGTCTCTTCGTCGGGCGAATAGGTATGCCCCGACATGGTAAGCAGATATAGGCCCAGCACCAGTAGAAGCAGGGCAAAATGATAATTCCGGCCCCCGGCCCGAGGTGCGCTTATGACTCGTTGCATTGCTGTTTTAGAGTATACAGCCTTTGCAAGGGATGGGCTAGATTCTGTTGTTAACTTTCCTGGAAGCAATACGTGCTACACACGCGCTTCCCAACTGCCATTTCACGGTGCGAGGTGGGCTATTCTCGCAGTTTTGGCTCAGCAGATGCCGAGTTCTTGCACACTGGAGGCTAGCGTGCCGAACTGCGATTGTATAGTGCGAGAGCCCACAAGTAGCCACCTAGCGAGATAACGATACACCAGATGATAGTGAGTAGTAGGCTATTGCCTGTAGGTGTGCCCATGAGCAGTCCCCGGACCGTTTCGATGAAGGGTGTGAATGGCTGGTTTTCTGCGAACCAGCTCACTGCACCTGGCATCGAGGAAGTTGGGACGAAGCCGCTGCCGAAGAAGGGGAGGAGGACCAGCGGCAGAGGCAGATTGCTCGCGCCCTCGACGGTCTTGCTCACCATCCCGAGCGCGGCTGACAGCCATGTCAGAGCGAAAGCTATCATCGTGAGCACGCCGATCGCGGCGATCCAATCGAACAGGCTGCCGGTGGTCCGGAACCCGATGAGCAGCGCGAAAGCGACGACCACCGCCGTGCCCAACATCGTCTGGATTACGCTGCCCAGGACGTGTCCTGCCAACACCGCTCCACGAGAGATCGCCATGGTTCGGAACCGGGCGATTATGCCCTCTGTCATGTCCTGGGCGACCGCTATGGCCGTGCCCTGGGTTCCGCTGGCCACGGCCATCAGCAGAATTCCGGGAATGACGTACTTGAGATACTCATCGCGCCCATTCAGGCCGGTCAGCCCACCCAAGCCGCCTGCCCCGCCGATCCCCGCGCCCAAAGTTTCACCGAGTACGAAGACGAACAGCAGCAGGAGGACAATCGGCATGGCGACGACGATCATCAGCATGATAGGGTAGCGCTTCATGTGCACGAGGTTACGGCGCAGCATCGTCGCCGCATCGCTAAAAGTATAGGAGAGGTTGGTCATTATCATGTGTCCTTTTCTGTATTCGAGCGGCCTGTGAGGGCCAGGAAGACATCGTCGAGATCGGGTGTGTGGATCGACAATTCGTCGACCGTTATCGCTTCATCGTTGAGCCTATCTAGCACAGCGCGCAACGATTGCACACCGCCATCGCTAGGAACCTCAATCGTGAGTGCGTTGTCGTCGCGCGACGATTCGCCGAGCACCCCTGCGGCAGATTCGAAGCTGGTAGTATCGGCAAATTGCAGAAGGATGTGGCCGCCGGGTATCATGCGCTTGAGCTCGCTTGCTGTCCCCTCGGCGACAAGTTTCCCCTGGTCAAGTACGGCGATGCGGTCGGCCAGTTGATCGGCCTCTTCGAGGTACTGTGTCGTCAGGAAGATCGTCACGCCGCCGGCGACGAGCTGGCGGATGATGGCCCACATTGTACGGCGGCTGCGCGGATCCAGGCCGGCGGTCGGCTCATCAAGGAAGATGATGCGCGGATTGCCAACGAGTGTCATCGCAAGATCGAGGCGCCGCCTCATCCCGCCTGAGTAGGTAGCGAGTGGTTTCCTGGCCGCATCGACCAGCTCAAATTGCTCAAGTAGTTCGGCTACGCGCCGGCGACCATCGCGTTTGCCCAGGTGGCGCAGGTCGGCCATAAGCAGCAGGTTCTCCTCTCCGGTTAGCACCTTATCGACTGCTGAGAACTGGCCTGTGACACCGATGACAGCACGCACCGCGTCAGGCTCGCGTGCCACGTCGTGGCCGTCCACGCACGCCGTACCGCCGTCGGAGGCGAGCAGGGTGGACAGGATATGCACCGTGGTGGTTTTACCCGCACCATTGGGGCCGAGCAGTGCGAAGACTGTTCCAGCTGGAACGCGGAGATCGATGCCGTCGAGCACGGTCTTCTTGCCGTATGACTTGCGTAGGCCTGTTGCTATGATCGCCGATCGAGGCGGTTGGGTGTTCACTACTGCGTACTCCTTCTCCGGGTATCTAAGTCGAGCGGAGGATCGTTATGTCGCCATAAGTGGTGTGTGCGCGCACTTCGGCGGTTTCGTCGGACTGCTGGGGACCGGCGTCCTCATGCAGCGAGTTGCGCACGCTGCCATACTTTGTGCTCACGTCAAGCCATGCGGCAGTGCCCGCACGGATGCCAACTTCAAGTTGTCCATACGCGGTTTCGAGCAAGATTGAGCCGCGCACGACCTCGCCGATGCGGATATTGCCGTAGGCGATCCTGGCGGTGACTGAGCTGCGTGTCCTGTCTACGGAGATGTTGCCGTTGGCTCCGTTCAATTGCAGTTCACCTGTGGCTTCCACGATGGTCGTGTTGCCATTTGAGTTCTTGATCGTCGCCGGGCCGTCGAGCTCGCGGATGCGCACGTGCCCGGAGCCGGTGCTGATATCGGCGTGGCCTACCAACCGGTCTACAGTGATGCTACCGTAGGTGGTGTTGATATTGGCCTGCCCCATCACCTGGTTTACGGTGACGTTTCCGTAGTCCGAGTTAAGATTCAGCGTGCCAGTTTGATCAAGGCTAAGGTCGCCCATGGCGGTATGGAACCGGCACTCTCCTATTCGACCCTCCACACGGAACTCACCCATTCCAACGGTGCCGTACACGTCAGAACCTGCCGGCAGCTCGATGGTCACGTCGATCGAGTCGCTTCGGAACAAGCGGAAGCGTTGCCGCGGCCCTTTGATTAGCAGTCTTCCGTTGGCGTACTCGACTCTGGTCATCTCTGCTGCCTTGACGTCGGCGGCCCTGGATCTGTGGCTCGGGCGTACTTCAACGCTGGTGTCGATGCGGTCTCCGGCGATGAGCCGCAGATCGCCGACGGCGACATCAATGGTGACAATTATGGGTTGTGGTGTTGCGAAAACTGGCACTTTGGTGCTCCAATGTGTACGACTGTGGTTGAAACGCCTGCCGGTATGGGCCGGCGGGACACGTAATGAAAGCGATGGTATGATCGATATGCTAGCGAACCCAGCCGGTATATCGATCGCCACCGGGCAGGCTGCGCTGCGCGTTGCGGGGATCTTTGGGTTCCAGCGCTGTGGAGATAGCACGAACAAGCCACGAGTTGACCGAAAGGCCTTCGCGGGTTGCGGCTTCCTCGACCCTTAGCTTGAGGTGCTCAGGCAAGCGCAACGTGGTTCGCGACATACCACCTTCATCGACACCTTCTGCTGACACCGGTGCAGTTTGGCTAGACGATGGAGTGGCGTCGTACCTGTTCTCGGTAACGTCCTCAAAGACTGGGTGGGCAGGTGGTGGCGTCACGACGAATTCAGGGTCGCGCCCACGCAAGCGCACATCGACGGAGCCTGGCGCGAGCTCGCGAGTGATCTCGCTGGCGGCTGCTGCTAGCGCCTCCAACAGAATGAGCCGGGTGGCCGCCTCCAGTGGTGCAATGAGTCGCTCGGCGAGCGCACGGGCTTCCTCACCGCCCGCTTCGGCGGCAACTTCCAGCTGCTGTTGCAGTTCGTTAACGTAGTTAGTCAGGTTCATGACGTCATACTAGCACAATTATGACGTCATGTCAAGATAGTAATGACGCCATTTTGACGTCAATCTTACATTTGTGGGCTATAGACTGGTAGTTGAACCAAGTTATCAGCTATGAGCATGGCGAAGGCAAGGGGCCACGAAAGCCCCGATACTACTGAGGCATCGTCAGGTAAACTGTCCTGCGCCCCGTCCGGCATGCGTGCTAAGGGCATCCTTTGTTTGCCAGCAGTTCCTTGCCCATCAGGCCAAGCAGCACTTCGTATGGAGTGCCTGCGTTTTCGGGGTGGAGTTCGAGACGGGTGCGCTCGAAGTATTGCACGGTGTAGGTTTTGCCATCGGTGGCGCTTACCTCTGATATGAGCGGAGAGAGGGGGTAGCCGAAGTTGATCAGGCCGTTGTGCGACTGCCAGTATTGGCCGATGGCACCTGAGATCGCCTGCTGTGTTTCCGGGAAGTAAGTCGCGTCGCCGGGCACGCTTGCCGGGTCTGTAGGCGCGTAGCCCTTGCCGCCGGTGCGCTGCGATACAAGGTCGGCCCCCAGGCGCGTAAGCTGGATTTGCAATTTGAGCTTAACCTGCACGCTCAGAGTGTCCCAGTTGGGCGTAGTCTTGGCGTACTCGGGGTGGTACTCGAAACGAGCGCGCTCGAAATACTGCACCCAGTAGTCGCCCTCCAACCTCTGCTCTGTGACAGGGTAGCCGAAGACTTCCAGCCCACCGAAGCTAAGCCAGTAGTCGCGGAACACGTTATAAGCATAATGTCCGGTTTCCGGGAAGTAGAGTGGCGGCCTCCACGCGGGGTCGGTAGGCGTGGCCGGAGGGGGTTGCTTCGTGAACGGCAGGTTACTTGTGGTACGGCTGGGGAGCAGCGGCGCTTGCGAAGTGGTACTCCCCCCCGGCCAACCATCGCGGAACAGTTGCATTGCGCGCTTCCAGGTGCCATCGCGCCTCAAAAGGCCGTAATAGTCCTCATTCGACTCGCGCCCTTCACCCATTGATATGCCCGGCTGGAGGTCCCACAGCTGCCAGTTGAGCATACCCGCGATGTCATGCTTGGTAGCACCCTGGATCATGAGAGTGTAGAGCAGGATTTGCTGGCTTTGGACGTAATCAGGGTCGGTGCAGTCCGGCCCTGTCGGCCACCCCGTTTCCTCAAGCACTATGGGCTTGGTTGTGTGCATCTCGATGTAGCTGATCTGCCAGTCGATGTTGCCCGCATTATAGCTATGGAAGCTGATAAAGTCGCTCAGGTCGGCGGGTGCGAGGCCGCGCGCCGGCTCGTCGGGATAGGGTTGCCCTGTGTTGTCTGCAATAAAGGGGCTGTTGTACTGCGACATGCCCACGGTTATCAGGTGGTTGGTGTCGTGCTTCTTTATCTCGTCGCGCACCATAGCCATCCATGCAATGAAATCGCGCTGCCTGTTGTCGTCTCGCCAACTGGCGTACTGGTCAGGCTCGTTATGCAAGTCCCAGGCCAGCACGCGGTCGTCGTTGGCGAAGGCGCTGACCACAGTATCAATGTACAGCTTGTTGCGCGCCAGCACTTCGTCCTGGGGCAGAGTATCAACCAGCGGGTCGTAGAAGTCGAACAGCGCGACGATCACCTTCATATTCATGTCGCCCGCGATCTGCACCATCTGGCGCAATTCGTCCAGGTATACGGGGTCTACCTGGCCGGTATCTTTACTTGTCCAGCCTGTGACCGGGGCATAAGGGACGAGGATGCGCACGGTGTTCGCGCCCAGTTCGCTTACGCGCGCCAGATCACGCTGCGCGGCCGCGCCGTCCCACCGGTTCCACATAAAGGCCCAGGGTTGGTCCTTGGGGTAGAAATTGACCCCCTTGAGTTTGATGGGTTGTCCCTGGAAGATGAGTTGGTTGTCGCGAACGGTTACGAAGTCGCCCGTTGTCTGGGCGGGCGCGACATGGGCCTGAGAAAATAGAAATGTGGCTGCTAAAAATAGCGTACTTAGTGCAAGCTTGGGAAGGTGGGGCATAAAGCCGGTAACTTTCTAGATTGAAGCATGGATAGATCGTGTAGCCGTTAATTATACCAACTTTCCTAGCGCGCGCTCATAAGCAGCTTCGGCCTGTTCGCTCAGGTTTTCCCAGTTAAAGCAGTCCCACACGCGCACTTGTGCATATTGCCCCAAGCGTACGCGGCGCGTGGGATCGCGCAAGAGCGACAACGTAGCAGTGGCCATGCCGGGCAGATCGCCGGGCTGTACGAGCACGCCCGCACCCCCTACGAACTCTGCCGCCTGCCCCACCCTATGCGCCACGAGGGGGATGCCCATTAACATCGGTTCGAGCACCTTCATGGGGCTTTTGGCGCGGTTGAGCAGAGTGTCTTGCATGGGATAGATGCCCACGTCGCCCAACGACAGGTAGGTAGGGAGTGTGTCGCCCTGCACGTAGCCCGGCATGACCATGTTGTCGCGCAAGCCCATGTGTTCTGCATGGTCCAGGCAGGCCTTTTCCTCACCCCGCAGACCCTCCCCCACTACGAGCAGTGCGGCGTCCGGCTGCTCCGCGACGATCTGCTTTAATATGGTCAGAGGCCACTCGATAGGGAAGACATCGAAGCGAGTGTAAAGCAGGATAGTTGGCCTGCCCCCCAGTCCCAGCGTTTCGCGGAGTTTGTCCTGGTCAGGAAGTTTAGCGGCCCATGCACCGTACTTGTCACGCCACACCCCGTTGGGCAAATAGGTCACTCGGCTGCGGGCAAGGCCCATGTCCCAGGCCCGCGCTTCAAGGGTGCGGCCGGCTGCCGTCACCCCGCGTGCGAGCCGAGGCAATAGCGCCTCCATAAGGGTGATGCTCAACTTCTGCGCGGGTGTATAGGGGTTCACGTCGGCCCAGCCGCCCCTCCCTTCCCAGTCGTCCACGTCCAGCACCCAGGGCACGCGCAGTGCGCCAAGCGCGAAGCCCGCCAACCCGGTGTAGCCCACAGGCTTGAATACGTGCACTACCTCGGCGTGGAACGTGGCAAGGGAGCGTACTGCTTCATTCTGCCCTGCGGTTGCTGATATAGTCGAGTCCGAAAAGCGGCGGCGCGATGGGTTCAGCGCCTCCTTGATCAGGCCATAGGTAAGGGCTGCACTGGCGGGTATTCGAGCGGGCAAAGGCAGGGTGACAATGTGCACCCCCGCAGGCGCGCTCCCCGGTGCCCCCACAGCTAGTTCGACCCGGTCGAACCTGTTTGCGCTCGCGGCTGGGTCGTCCCAGGGGGGGATAACCACGCGCACCTGGTGTCCCCGCTGAGCAAGCGCGTGTGCCAGGGGCAAAATACGGGCCTGCACAGTCCCCTTCGGCTGTAGCCCAAAAGGCGCAAGCAAAGCGATACGCATGGGGGTATTATAGCAGACGACGGACGACGGACGACGGACGACAGACGACGGACGACGGACAGCGGTACTGCGTCATGCGTCATGCGTCAATGGGTTGTTGGTCAGTACCCTCTTGCCTTTGTCATTCTAAACGCACTGAAGAATCTAAAGTGCTGACACTGCGCTCACATTGGCATTTTAGATTCTTCAGTGCGTTCAGAACGACAAAGGCTACTGAGTCGGCTTGCACCCCACATTCTTAGGCCTTTGCGTACTTTATGTCCTTTGCGATCAATTCTTCCGTCGTCTGTCGTCCGCCGTCCGTCATGATATACTTATTCTTATGAGTAATAATCTGCCTGCCTCGGCGCAGGCTTCGCGCGAAGTGTACGGGGAGCGGGCCGAACGATTTGGACGTGAGTGGGCCGCTCTTGATGCAAAGTGGAATCAGATTGGGAATCTGCGGCTGTTCGTGTTCTTGCTGTCTGTGGTAGGCCTGATCTGGGGTCTCTGGGCAGGGATTATGGCATTGTGGGTGGCGGGTATTGTGCTGCTGGCCGCCTTCTTCGTGCTGTTATGGTGGCACAACCGCGTGGGACGTGTGCGTCGGCGTGCTGAAGAATTGCGACGCATAAACGAGGAAGCAACACTCAGGTCAAAGCGGCTGTGGGACCAACTACCATTGCGCCATAGCGTCGAGGTGCGCCCAGACGACCCCTATGCTCGCGACCTCAATGTGTTCGGCCACGCATCTCTCTTCCAACTGGCCGATACTGCGGGCACCCTCGTGGGAGAGCGTACGTTGGCGTCGTGGCTTGCGAGCGCTGCCCCTCCCCAAACGATAAGCGAGCGGCAGGCCGCCGTCGCCGAGCTTGCGCCCGAGCTCGACCTGCGCGACGAACTATCGCTGCGCGGTAGGCTCATGAGCGCGGGCGACGAGAAGCCCGATCCTGGCCCCTTTCTGAAGTGGGCCGAAAGTGCGCCTACTCTGACGAAGCGCAAATGGCTGCGCCCTGCTGCTATCGCGAGCATTGCACTGCTGTGGGCGCTCGTGCTGGCCCAGGTGTTTGGGCTGCTAGACTCCCCCTACTGGGCTATCGTAGCCGGCATAAACTTCGTCTTTTCGCTGACCGTCGGGCGCGAGCTTTACGCCACGATCTCGCAGGTCAACGCCGGGGAGCGCGGCTTCAAGCAGTACGCCGAAGCCTTCCAACTGCTTTCCGAGGCGCACTTCGAGTCGGCACCCTTGAAGCGATTGCAGAGCGCGCTGGGCAGCGAATCCTCTCCGGCGCACACAGCCTTGCGCCGCTTGCAGAAGCGTGTGAACTTCATAATACCCCCTTCGGCCCAACTCTACTTCCCCATCCAGGCGCTAACCCTGTGGGATGTATTCCTCTTGGGAGGGCTGGAGACCTGGCAAGCGCGGTTCGGCACGCGTGCCCGGGGCTGGATTACGGCACTGGGCGAGGCCGAGGCACTCTCGTCGCTCGCCGCGCTTAGCCACGCCAATCCCACCTGGGTGTTTCCTACCGTAGACGCACAAACCGATCGGCTGGCCGCTGTTCAATTGGGTCACCCCCTCCTGTCTGACGAAGAGCGCGTTGACAATAGCGTGGAAGTCGGCCCTGCGGGCACGTTCCTGCTCGTCACAGGCTCTAATATGTCGGGCAAGAGCACGCTGCTCAGGGCGATCGGTGCAGACATTGTGCTGGCACAGGCGGGTGGACCCGTGTGCGCCCAACACCTGGCTATGCCCCCCGTGGTGTTGTGGACGTGTATGCGCGTGGAGGACTCGCTTGAGCAGGGTGTGAGCTACTTTATGGCCGAGTTACAACGCTTGAAGCAGGTTGTAGAGGCGGCGCGTGAGGCCCACGACAGGGGAGCACAACTCTTTTACCTGCTGGACGAGATACTACAAGGCACGAACACAGCAGAGCGCCAGATAGCGGCGCGCAGGGTAATCCACTATCTGCTGGAGATGGGTGCGCTGGGTGGGGTGTCAACCCACGACCTGGGGCTCGCCGACGCCCCCGAGCTAGCCGCAGCCGCCCGCCCCGTCCACTTCACCGAGCTTGTGATGTCGGGCAACGGCACCTCAGAAGGCGCCAGGATGACCTTCGACTACAAGCTCCTCCCGGGCATCGCCACGTCCACCAACGCCTTGAAACTGATGGACATAGTGTTTGGCCGAGATGTGGTACGTGATACGTGACGGCGGCAGACAGCGGACGACTAGCGGCGGACGGCTGTGGTCATACGACATATGTCAATGGGCTAGTGGGTCGGCTTGCACTCCACATTCTTACGCCTTTGTGATCGATTCTTCCGCCGTCGGTCGTCGGTCGTCGGTCGTCGGTCGTCCACACATGACGAACGCCCTCCATCGTGGTTATAATATGGTATCGCACATATTTGACTTCTAAAATAGCGAAATTATTTAGTACAAAGGAATACAATGAAAACCAGTCTTGAGATCGCCAGCGAAGCTCGCGTCGAACCTATTGGCGCGGTCGCTGAGAGAATGGGTATACCGGCACGTTTTGTTGAGCCTTATGGTCACTATAAAGCCAAGATCGATCTGAACGTACTGGACGAATTTTCGGATCGACCCCTCGGCAAGTACATCCTGGTGACGGCGATCACGCCTACACCCCTCGGAGAGGGTAAGACCACCACCGCCATCGGGCTGGGTATGGCCCTGAACCGCATCGGCAAGAATGCCGCGATTTGTATAAGGCAAAGCTCGCTAGGCCCTTCCTTCGGCATCAAGGGCGGCGGCGCGGGCGGAGGTTTTTCTCAGGTAGTGCCGCTCGAAGAGAGCATTGTGCACCTCAACGGTGATATTCACGCCGTCACGCAGGCCCACAACCAGATGGCCGCCCTTGTGGACAATAGCTGGTTCCACGACAACCCCCTTGGCATTGATCCTGATCGCATCGTCATCCGCCGCGTGATAGACGTCAATGACCGCTTCCTGCGTAACATCACCATAGGGCAGGGAGGTCCCAAGAACGGCTTCCCTCGCCAGACTGGCTTCGACATGGCAGTCGCCAGCGAGCTAATGGCGATCCTGGCTCTTGCGACGGGTACCACGGACGTGGGCGCGATCAAGAGCCTGCGCGAGCGCATCGGCAAGATGGTAGTGGCCTTCACCCACGATGGCAAACCCATCACGGCCGAGGACGTACAGGCCGCGGGCGCTGCTACTGTGCTGATGCGCGAAACGCTCAAGCCGAACCTGATGCAGACAATCGAGAACACTCCCGTCTTCATCCACGCGGGTCCGTTTGCCAACATCGCTCACGGCAACTCTTCGATTCTGGCCGACCAGATTGGCCTGCGCGTGTCAGACTACGTGGTTACCGAGGCGGGCTTCGGCATGGACATGGGTGGCGAGAAGTTCTTCGATATCAAGTGTCGCGCTTCCGGCCTGTGGCCTTCCGTGGCGGTAGTGGTTGCCACCATACGCGCTCTGAAGAGCCAGACCGGTAAGTACAAGATCACCGCGGGCAAGCCCTTGCCTCCTGAGATGCTGGCCGAGAACCCGGACGATGTGTACGTGGGCGGCGCGAACCTCCGCAAGCACATCGAGAATGCGCGTATGTTCGGGGTGCCTGTAGTGGTGGCCCTGAACGCCTTCCCGGATGATTTCCCTTCTGAGATTGAAGCTGTACGCCGCATCGCGCTCGAAGCAGGCGCGGAAGAAATGGCCGTTAGCACGACCTTCGCCGAGGGAAGTATTGGTGGCGTGGACCTGGCACAGAAGGTGGTCGCAGCCGCCGAACGTTCTCATGCTTCACCGCAGTTCTTGTACTCGCTGGACCTGCCGATCAAGGAGAAGATCAGCATTATCGCCACTAAGATGTACGGTGCGTCTGATGTCGGTTACAGCGAGAATGCTGACGCGCAAATAGCCGACTTCGAGACTAACGGCTTTGGCAACCTGCCCATTTGCATGGCGAAAACCCCGCTCAGCCTCAGTCACGACGTAAAGCTGAAGAATGTGCCCACAGGCTACACATTCACGATACGCGAGGTGCGTGCGAGTGTGGGCGCGGGCTTCATCTATCCTCTCGCCGGCGACATGCTAACCATGCCGGGCCTCGGTTCCGACCCGGCGGCCCACCACATAGACATAGACGGGAACGGCGACACAGTGGGGCTTTTTTGAGCTAATTCAAGACTAAGGATTACTTGCGCTCTCTCGCTACCTGTTCACGCAGGACGGGCGCTACCTCTTCGGCTACGAAGTGAAGGGTGCGGTCCCAGTCGCCTGCTACCGGGTTGAGAGTGAAGCGGCTGATGCCATGGTCGAGGGCGAGTGTCATGGCGCGAGCTATCCATGCTTCGGCATCGAGTTGTTCGAGGCCGGGCAACATATTCAGGCCGTAAGTGCGTCGTATGGCCGAGGGGTCCCGGCCTGCAGCGCGCGCTCCTGCGTCGATGCGTTCGTTGCTGTCAGCGAGCATCTCTATGGTAGTGCGTACGCTGCTGAACCAGTCGTCGGCGAGCCGTCCTGTCAGCGCAAGCATGCGCGGTCCTAACGAGCCTATCCCTATAGGAATAGGACGTGGCGGGATGGGGCCGGGCCGTATGCCCTGCACAGTGTAATACTTGCCTGTGAAGCGTACACTTACCTGCTCGGTCCACATAGCCCGAATGATCTCAATGGCTTCCTCCAGGGCTTGCACTGCTTCGCCCGGAGTGCGCACAGGGCCGCCGTAACCCTTGATAGCCTGCCAGAATGCGCCTGCACCGAGCCCCAGTTCGGTGCGCCCCGGTCCAGCCAGCAGATCGATCGTGGCAAACGCCTTGGATAGCAACGCGGGCGAGCGCAGAGGCAGGCACATCACCTGGGATTGCACCCTGATGCGCTGTGTCGTGTTGGCGATGGCACTCAGGAGTGCGATAGTTTCCAGGTGTGCCCTCTGGTAGGGGTGGTCCTGGATGCCAACGTAATCAAGCCCAAGTGTATCGGCCAGGCGCGCAACGCGCATCACCTCCTGCGCGGCGTCGGCTTCCGGCGTGAGGAAGATTCCGAATTCCAGTGTGTGTCCATAGTCCATTGTTTATGTGCCCTTTCGTACTTATACGTTCCGTATAAGATCTTATGTCAAGTCACAGTTCAGACCGGTGTGACTTCTGCAATCCCATCAGGTGAAGAAGTGGGTTTGGGATTTCCCAGTACCTTAGAACCTGTCTGAAAAGTCCAAAGTAGGAGGAAACGAGCCAAGTTGATATTGTCATTCTGAGCGTAGCGAAGAATCTCGTTCCCTCGCTATTCTGCTATTTTGAGCGTAAAGCATAGAACCACAAACCTTATCTTTGTCAACGAGATTCTTCGCTACGCTCAGAATGACAAAACAGAGTTGGTTCGTTCCTCCGATATTGACGCTTATCAGACCCTTTCATAGAGGAGCGCTCCCTGAACAGGAAGTTAGGGGCGTGGCCATGCGACCAGTCGGCGCAAGGTCGGATTGAGGTTAGTTTCCTCGTAATCGAGATGCGTCAGCAGGTGCTCGGCCAGCGCGCTTAGTGCGTTAGCCAGTTCTATGCGCGCAGGCTCATCCTCCAGGATGCGTTTGGCGACCTCGTCTACATTATCGAGATAGTTCGCGATCATTACGTGGTCGGCCTCCAGCTTATCTATCACATGGCAAAGATCAGGGTTTGCGCGGCGCAGGCCGGGGAAGAAGTGGGTATCTTCGCCATGATGATGTGCATGCACCAGGCTGCAATAGCGCAAGCAGTTTATGCGCAGGGTCCATATCGCGCTGGTGGCTGCGAAGTCGTCTATTTCGGCCTGTATCTGCTCAGCCGGGGCGCCGCCATTGATGCGCTCCACGATGCCTCTGATGATCTCCAGGTTTTCGCGCAGGATGCCGTGTATCCAGCGCAGTTCGTCCACAAGCGCCTCGCCCATCGGGTTGGGCGCGCCTTCTTCAACCATATCCATGTTGTATGAGCCGTCCTTACTATAGTTTAGTCTCCTGTATGATAACGTATCATGGCGGGCCGTTGCTCAGGCGTCTGATTTGATAGCCCATCAGGGTGCGCGCATCACTCCACAGGTTTTGCCAACGCGCAGATGGAGTGTGCCAGCCGGGGCTGTCAACGGCGGGTGATATAGTAAAGTCAAGCCCTGCGTCGCGTGCAATCAGTGCTGCACGCTTGATATGGTTGGGCTCCGACACGAGGATAGCTGTGTGCCAGCCATGCGCGACCATAATGGCCCGGCTGTATTGAACATTCTGCACGGTATCCCGTGCCTGCTCTTCCGGCGTTATCGCGCTGGCAGGCACGCCCTCCGCCTGCAATAGAATGCTCATCGCCTCGGCCTCGGTGGGGGGTGGCCCGGTGAGACCGCCCGTGGGAATTATGTGCTGGGCAAGGCCACGAGTGTAAAGGTCGGCTGCATGGTGGGCGCGAGCCTGCAAGCATGCGCTGAAGGTAGTGCTGATTACGTTCCCTTCGTAACTGGGACAACCGAACACAATAATCACGTCTGACGGCACGGCGTAGTCGGTTTCGTTGTAGGTGGCAACATACGCAAAGTTGGCGGCGAGCCAGCCTGGGATTATGAGCGAGCCGATAAACAACGCCCATGCTACTCGCCACCAAATAATTGCGCTCCACCTTCGCGCCATTTACGGTTGGCAATCTGGAAAGAACGCCAAAGATACGATCTTGCTTGTCTGACCGCGTGTGGCATTAGCGGCGGGTCGGAAGTAGGGAAGATTATCGGGACCGCACGGCTCGCCCTCGCCACCGCAGGGGTAGCCGCCTATCGCGCCCTGCTGTGCCAGACGCTGGATGTAGTCGTAGAAGGTTGAGCCGGGCAGCACGTCCTCAAACATCTGCGCGCCCGGTGGGTCATTCAGCCCTGCGGCATTGGCGATGATCTTCGAGATTTGCCCACGAGTGGCGTTATTGCCGGGGCGGAAATAGGGCCTGTTGCCTGGTGCGACGCACGGTTCGCCGGGCCCTCCGCACGGGTAGCCGTTTATGATCCCGCGATTAGAGAGCCGTTGCACCCAGATGTAGAAGGGATCGGTGGCTTCGGGCACGTCCTGGTATATCTGGAAGCCCGTCGGCTCATCGAAGCCTGCCGAGTTCGACACGATCTTTGCCAGTTGCCCACGAGTGACGTTATTGCCGGGGCGGAAGTAGGGATCGTTGTTGCCGTTGCATGGTTCACCAGCCCCGCCGCATGGGTACCCGCCCAGGATGTTTCTGCAAGCCAGGCATTCAATATATGGGTAGAATGTAGAGTCTATCGGTACGTCCTCGAAGGCTATCGAGCAGGACGTGGGCTGTGGCGTGGAGGTGGCAGTTCCAGTGGCGCTCTGTATGGGCGTGCTTGTGAGTGTTGGGGTATCGGTCATGGTCCCAGTCGCCGAGGGAGTGGAAGTGGGGGTGGGCGTACCATCTGTGCGCACAAGGCGCTTGATCATGCCCGAATATACACCACCCGCCTGCATATAGTACACCGAGCCATCTGGAGCGATCTGCAGGTCCATGTTGCACGTGACGCCCTCTATCACGTTGGACGCTGTGTAGGTCTTGCGGTCGTCGCTCATATAGAAGTGGTGCATGTAGCCGTCGTTGTACGTACATACAAACAGGTCGTTTTGCCATTGCGGGATAAGAGTGCCTGTGTACACGTCTATGCCCGTTGGCGCGACGCAGCACGGGCCCTGCGGCACATACCAGAAGGGCGGTGCTGTATTGTAGGTGGGATTTGGCCCTCCGGGGCTTTCATCGTCACAGGGGTAGGACGAGCGCCAGCCGTAGTTCCAGCCTCCTTCTATGCGGTTCACCTCGTCGTCGCAGCTAGGCCCGTTCTCGGTGGCGAATATACGCCCCGTCACTATGGTGTCGAACGTGAAATCATAGCTGTTGCGCAGGCCGATAGCATAGAGCGATGGTAGGGCACCCGGCTGAGAGAATACCGGGTTGTCGTCCGGGATCGAGCCGTCAGGGTTGATGCGGTGTATCTTACCGTGCGCGTCACTAACGTTTTGCGCGGTGCGGTCGTCGAGGTTATCTCCTGTGGAGATATAGAGCTTGCCGTCGGGGCCGAAATGGATATTATTGCCGGTGTGATAAACGCCTGTGAAAGAAGTCGCGAAGATGACTGTGGGATCAGTGCCTGTGCCGTTTTGTTCGACGAAGCGTGCCACGTTGCTGAAAGTATCACTACAGCCCGAGAACGACGTGTATTGCACATAAATGTAGTGGTTCGTGGCGAAGTTGGGATCGAGAGCCAGCCCCACCAACCCGCGCTCGAAGCAGGTATCCACGTTGAAGGTAATGACCGGATCGGGCTGTAGGACATCATTGACAATAAGGCGAACCGCTCCACTCCGCTCGATGAAGAAGAGCCTACCGTCGGGGTCGAAGGCCATAGCCACAGGTTGGGTGAGCGCGCCTGTAACATCCTGCACACCGATACCGGGCGGCAGCGACTCATGCGGGAGCGAGGTGGGCGTCGCTGATGGGGAAGCAAGTGGCTTGGGCTGCAATACACCTGCTCCCGCCTGCGATGAGCCTGCAAACGCTATCGCGCCCAGAGCCAGCGCGACGAAGAAAAAGAACCCGGAAAGTATAAAGCGTGTCATAGTTCCATCCTCCGCAAAACAAATTAGGTTAATCAATAGCCGAGGAGCAGAAACCAGTCGTCAGGCAGAGCCAAAGACCCTTTCGACCAATGCTGAGAAGTCGGCGCAGAACGGCACCGGTTGCTGTCCTTCAGGAACGACATTGCACAAACTATCTACAAGACCACGATAATACCATGCCTGGGCTGCCCGGCTACGTTTGAAGCGACTCCATACTGTCTCCCCTTCAATTGAGTATGCGTCTGCTATGGTCGTGAGGTTATGCAGTTTATCGGCGCACGCGACCGCGCGGATCTCGTAGGGTGCTGTGCGTAAGTAGTGTAGGGTGTGTTCTTTGCGTTCTTCCCAGGTTGCGCCCCGGTCGGGTTCCGATGCTCCTTCTACGATGCCCGCTACCCGCTCGCCGAACCGGGCGCGTAGGTCGTCGAGGGTGGTAGTGGTATCCTCTATCGTATCGTGCAGTATGCCCGCCGCCACCACTTCAGGGTCGAAGTCCGCCCGCGTCAATATAAGCCCTACAGCATAGGGGTGTGTGATATAGGGCGTATTTGTGCCTTTGCGAACCTGGTCGCGGTGTGCCTCCGCCGCGAACTCTATAGCGCGATTTACTATATCCATTTGCGCCACCTGAAGAAGGCCAGCATCGCCGCCACCACTATTATCATACTACCTAGCACGATCTCGAATGCCAGAGGGTTGTTGGCTACCGGTAGGTTTATGTTCATGCCGTAGATACCCGAAATTAGGGTGAGTGGCAAGAGGATAACCGATATGATGGTCAGCACCTTGATGATTTCGTTGATGCGGTTGTTGGTGAGGGCGCTCATGGTGTCGCTGAGGCTCTCGATGACCTCTTTGTAGTCTTCCAGCGTATCCCAGATCTTACCGAGGTGGTCTGCAATGTCGCCGAAATAGTCTTCCATATCCTCGTTGAGGAAGGGGCGATTTTTGCGTTCGAGGCTGGCCATTACGGGCATCAGGGGCTTAATGATGCGCCGGAATGCGATCACATCGCGCCTGATGACGGATATCTGCTGGATGGTCTGGCGCGCCTGTTCTTCGAAGATGTCGTCCTCTACGTGTTCAATGTTGAGGTCGATCTTGTTGAGAATGGGGAAGCAGTAGTCCACCAGTCTGTCTACAATTATATATAGCAGGTAGCCCGTCGAGCGCCCCATCGCCTTGGCTCGCAAGTCGGGGTCTTCCACGCACTGCTTGAAAAGCCGTGTGAGCGGCTTGAGGTTGCCCGCGTGGGCGGTGATTATGAAGTTGGCCCCCACGAATATGTCCACCTCGCTGGAGATAGTTACGCCTACCAGTTTCGAGTAGACAGGGAAGTGCATGACGATGAAGGTGTAGTTATCTTCGTCGTCGATCTTGGGACGCTGGATCTTCGATAGCGTGTCGTCGAGGTGGAGGGGGTGGAAGCCGTAGGTTTTTTGCAGCCACTCGATCTCGGCCTCGCCCGGGTGCACAAGGTTTACCCAGGTGATATCGTTATGGGATATAGTTTGGATATTGAGCGTGCGTTGTACAGCAGTAGCGGGCGCGGCACTTTTGGGGCGCGTGCGTGCGCTGGCCGCAGGCATGGGCACCACAGGCTCGGCGACATCGTGTGTCTGCTTACCGTCGGTGCCGTTGAAATCAGCGGGCTTGATTTGCTGTGTAGTTGGGTTTGTGGGGCGTGGCCGTGCCCCGTTGCCTTGCTGCCGCACGGGTGTTCCTCTCCTGGTAGGATACCACCATTATAACCTACATGGGAGAGTTATTCTTAGTCAAGTCATGGCGCACGGCTCGATAAAATCCTTGAGGTCCACAAATGGCTTACGATCTGAAACGTACGACCTACGATCCTAAATGATACTGAACTCCAGCGAGCGCATGATACGTGCGCCCTTTTCCTGAGGAAGGGGCGTTAGCGCTCGGCGTAGCTCGTTCGGATCGTAGCCCGATGTACGCAGGGTGTGCATTATGCGTTGTATCAGGTCTGTGTCGTTCTTGAGAGAGGCTTCGGCCAGGGCGTAGGGAAGCGGCACGACCGCCACATCCAGGCCTTCCCAGCGCACGCGACACGTATCGGCCCGCAAGCACAATCCCACGGGGTCGGGGTGCACACTGCGCAGATAGGTTACCGAAATGTCCAGGTCATCCATGGGCCACCTGCCGAGCCATGTTGCACGCCCGCCGGCGCTCCAGGCTACTATGCGTTGGTGTACGTTCGACCTCCACAGGCTCGACGGCGGCATATTGCCCCCCAACCTGTACACGATGGTGGCCGCGGTGTCGGGCGCTTCATAGGGCTTCATCAACTGCGCGAAATAGGCGGTTGCGAAGGGAGAAATGGCCCGGAACTCGATTGCGTCAGGTTCGACCGACACGCCTTGTAAATGGAGCGCGGCCTTGCCCGAGAGCAACCAGGGAATGGGAGTACGCGTGGTGGGGTCATAGACCCGCTTGAGTGTTTGACGCAGGGCGTCCGTCCAGCGGCGCCCAACCGGTATGCTATTGTTCATTGCTCTATTACCTCACTATGTGTCTCTAAAGTAACTCTAAAATCTCTGCTACCACAGTTTTCGGGGAGGAGGATCTGGGGTGTCCTACAGATCCTCGGACACGGTTCCCTGTCGATCCCCTCAGGTTGAAGAGTATCTTATGCGCACCTTCTTGGTTGAGAGGAGAAGGAAGCTAGTGGATACGTCTTCGTGTGAAGATCGGTAGCGACAAGCTAATAGCGCCGGTCGCTACCGATCTTCTGTTCTGCTATGCCTGTCCTGCTGCCACCGCACTAGGCTCAGGGGCAGTGCTCATAGGCGCTACGATGCCGATTATGTTTCCTTCACTATCTTTGATAAACGCGAATCCGTTCACTTCGTCTCCCGGTATAAACTCGGGCTGCACCAGGGCTTCTCCGCCCAGGGCAGAAGCTGCCTGGAAACTGTCCTTGAAACTCTCGACTGCGATATAGGCTGTCGTATTAGGCGAACTTCCATCTGCTGCGGCCGGGGCCTCTCGTTTCATTACCATACCGATCTGTTCGCCATCATTTGTGGCTATTATCCGCATATCGGGATTGCCGAACATGGGAGTAATGGTCCAGCCCAGTACGTTGTTATAGAAATTGGCGGCGCGTTCTACGTCCTCAGCATACAGATCAAACCAGACGATTTTGCCACTCATATCCATTTTGCATGTTCCTCCAAATAATATGGTGTGATTTTGGGCAGCCATTCTACGCGAGTTTAGTCGCCAACCCAGGCGCGTCTGAGCGGGGTCGGCTCGGCTGACCGACCTTCATTAGAGCGAGGTACGTAGCCTGCGGGCGCAAAGGCGCTTTCATCTTCGGCCTGGGTTTCGCTCTCGATTTCGCCGCTCTGCCTGGCGTTCGCCCACTGATTGATCATCGCTACCGCTTTAGATACCTCCGTGGTGGACACGTGGGCGGCCTGAAAGCGTATTAGTTCGGCATTGAGCGATATCAGGAAGTCGCCTTGCCCCAGTAGATTGTGCGCGCCCGATCCTTTCATGCCCGTGGCGATGCGGCCTTCTTCGGCGCTGGGCACAGGCCCTGTGATACGCGCCCGCCAATCGGCATCCAGGCCGGGTTCGGCCCTCTCTGACGCCATCACGATATGTACCCCGGTTCTGCTTCCCACGGCGAGCAGGTGGTTGAGAGCGCCTGCGGCTTCTGTGCTGCCCGATGCGCGCCTGGCTACGCCTGCCAGCAGTGCGTCAACACCATCGATCATTATCACCAGGGCAGGCTCTTTCGAGTTCACCTGGGAAGTGGCCGGTGCTTCGTCGAAGAAAAGCTCGCCGCTGTCACTGCCTTCGTCCAACCCCCCACGTGTGTCGCTTCGGCGCGCAACGGTTCTCACGGCCCATCGCAGGCTTATCAGCGAATCAATCGGCCCGTTGGCGATAGGGCAGGCCAGGTGAGGCAGGTCGTCCATGCCCCGGAAGGCGATCCCTTCGCCGCCTGCATCGAGCAACAGCAGTCGCACGTTGTCCGGCGAGTTGTGGAGTGCCAGTGACAGCGCCATACTGCGCAAAAGCCTGCTCTTGCCCGCGCCCTTGTTCCCGCAGATGAGCACGGGATCCACGTCGGGCGCATCGAGACGCAGCAACAGGGGAGTGCCCGTGCCTTCGTTGTCCATGCCCAGCGTGGCGGTGACGGGTGGCACCACATCGGCTACTCTCTGCACAAGAGGCAGAAGGCGCACAGGGATGGGATCGGGGCGTGGCACCTCCAGGTAAACACCTGTATCGTCGCCGGGGGCAAGCCTGCATGACACAACGCCAAGCGCCTCGGCCAGTTCGTCTACAAGGGGTGACAGGACGGTGGGCCGCACGCCTTGCGGTAA
>DATINP010000073.1:0-9605 GCA_035474135.1 Chloroflexia bacterium | reverse complement strand
CCGTCTCTCCGACCCCCACCCAGCCTGTGCTCCAGTCAGCCGCGCTCGGCCCCAACCCTGCCTTCGGTGGCGACACCATAGTGCTCACCTATACCGTTTGGAGCCCCAACAGTCAGGTCGTCTCCCTGGGCGCTGACATGGCCCCCGCGGGCACGGGCGCATACCAGAACGACGCGGCCAACGACGCGCAGGTCGCAATTAACCCCGGCCTCAACACTATTACTCGCCTGTTCAACCTCGGCTCTCGGGTCTCGGGCAGCTACGACGTGCGCTGGGGTCTGTTCTCCCAGGGCTTCGGTACCCAGTATGGCCTGATCACGCAGAGCAACGCTCTCACAATCCTGCAGGCCACTGTCACCCCCGCACCCACGCGTACTCCTACCATCACACTCACTCCCACGCTTACACCGACATCTAATGTCCCCACTTCCACACCCTCTGTGACGGTACTGCAGGCGGTTGCCCTCGGCCCCAATCCAGCCTTCGGCGGCCAGACTCTCGTGCTCACCTATACTGTATGGAGTCCCACAAATCAGCTTGTCTCCCTGGGTGCTGACATGGCCCCCGCAGGCACCGGCGCATACCAGAACGACCCCGTCAACGACCTGGACATACAGGTACACCCCGGCCTGAATAACGTTACCCGCCTGTTCAACCTCGGCGCTCGATCCGCAGGTAACTACGACGTACGCTGGGGTCTCTTCCAGGCTCATTTCGGCTTCCAATACGGGCTGGAGGTGCGCTCCAACGCACTAACCATACTGGCTGCGACCGTTACCCCTACAGGTCCCACTAATACCCCCACCGCCACGCCCACCGGACCCACCAGCACATCCACGCCTACAATCACAGGCACGCCACCTACCGCCACGAACACCCCACTGGTGAGCAACACGCCCACGCCATCCGCACCCATGCTCAGCAGCGTCAGTGTCAGCCCTGCCAGCGTGCCCCGTGGTGGTACAGTGACACTCAACTTCACGATCTTTAGCCCCTCTGCAGCCACTTACGCGCTCGGAGCCGATATCTCAAATAACGGCAACCAGTACACTGACCCCGGCAATGACCGCCTGGTCAGCGTACCCGCGGGCGTTTCTAACGTAAGCCGCAACTTCTACATCAGACCCGACGACAGCACTGGGGTATACAACGTGTCGTTTGGCCTATGGAATACCGCCTTCTCGATCCAATACGGCAGCCAGGTCAAAACCAATGCCCTTACTATAACGGCGGCGACACCTACGCCCAGCGTGGGCATCCCCACATACACTCCCACCAACGTGCCAACTCCCAACCCTCCCGGCGTAACCCTCGGCGTCACCCAGCCCTCCAACATCAGCGTGAACGCGGGCGGCACGATCAACCTGAGCTACAAGGTGATCAATAACACGGGAGGCGCTGTATCGGTCAAGCTAGGCGCGAGCCTCGCCCCCAGTGGGCAAGGTGGCTTCGGCGCCATCACCGATGCTGCTCATGAAACTGTGATCAGCGCCGCAGTAGGCACCAATACCTATACTCGCTCATTCGTACTCCCGGCCACCGTCGGCGGAGGCAGCTACGACTTCACGTGGAGCCTTCTCAACCCGTCTAACGGCAACGTCATCAGCACTCGCACCGTGGCCAACCTCGTCTGGGTAGCCGCCTCCGCGTCCTACACAGGTGGGCTGGAGATCACAACCGCCGCGCTAGCTTCCAACTCGATCACATTGCAAAACGGCGTGCTCAACCGCATCACGGGCAACTTCACTATCCAGAACGACCTCAACTCTACTCAGGGCGTGATCCTGAGGATGCGGGTCAGGCAGACCGGCACCACCCAGTGGATCAACGACCTCAGCAACGACACCTTTATCAACGTAGGCCCGGGCGCAACCAGCGCAAGCCGCACGTTCGTAATCCCGCGCTATATAGCAGCCGGCTCACATACCTACGACGTCATCTTTGAAATCGGCGATCCCGACTTCAACGGCGCAATCGACAATAACCAGCAGAACAGCGCACTCACGATCAGCAACCCGGCCAAGATCTCTAACCAGGCCGTGCCGATCCTTATGTACCACAACGTCAACCCCACGGCCCCTGGCGGCAACTGGGTGAGTTATGTCAACTTCGTGCAGCAGATGGACTACCTCTCTACCAACAGCTGGCATACCGTCACGGGCGAAGACATCTACAACTACATCTACAAAGGCACCGCACTCCCCAGTCGACCCATCTGGCTTACATTCGACGACTCCTATGAGAACATCTATGACTATGCTTACCCCGTTATGCAT
Organism: Chloroflexia bacterium; assembly: GCA_035474135.1. Lineage (GTDB taxonomy): Bacteria > Chloroflexota > Chloroflexia > QHBQ01 > JADMIH01 > JADMIH01. Next base: position 7,329 of record DATINP010000073.1, on the reverse strand, counting down.
GTGCGCAACCTCACAGGAAGCATCTTCACCGTCACCCAATACATGGACCAGATCAACAGTTGGGACATCTGCTGCGAGCCTCAACACATGCACATGGACTGGGATATGCTCAGCCAAATGGCAGCCGACGGCTTTGCTGCCGACTCGCACACCCAGCACCATGTCCACTTCTTCGACCTACAGGCGAACCAGCAGCAGGCCGAGGTCTGGGGATCACAGAACGACCTCGTTAGCTTCCTGGGCGCTCCGGCCAAGAACTTCTCCTACCCGTACGGCCAGTATCCCGACTCGGCAGAATGGGCAATCGCCCACAGTGGCTTCCATGCCGCCGTCATCATAGGCCAGGAGATGCAACATACCGACTTTATCAACATGTTCGAGCTTACCCGCATAGGCATCTCGGACAGCGATACACTGCCGGGCTTCATCGCCAAGATCACCGCACCCTGATAGACACAACCATAAGGCCATAATCTACGAGCGAGCGCCGGGTCACGCAACCCGCACCCCGGCGCTCAGAACTCAGAACTCGGTTTCATCGGATGGAGGAATAAATGTACCGCGGCGCCGGAACGTTACGGACCTTCTTAGTAGTACTAGGCTCCAGCTGGTTCTCCCTCATACTCAACTTCGTCAAAGTACTCGTACTTCCTACCAGGTTGCACGATGGGGGCCTTGGCGATGTGTACCTCGCCATATCCTTTACTGGCTTCTTTGGCGTCTTTACTACCCTTGGCGTCTCAACGTACATGGTGCGTGCCGTAGCCCGCGACCGGACCCTCCTCGACAGCTATATAAGCAACGCCTTCGGCCTGCGCATAGTTATGAGCGCGGGTGTGCTGGTACTCGTGCTGGCAATCGCCCGCCTCCTCAATTACTCTGCTGAAACCCAGGCCGTAATCCTCATTCTCGGCTTGCAGATGGTGCTGTTCACCATCTCGAATGTCTTTGAGTCGGGCCTGCAAGCAATGGGGCAGATGAGTTGGCGCGCCATAGCCACCGCAATCGGGCAAATGCTTGCAACGGGCGTGGGGGTGGGTCTGCTTCTCACAGGCGCCGACGCGATCACCTATGCCCTGAGCCTTCCCCTGGGCACCGCTATCCAACTCGGTATCGTGCTCGTCTATTATTTCCGGCATCATCCCATCAAGTGGAGCTTCAACCGAACTATCGTACGTGCCCTGCTTATCGGCGGTATGCCCCTCTTCCTGTGGACATTCCTCCAGTCTGCATACGGACAGATCGATGCGACTTTGCTGAGTCTGTTCGCCGATAAGCACGTTATAGGCTGGTTCGCGTCGGCGGCGCAGATCACCAGTATGCTTATCATCATCCCCAGTGCCGTAACTGCCGTCGCGCTCCCCGTGCTTTGCGAGCTTTACGTGCGCCCCGGCAATGCCTTCGACCGGGCCGCCAACCGGGCCACCGTGGGCACCCTGCTCGTGATGGCGCCCATCGGTGCCGGTCTGGCTATCTCCTCTGCCGACCTATTCCGCCTGCTCAACTACCCCGAGGTATTCCAAAACGCTACCCTCCCCATGAGCTTGCTCGCCCTTGCCCTCCCTGTCACCGGGGTCATGATGGTGGTGGCGACCCTCGCGGTGGCTATCGGCCAGGAGAAGCAGTGGCTCAAGATCTCGGTGTTTGCTGTCTGTGTCTTTCCGCCCCTCTATGTCGTGCTTATCTGGTTCACCCAGAGCAACATGGGCAACGGTGCTATAGGCGCGAGCCTGGCGAACCTTCTGGGCGAAACCTCCCTGTTGGTATGGGGCTGGATAGTCCTGCCCAAGCGAATACGGCAGCCCGAAGTAGTCCGCCCCAGCCTGGAGATCCTGGCTTTGTGCGGGGCTATGGTGCTTTTGGTCGCCGGGCTTCGGTGGGCTGGGCTATCGATCCTGCTCTACGTGCCCGCAGGCGCCCTCTTCTACCTGGTGGGCGCCTGGATGCTTAAATTGGTCACACCCCAGGACATTGACCTGATCAAAGAAACCCTGCGCCGCCGCACCCACCGCTCCGCACCGGCTACGCTCACACCCGCAGCTTCACTTGAGCCGCCCACACTTTAAAGATGAAAACCATGCAACATGTTATCTCTGTAATTCGAGTGTTCCGGATACGCCTACTGGCAGTGCTGGTGGTTTGCACCCTGCTCCTGACCAACGCGCCCGCCGCCCTCGCCCACCCCGCGCCCTCCGTGCTGCACGACTACATCGTCAGCCTCACTCCCACCACACTCACGGTGGAATCGTACCTGCGCGTCAGCCCCGAGCTTGTGCCCCAGGTCTACCGTACGATTGATACAAACGGCGACGGCCAGACTTCACAGAGCGAATCCGAAGCCTGGTTCCAGGCACACCCGGCCACACTGGGCCTGACCCTGGACGGCACAGCCCTCCAGCCAAGCATCAGCCAGGCTCCCTCTATCAGCCTGAGCGACCTTATCCAGAGCATTGATCACCCAATCAAGGTCGTGTACACCGCTACCTGGTCCGAACCTATTGCAGGCAAGCACCGCATCCAGATAACCTACGGCGACAACTACCTGGATTTCGATGAGTATTTTATCAGCGTCGCCGATGACACAGCGAACGACTCCGAACCGCAGAGCGTGTCTCGTAACAAGTATCCTGCCACGTTCCAAATCGTCTATCACATACCCACAACTGAGGAAGCCAGCAACGTCCCACAGGGAGAGATGGCTCCGCCGCCCTACTACCAGGGCGCGCCGACAGCGCTACCCGCCACACCATCAGCAATGGCAACGGCCACTCCCAGTCTTGCACCCGTCAGCGGCTCGGATAGCTCGAGCGGCTCGGCTGTTACAGGTATCCTCGATAGCCTGCGCAACTGGCACGGCGAACTGTGGGCAGGCCTCGACCTCGCAATGCTTGCTTTGCTGATCGGCGCACTGCACGCCCTCACCCCAGGTCACGGCAAGACAATGGTTGCCGCTTACCTCATCGGCTCTCGGGGCCGCGTTCGCGATGCTGTACTGTTGGGCGGCGTGGTCACCTTCACCCATACGATAGGCGTGGTTGTCCTGGGCCTCATCCTTCTGCTTGTCAGCACCTTCACGGTTCCGCGCAACCTTCAACCCATACTCGAACTGAGCGCAGGCGTGCTGGTTCTCCTCCTCGGCGGCTATCTGCTCTTCACGCGCTGGCGCGACGCTCAGTCCGGACGCACAGCCCCAGCAGTGGCCCAACCGTCTCCCGTAGCCCGGCAGAGCAGAGTCTTCGCTGTAGACAGCGGGAGTTCGGTAGCGAAGGCGATAAAGATTACAAAGTTGTCGCCTGCCACACAGACCTTCGCCACCGCCGGGTCGCTGGAGCAGCCACACCATCATTCTGACCATGATACGCACACACATGCGCATGCCCACGATGGACATACTCACACACATGATGGGCATACACACAGCCACGCGCTGCCCGACCGTTTAAGCCGTGGCTCCCTGATCGGCCTGGGGGTAAGCGGCGGCCTGGTACCTTGCCCCGACGCTCTGGCTATTTTGCTCCTCGCCACCAGTGTGGGCCAGTTCGCACTGGGCCTGGGCCTTGTTATCTCGTTCAGCATAGGACTCGCCGCCGTGCTAATCGCCATAGGCGTCGTTCTGGTGAGCGCCAGGGGTGCACTCGAACGAAGCCGGGCTGCATCCTTCACCCAATCCAGCTTCTGGACCCGTTGGGTGCCTCTCGCCAGCGCCGCCGCAGTAGTTACAATTGGCCTGGTTATGGCCCTCACCGCTCTCAACAATTTCCGCTAGCCAGACGTGAGGAAAGGGTGGCCGAGCTGGTACGTTGACGAGAGTTACGTGCGTCTGAGTGGTAAATAGCCGCTTCATTTGACCTGCCCGGTAGTTTAACTACTGGCCCGTGGATAGGAAGAGCGTTCGCGTCAAACTTACCCTTAGCTATGCCGGGTTCCTCATGCTTGCATGTGTCATGCTACTCGCGACCGTATCAAATTTGAGGCAATTGACAATGCTGTTTTCAACAGTATCGCTCAGGGCGTGTTCTGTGTAATACGCGGTGTGCGGAGTAATAAGCACATTCGGGAACTTTTCCAACTTCAACAACAGTTTGTTTTGAATGGGTTTGTTTCTGCAGTCAGCATAGAATATTCCCTCCTCTCCTTCGAGGACATCCAACGCCGCGCCGCCTATTTTGCCTCTTTCCAGCGCCAAAATAAGGGCCTCGGTATCAAGAAGTGCCCCACGTCCAGTATTGATTATAAACGCGCCGTGCTTCAGTTGCTCAATACGTTGACCATTTAAGAGATGTTGTGTATCCGGGTTAAGTGGGGTATGGAGCGTTACAATATCGCTCTGCTGTAACAATTCATCAAGAGGAACATAATCGGCAGAGGTTTTGGGACGATTGTCACAGGCTAATATACGGCAGCCAAAGCCCCGCAGCCTGTCTATAACTGCCGCGCCGATGCGTCCCGTTCCAACTACCCCAATGGTCATATCGCGTAATTCTTTCCCACGTACATCATTCAATCTGAAATCATGACCATTTGCACGGTTGATAATGGATTTCGCATTTCGCACAGCCATCAGCATCAGCATTAATGTGTAATCAGCCACGCTATCAGGCGAATAAGCGACATTTCCAACGGAAATACCGACGCTCTCCGCGTATCTCACATTAACATGGTTATATCCGATGCTTCTTGTAGAGATATACATTACGCCAGCCTGGCTGAGCGCAAGAAGAATGGAATTCGTTATTTGAGTCTTATGACTTACGCTGATGCATCGATTTCCAAATGCCAGTTCAATATTGGCTTCAGATACCGCTGCATCAGTGATAGCTGGCGTAACGCCAAAGCGAGGTGCCATCTCTCTGAATAAAGCTGCCTCGTCCTGCCCGCACCCATATATTGTAATTCCCATTTTTGGGACAGCCGGGGAGGATGAGGCCGCCAGCGAGCGGGAGTGGTGGGCCGCGGTCGTTGCCTGACCATCCTGGGGATAGCCCAGATGGTCGAGTAACTCGTTGATGGCCTCGGTATTAGAGCTGCGCGCCGGTCGTATCTGCATGACGTTCCCTTTGTCATATAGATCATGTTGCCTATATGTGATGGGAAAATCAAAATAGGTGTTTGGATAAGGTTCGTCTTTCAGTGTGTAATGCCACCATTCGCAATCGTACGCATTAAAACCGCAGTCCTCCATGATAGAACGAAGGTATTGACGGTTTCTCGCTTCGACTGGCGTGATTCCTTTTGCTCCATGATGTGAGATTGAATCCATCAAATCAAAGTCACCGCCCATTGGAGCAAGGTCACCGGTAGCCAGGTAATAAAGCGTCAGGTCAACGGTGCTGCCCCGACTGTGGCCCGACTTAGCGGCCACGTATCCTTTTTCAAACATCGCGGGTCTGTCAATGTTCGGATAGTGTCTTAGTTTCGTCCGGCCATCCTCCGGCTCTTTTGACCAGCGCAGAAAGCATTCTACGGCGTGTTGAGGGCGATAACCATCCCAAAGAAGCAAGCCAAAACCAAAGGCTGCGGCCTTATCTCGCGCTCTTTCCAGGGCTGCGCACAAAGCCCTCGTACCGACAATTCGATTTGTCATATATCCGTCCACCGGTTTGCCGGTAAAGTTATCCCACGTGGCGTACTTAGCATCCCAACGTATTCCGGATACAAACTCGTCTACAAAGACGAAATCATCATAGACCGAATCGTCTTTCATCTTATGTTTCCTGCCAGTGTCAGCGATACAATGCGGTCGATCACTTCGGCCAACGGCAACCCTGCGGCTGCCATCATTCTCGGATAGCGGCTGTATGAGGTCATACCGGGCAAAGTATTAACCTCGTTGAGAACTACTTTTCCATGACCGGATCGTCCTTCATCTGTCAGGAACATATCAACCCGCGCAAGCCCACTGCATCCAAGTGCGCGATATAGGGCCTTTGCTGTTTCCTGAACGAGCAAGCGCGACTCTGCCGAAATGTCAGCGGGAACGATTGCGGTTGAGTTCTCGGAACCGCTTTCAGGCTCACTCTCCTGATGGATTCTGAAAAAACCATGAGATAGGGATATTCGATCTACCTCGCCTGCAATCAAATCCATATCGTTCCCCAATATTGCACACCCCACTTCGCTGCCGTCGACGGCCTCTTCAATCAACATCTTCGAGTCATACTGTCTTGCGGCTTCCACCGCACTAAGCAACTCTTCTTTTCGAGATACTTTACTGACGCCGAAAGATGAACCCGAACGGGCCGGCTTCACAAAGACGGGATAACTGAGCCTATCGGGATCAATACTCTCGTTCCTGGCGACAGTCCAAAAATTCGGCGTAGCAATTCCCGCGCTTCTAGCGACGAGGTAAGCAAGTGATTTGTCCATACACAGAGCAGAACTCTGGACATCGCAGCCAACATAAGGGATGCCTGAAAGCTCCAACAAACCTTGCATCGCGCCATCCTCGCCAAGTTTGCCATGCAGAACGGGAAACACCACATCCAAACGGATTGTTTCGTATCGTCCCTGCTCAAGAACAAGCAATCCGTGCACGCTTCTGTCCGGTGACAGCACAGCCGGACGGCAACTACTGCTTTCCCAATTTGCGTCAGGGCCATCACAAAGCTTCCAAGCACCGCACTTCGTAATTGCGATATAGTACGGTTCATACTTTTCGATATTTAGATTATTTGCAACCTCTTGCGCAGATTTAATAGAGATGGCATGTTCTTCAGAACAACCCCCGAATATGATTCCGACCTTCAACCTATCCATGCTGCTTTCTTCCTTTCAAACCGGTTCGCTATAGGTCATGCCTCCAGTCTAGTCAGAGTGGTGTTGCCAGCACGTATGTGGTTTTCGATATGGCAACGATATGTGCCAGCTTGTTATAATCGGAGCATGCGTGTGTTGATCGTCGAGGACGAACCCTATCTGGCAGAAGCCATCCGCGATGGCCTACGCCTGGAAGCGATCGCGGCAGACATCTCCGGTGATGGTGACACCGCTCTGGAACTGCTGAGCATCAACGCCTACGACATCGCTGTCCTCGACCGCGATATCCCCGGCCCCTCCGGCGACGAGATTGCCGAACACATTGTCGCCTCCGGCAGCGGCATGCCGATCCTCATGCTCACCGCTGCCGACCGCCTCGACGATAAGGCCTCCGGATTCGAACTCGGCGCCGACGACTACCTCACGAAGCCATTCGAACTCCGAGAACTCGTGCTCCGTCTCAGAGCCCTCGACCGCAGGCGTGCACACAACAGACCGCCTGTGCGAGAGATTGCAGGTCTGCGGCTGGATCCGTTTCGCCGCGAGGTCTACCGCAACGGCCGCTACGTGGCA